>JBECKZ010000023.1:0-34694 GCA_040235555.1 Thiohalomonadales bacterium | reverse complement strand
GCCCTGGTGCCAGTTTGTCGAGGTTGCTGTGACCGCTGAGTTTGCTCACGGGTGTGGCACCGAATTCGATATGAGTCACCTTCGGGTAGGTGGCATCAATGGCTTTATTAATTTTGGTTTGCAAGGGGTCAAAGGTTTTACTCTGTGGGAAGTCTGCCTGAGCACGTTTGAGGAGATCGCGCGCTGGCAGGTACTGTTGCTTATCCACCAGGCCCTGGATGCGGCTAATCAGCCAGAGTTGTACCTGCTGCAGGCCCTCAAGTGCAGTCGGGTTATGCGGGTCGCGGCGCAAAACTTCGCGATACAGTTGATAGGCGTTGGCCCCAGCTGGATCAATCACCTGATCCTTGCGCATCAAGGCACTGGCCTGTTGCAGTAGTTGCGCGAGTTGTTGTGCCTGCTGAATGCCATTGTCGAGTTCAGCTTTCAGGGCCAGCAGTGCCGGGTCATCTGCCACAGCCTGCAGGCCATTGGCCACGTTGTCGACGGCGTCCGCCAGTCTGTTTTCACTTTGGGCAGTCCTGGCCTTGGTGTAAAAATAATGCGCAATTGACTGCAGGCCCTGATGGACAGCGGGATCAGCTGGATCGAGGCGCGAAGCGGCGAGGTATTCTCCCAACGCATTTGCCCCCTGTGGTTTGGCAACGGCGTTGGCCGCCATATACACCCGCGCCTTTTCCATATGCGTATTGAACTGTTTGATGCCTTGCAGGCGTTGCTCAACATGTGCAATGGCCGGGAGTTTATCGAGGCGGGGGAAGCTACGTTTGAAGGCACTGAGAATCTGTTGCGACGTGTTTACATCCTTGTTCGCCAGCGCCTGTTCCAGTTTGTCGCGAAACCAGCGGCGATCCTGTTCGATACCGGCGCGTGCGTCGGGGTCATCCGGATTGATACGCAGTTTGTCTCGATGTAACTGGACATCGGCAATTACATCTTGCGGTGTTTTATCTGTCGGTTGTACAGCTGGTGTGGTGTTGGACGCAGCAGCCGGGCTGGAATCGGTGCCGCTGTCTGTGGTTGTCGCTGGTACGCTGGTTACGACGGAGGAGGTAGGCGGCAGCGTGGTTGTTGTTTTGGCAACCGCTGTCGAGGGATTGGCATCAGCTGGCGGAGTGCCGGATTGCAACACGGGCAGGTATTCTGCCAAGCCTGGTTGCAGTTGTTGCTGCCAGAGCTTGAGCAAGACATCCTGCTGGTAATAACCTGCAGCGGCTAGTGTCAGCAGCACCAGCAGCCAGAGACCGCCACGCCGGCGTCGACGTAATAGTTTGAATTCATCGGTATCGGTGATATCGATGGGGACGGAGACGCGTGTTGCCCGGATCTTTGGCATGGGGTTGCTGACCGGTAACGGCCGGGCAGCCGAATCCGCGAGGATCTCCACAGATGGTTGTTCGAATATGGTCTGCGAGGTATGCGAGACCGTCGTATTTTTCAGGGCCCTGGCTTTGGCTTCAATGAAATCCAGTTGTGCCTCAGAGATGGCACTGAGGGCGTTATACAGTTCACTGGCAGTTTGATATCGGTGCGCAGGATCTTTGGACATGCACTTATTAATGATCGGCTGGAAGATCTCCATTCCGGGCGGCAGGCTGGGGATCGGTTCTGAGATATGTTTGATCCCGATGGCAACCAGCGATGGTCCATCGAAGGGAACGTGACCGGCGACTGCCTGGAACAGGACAATGCCCAGGCTGTATATGTCTGAGCGGTGATCCACCTCCAGACCCTTGGTCTGTTCGGGGCTCATGAAATAGGGTGTGCCGATGGCCTTGCCGGTTTGGGTCAGACCACGCGAGACGTCCTGATCGCGGGCGATGCCGAAGTCGGTGAGGATGGCGCGCCCGTCATTGTGCAACATGATGTTTTCCGGTTTGATGTCGCGGTGCACATAGCCTTTCTTCCCGGCGTAGTCGAGCGCCAGGGCAATCTGTTTGATGATGTCGATTTTGTGTGCGCGCGTCAGGCTGTCACGGGCCTGGGTCAGGTTTTTACCCGGAATGTATTCCATGGACATGTAGTGATAGCCCTGATGCACTCCCGCATCGTAAATGGTGATGATGTTGGGGTGGGTCAGCTGGCTGACGATGCGGGCCTCGCGCAGGAACCGGTCGGAGAATGTCTCGTCACTGTGATCGGGTGCCAGGATCTTGAGTGCGACGTTGCGGCCAATGCTCTCCTGTACTGCGAGATAAACGATGGCCATCCCGCCCTTGCCAAGGACTTCCATGATCTTGTAACCGGGGATGGTCACGACCGGGGTGATGGGGGCTTGTTGGTTATTGCCTGCCATTGTAATGCGAGTGCTTAATCCATTTTATTAATGTGGTAAGACCGTGAGCACGGTACTGTGCCTGACGCAGCGACGGTGATCTCCCTGTGTATCGGCTTGTTATGCCGATTATATGAGACAGGCGGTTCCAGTAAACTAAAGACCGGCACCCCGGTGTATCGTTCCCGCGACGCAACTCACGGTTCGCGCCGGCGAAACCAGCCGGTGATACTCAGACGCTCTCGTTTCGCCGGTAGCACTTCGTGTAAAAACTCCGCGCTCAGAAAGGTCGCCAGGGTCCCGGCTGCAGGCGGGATGTCGATAAATTCTGTCGGCACAATGGGGTTAGTATACAGGCGCAGTTGCCCGCCGTGCTCGGGTAACCAGTTGTCGTTGAGATAAAAGGTGGTGGTAATGGTGCGCAAACCGGTACCCCGAAATTGATCCAGATGCTTTTTGTAAAAACTGCCCGGGGGATAGACGGCATAGTGGGCCTCATAGTCGAATAGACCGAGGTAGAGCTGGCGGTTTATGCTCGTGCGCAGGTCTTCCAGTGCGGCAAAGTAACTTGCCAGGGATTCAGTGGCAGATGCCTGGTCCAGCCACATCACCTGATCGTTGCGTATCTGCGGCCTGATTTTAAAACTGTCTCCGCGACCAATTCCGGCATGACGAAACTGACCGGCCTGCCATGCCTGGAACATTTGTTGGCGCAGGGCCTTGACCGTCTCGGCGTCAAGGAAGTTGGGACAGACGTACCAGCCCTGCTGCGCCAAGTGCGTGGCAATCCGCGTGCAGTCGGGCTCAAGTGTAGCGGGATGATCCTGGGGGATGAGTTGCATATATTTCTCGTGCGGGTGAGCGGATTATGCGCACGCAGCGGGTGCATGTCCAGCGCGATCATGCGCGGATGTCAACTGAGCGGGCAAGGACAGTACCGGCGTATAGCGTCTGACAAGTGTGTGGGTTTTGCCAGGCAACTTGCATATACTTGGGCCATGATTAACACAGTGAACTCATGGTACGTCTATATTGTACGCTGTGCCGACGCGACACTGTATACCGGTATCGCGCGCGATGTGACGAAGCGTATCGACGAACACAATAATAGTCATCTTGCTGCGCGTTATACTCGTGCGCGCCGACCAGTTGAACTGGTGTATTCAGAACCCTGTGATTCACGATCACAGGCCCTGCGTCGTGAGATAGCAATTAAAAAACTCTCACGCCGCGACAAGGAACGGCTTTGTTTACAGCTGTATAGCTCTCGCATACAGGCATGATCGTTTATTCCATTATCGAATCTGCTGCACACCCGAATCTGTCGGCTTTGTTTCAGCGTTATGGTTACACGGAAATTCAGTTGACCTCGGTACGTAAGGCAATTCAGGAATTAAAAATCCATAAACCGGATCTGGTGGTGGCAGATTTTCTTTATGGATACGGCAACAACTACGCAGGTGTCAACATCAGCAACCTGGATGTGTTTCTCTACAGCCTGCAAAAATATGCCCCGGCATGCAAGGTGATTGCCTTGTATGAAAAGAGTGAGCAGGCCTATATCGCTAAGCTGGAAGAGTTGTTCGCGATTGCTGCCAGTTTTGCTTACCCTGTGGCGGAGCCGGATGTGGAAAAACTATTGGCAGGCTAACCCAACCGCCGGCACATCTAACCATATATATCTTCGCGAAACTGTTGTTGAATCTCTTCGATATCATCCTGTCTGGTCATCAGGGCATTGACACATGCAGCATCCAGAGTTTCGCCAGCCAGTTGTTTGAGGGTGGCGAAGGCATCAGCGTTTGACCAGGCTTCCTTGTAAGGGCGTTTGCTGGTGAGGGCGTCGAACACATCGGCCACGGCGATAATCCTGGCCTCCAGCGGGATCTCATCACCGAATTTGCCAGAGGGATAACCCGTTCCGTTGATTGCCTCGTGATGAAACTCGGCAATGTTGCGTAACACTTCGACATGGTGGAAACCCTCGAGCATAAAATTGGCCAGCAACTTGTCGATAATATCGCGCCCAAGACGGGCGTGGGTTTTCATGGTTTCACGTTCATCTGCAGTGAGTGGACCGGGTTTGAGCAGGATTTTATCGGGTATGCCGATCTTACCGATGTCATGCAGAGGCGCGAACATAAACAGGTGTTCGATGTAGTCGTCATCGAGCTGGTGTGTTTTAGCCAGTTCCATGGCAATCAGGCGTGAGTAACGTGACATGCGATCCAGGTGCGAACCGGTTTCCGGGTCGCGGATGTGGGTCAAGTGGCTGGTAGTACGCAACGCTGCGCTGAGTGTCCTGATTGAGGTTAGTTCATTTACGATCATCATTGCGATCATGTGACCGTAGAGGTCAATTTCGCGCAGGACGATTTCACTGAATACCTCTGTCTGGTAAGAATTGAAAAAGAGAAAACCGATAAATGCGCCATTGTGATAAATGGGCAGGGTGTAGCTGGCGGCATAACCCTGGCGGCCCAGGCGGCGGGTGTGTTCGTGTATGCCATTTTCGAAGGTAAGCATGTTGTTTATCACCCGTGGGCGGCCAACTTCCAGGATGTGTTTCAGTGAAGGCGCGTCTTCCAGTGAGGTTTCGTAATTTTCAAGGGGATTATCTTCGCCGCTGCTATGCAGATAGGTTTTCAACACATGCGTCTGCGGATCGTATAAGGCGATCGCGATGCGGGCAATAAACGGAAACGTTTCTTGCACTGCGCTGTGTGCACTTTTTAGTTTTTCACGCAGGGTGGAATCAGTGTTTAAATCTGCAAGCGCGTCAGTATGGGGATAGGTATTTGGTGTTGTCATGCGATCAGCCTAGCAATGAAATCTGACCCCTGCCAGGGGGACGAAAAGTAAACGTTTGTTGCGTGCAGGATTGGCGGTGACTGCGGTCATATCCTTGAAAAAGAAAGGCTTAGCTTCATTTTTGTGAAAAACAGTGGCATGGCAAGAGTGCTAAGTTTAGGCAGCTGCCTGCCGATAAACAAGGACGACATCATCGCAGGAAATCATCAAGGTAGCCATTATGCCATCAGCCAAAAAACAAGTTGTCCTGGGAAGAAAGCTGGATTCCGTTGTGCGTTTTACTTCATCGGTTGGCGAGGGTAGTACCTTCACCGGTAACTTTAGTGGCGGTGAAAACATCGTGGTGCGCGGCGTGCTGCAGGGAGAAAGCGATGTGCAGGGCGCGGTAGTGATTGCGGAAACCGGTCGCTGGGTTGGTCATATCAAGGCCGATATTGTTGTAGTCGCCGGCAAAGTACAGGGTGATATTACCGCGCGGGAGAAAATCGAGGTGCTCAATGGTGCTCACATTCAGGGTAACCTTGTTTGCCCGGTGGTTGCCATGGAAACCGGTGCGATCCACGAAGGTCATTTGAGCATGCACAGCAAACTGAATACCTTCGATGAAAAACGTGATGTGAATATTTAATCGTGCATGCTGCGCCGATAGCGCAGGCCGAGATTCAGGATCCGCTGTATCAACTGGTCGTACATAATGCCGGCGCGCTCGGCAGAAAAGGCAACATCATCTTCGGTGGAGATTGCAGCATTGGGGTTGGCCTCGATCACAAACAACCTGCCATCCGCCGTCAGACGTAGATCCAGTCGCGCGTAACTGTTCATATCCAGAATTCGGTAAACACGTTTAGCCAGGGCGTTGATCTTTTCTGCCATACCCGTTGGCAGGTTGCGTGCAAACTGGTAATCGATGCCCCAGCGTTCCCGGTATTTTTCATTCCATTTCACGTTGTAGGTCGCAATGCGGTGCATGTGCTCGTCAATATTGTCGAATACCAGTTCGCGAATCGGCAGGACCTGTAGTCGGGTGTTACCCAGCACCGCGACATACAGTTCACGTCCTTCTATATATTGCTCTGCTATGGCATCGCCCTCGGCAATGCTAAACAATTGTTCAGCCCGCTCGATTAACTCTTCGGGATTGCTGACGTAGGAGGCCTGGGCGATACCGACGGAACCCTGTTCGACCGTGGATTTCACGATCATCGGGTAAGGCAATTGCGCCGCCTTTTTCAGGCTAACTTTCTTGCCACGGGGGAAGACTACGAATTTGGGCACACGTATGCGGTGATAACTCAGGAGTTTTTTCGATAACGATTTGTCACGTGCGAGTAACATCCCGCGCGGATTGCAACCGGTATAAGGCAGTCCGACCATATCCAGATAACTGACGATGTAATAATCGAGTGCACCATCATTGGCAAAGGCCTCCATCATGTTAAATGCGATGTGTGGTTGCCATTCCTCGATATTCTGGCGGATTGGGGTGATGTCATCCTCGATACCGATTACTCGTACCTCGTGTCCAAGGTGCAGCAATGAGGTTTTGACGTCGTACTCGCTGCGACAATCATTCAGACGCGGATCATCGCGGTCCGTTATATCATCGGGCGGAATCAAGTTGGTGTGGGTCAGCATCAGTACGCGAAGTTTGTTCATCGGGTTAAATGAAATCCTCCGCTATGCAGTTTATTCATAACGACCATGGTCACACAGGCAATCAGGTTTGGCAGCAGATCGGGATCGTCGGGGTTTGCATGCAGGCCCAGCTCATCACAACGTTTGACCATATCCTTGAGGACTTCATTGATGCGATATTTATATTCGCCAGTCCATTTTTCCACTATATGCAGGGTAGGTTTGGCGACACTACGCAAATATCGTGAGGCCCTGGTGCCGCGAGGCAGGCTGTGTGCTTCGCAGAACAGTTTGCGTAGATCGACATCGAAAAATTCAGGGCTGTCGAGACCGTAGCGCTGGCGTTTTTCTTCGTAAAACTGGCGCAACGTAATTTTTATTTTTTCGATGGGATATTCGGTCAGCTTGTTACGAAGTTGTGGCCTTTTGTGCGCCACTCGCTGCATGAGATTGTCTACATATTGCAATTTGTTCAGCGCTGGCCAGTGCTGATAACGATGACTCCAGTCGGAGCGTGGATCAAGCCAGACCGCAAATGTCTCTGCCCAGTCTTCGTGTGGGTGACTTTGCGCGTACCAGCCAGGCAGGTTGATCACATAGCGTTTGCTGTAGGGCTTGGGCAGATAGGTGTCTTTATAGGCGGCATTGGGATTGCCAAACGTTTTGCGCCAGCCGCGATCTTGCGTGAGTTTATAGGCATTCAACAATGCATGGCCGGTTTCGTGACGAAGTAATTTCATGCACCAACGGGGATCCCCGCCTTCCACTTCCAGCATGAAATCCATTTCCAGTTGTTTGAGTTTCGGGTGGGCAAGGAAGAACGGAACCGCGACACCGGGGATACCATCCGGGCAATACCACTCGTCTGAAAGCCAGAAATGCGGGCGTATCCTCATATGTTTGCGTTCCAGCTCGTTATACAGTTGCCGGATTTGCGGCATGATCGCGCTCTGATCGATCTGCAGACCCAGGTCACAGATACGCATATCAAGTAAAGCCTCCTTGCTTTTACGTATCCAGGGATATTTGGTTTTGGCTGGCTGTGGTGATCTGGATTTCGGCATAACAAGTCAATCGTTCACTACAGCAAATTTCGGCGATGTCTGTCAAGCTGGACGAAATTTTGCTGGTTCGTGTGTGTGAGCTTCACCGTCATGTGGATTCATGCATAAATAGTACATCATTATCTATGCTATATATTTTGATAAACACATTGTCCAATCCATGGTGGTCATTCCTGAGAGTATTACTGTATATCAGGGGGGCCGTTCCTTACTGCAGGATGAAGATCATGAGTGATCAACAGGTTCAGAGCATCAGTCCCCGTCAGGCGTGGGAATTGCTGCAGGAAAATCCCAAGGGTTTGCTCGTTGATGTGCGCTCTCATATGGAGTTTTTGTTTATCGGTCATCCGGTGGGTGCAATCAATGTTCCCTGGATCGATGAACCGGACTGGAATATCAATCCGAATTTCAGCCGTGAGATCAAACAACTGATGCTGGGCGGCCTGGCTCATAGCGCTGAAGGTGTCACTGTGCCGGTATTGTTGATTTGTCGCAGTGGCAAACGTTCGCGGGAAGCCGGGGAACTGCTGCTGCGTGAAGGCGTGAGCAATGTCTACAATGTTGCCGACGGCTTCGAGGGCGAACTGGACGATCAGCACCACCGCAGCACCCTGGCTGGCTGGCGGTTTGAAGGACTGCCATGGGAGCAGTGTTAATCCCGTGACGGCGAATTTTGACCTGAAATAGTGCGCGTTATGGCAGGCACGTAGTAAGTCGACGAACGGTGTGGTTGTGGTTGATGTCTTCCACTATACTGAAAGGCCCCATTCGGCCAAGTGTTCTTACTATGCTCAAACCCGAATTACAAACCGTCGTCGAGAAACTTTGTGAAGATGGTTGTAAGGCAGTAAATCAGTATATTGATGCGATTCAGGCAGGTGATTATCCTGCTGCACTGCGTAAATTAGACCATCAGGATTGCGATGCCATCCTGGCCGAGCTGAAGTCGATCATGGCGGTTTACGAACGTCGCAGTCATTAATCACAATTCGCCAAGCTGTTGTTCATTGTACAGTTTTAGAGATATTCGGACCAGTTTACGCTGGTATCACCGAACACGAAGAAGTGGGGATTAAGCAGGCTTTCCTTGGTGTTGTAGGGTAAATCTTGCATCTGCATGTTCGTCAAGCGGCCGCCAGCTTCCTCGACGATACAATGTGCCGCCGCGGTATCCCATTCCGATGTTGGCCCCAGTCGTGGGTAAATGTCCGCAGTACCTTCGGCGACCAGGCAGGATTTGAGCGCACTGCCCATGCTCAGTAATTCATAGTCACCCAGATTGGTCAGAAAGCGCTCCAGTGATTCCCCGCGGTGCGAGCGGCTACCTGCGACAATCACCTTGTCCCGATGATGTGACTGGACCTTGATCGGGACCGGTGTTTGCTCGCCTTCCTGTTTATAAGCACCCAGGTTCTGCGCCGCGTAATAACACAGGGACAGTGCGGGTGCATAGACCACGCCCAGGATGGCACGGTGTTCATGGATCAAGGCGATATTGACGGTGAACTCACCGTTGCGCTTGATAAACTCCCGCGTCCCGTCCAGGGGGTCCACCAGCCAGTAATACTCCCAGCGTGACCGATCCTCGAATGGGATCGCGGCAGATTCCTCAGATAACAGGGGGTATTCCGGGGCGAGCACCTCCAGGCCATCGTCGATCACGGCATGCGCTGCCATGTCGGCTTCGGTTACCGGTGAGTTGTCATCCTTTTGGACAACGGAAAAGTCCCGGTTATAAATTGTCATTATCCGTTCACCGGCTTCCTTGGCCAGGGCAACGGCGCCATCGAGTAATACCTGGAGGTCGTATCGGGCCATGCGATTGTGTGGTGGAAAAACTGTGATGGGCTTATTAATTAATTTTGCCAGTTTTACACATCAAATACTACGCGCGAATCCGTTGCCCAAAACTGACCAGATCTGAAAAATATGGGGTGGTCAGGTCAGTTGTCTGTGTAACTGACGTACGCCAAGGTGGCGACGTGCTACAATTTTCACCTCTTAGCAAATTTAAGTAAGTCATTGAATCATGTTGGATTGGCAACAAATACAGACGGTTTTGCTGGATATGGACGGCACCCTGCTGGACCTGCATTTTGATAATTATTTCTGGCGAGAACATGTACCGCTACGTTATGCCGAAAAGCACCAAATCAGTGTCGAACATGCCAAAGACGCGCTATTCCCAATCTTTCGTAATAAGGAAGGCACGATGGAGTGGTATTGCGTCGACTACTGGAGTGAGACCCTGGACCTGGATATCGCCCGACTCAAGGCCGAAGTGGACCATCTCATCGCTATCCATCCGTTTGTTCTGGAATTTCTCGAGCAGGTGCGCCAGTCTGGCAAGACCCTGGCCCTGGTAACCAATGCGCATCAGAAAAGTCTGATGCTAAAACTGGACCGGACAGCCTTGCACAATCATCTCGACCATGTGATTTGTTCGCACGAATTCGGGATGCCAAAGGAAAACCCGGAATTCTGGGATAAATTGAAGGAGCGGCTGCCGTTTGATAACGATACCACCCTGTTGATCGATGACAGTCTGGCGGTGTTGCGTTCCGCTCGTGATTACGGGATTCGCTGGTTGCTGTCGGTGATTAATCCGGACAGCAAGACCCCGCCAAGAACAATCGATGAGTTTGACGCAATTGAGAGCTTCAGGCAGATTCTACCGGCGGCGTGAAGCGCTTATCCCACTTTTTAAAACGTTTACGGCAATAGGCAAGCAGGGATTCATAACCGTCAAAGAATAAGTCAAAGCCTTCTTCCGCCGGGCCATCGAACTCACAATAGTCACTACTATAATTTCGGCACAACTGCGGTCGACTGGTATAGATACCACAGCGGCCATCGTCCTGCAGGAAACGACAACGTGAATAGATCAGTAAGTACCAGCTGCCTTCATCCTTGTAAGCCTGGATCTGATGGTGTGCCAGTTGCCACAACAGTGTATCGAAATCCTGCATTGAGCGCGGCGTGGCGATGGCCTGGGTAATGTAATTGCAACAAAGTGAGCCAGTGCACAGGGAACACTTGTCTTGTGCCGGGTTAACCTGGATTTCAATTGGATTATAATCGGATGAATCGGTCATGCGCCTGGTTCAGTAAAGAGTGCGAAGATATTAAGGCGGTAAGGTTAGCAGGAACAGTTATGAAAATAAACTTAAGGGTTGCCAGGCGCAGTCCGGAATTTACATCTTCCATCATTCGTTATGGCTTCTGGCTGGCTTCATCCGTGTTTATCGGTATGGCGATGTGGACACATTATTATGAACCGGTCTGGAATTTTTTCATTTATTTCTCGCTTTCGTTTCTGCTTTATACCACGGTTGCTTTTGTCAGCGTACTGTACAAACCGCGTTTCTGGTTGCGGCCTTATATCACCATCTTTTTTGATGTTGCGGCGATCAGTGTCTCCATGCTGTTTACCGAGGATGGACCATTCAGTCCCTTCTTCCTGTTTTACGCCTGGTATTTTGTCAGTTATTCCCTGCGCTATGGCCGCGGACCTCTGTTGGTTGCCTCACTTTGCAGCCTGATAGCATTTGGTATCGTGTTGTCGCTAACCGATACCTGGTATTCCAATTTGTATGATGTGATCGCCTATTTTGTGTTTCTGATCATCATGCCGTTTTATCTTGATATGCTGTTACGGCGCTTAAAAAATGCGCGGGATGAAGCCACCCGGGCTAACAAGGCCAAAAGCGAATTTCTTGCCGCCATGAGCCATGAGGTCCGCACACCCATGAGCGGAATCGTGGGTGTAACCAGTCTGCTCGATCAAACCGAGTTGAATCATGATCAGCGTGAATATGTTACGGCTTTACAGGAATCTTCCACGGCACTCAATGCCCTGATCGATGACGTACTCGATTTATCCAAAATCGAGGCGGGCAAGTATCAGCTTGAGGATGAACCGATCAACCTGCCCAAGACCTTGTTCGGCGTGGCCCAGATGTTTACCGCCAGTGCGAATGCCAAGGGAATTGAACTGTTTTTCGATTATGCCCCGGAGTTGCCAGATTATATCTATGGTGATGGTAAACGCCTGCGCCAGATTGTACTCAACCTGGTGAGTAATGCCGTGAAGTTTACCACGCGTGGTGAAGTGATCCTGCGGGTGGTGGCCGAAGCGCAACAGCGGCAGGCGGACAAAATGGTGATCCGGATCGAGGTTCAGGATACAGGGCCGGGTCTTAACAAGGAGCAGAAGCAACAAATCTTTGAACCTTTTTACCAGGTTGGTGGGGCACACAATCTGCAACAATCTGGCACTGGCCTGGGCACCACGATTTCGGCCAACCTGGTCAAATTGATGCAGGGGAAAATCGGTGTCGACAGTGAAGTAGGTAAGGGCAGCACATTCTGGGTGGAAATCCCCTGCCGGTTTGAACCTCCGCGAGAAATTGATACTACGTTGTTATCCGAATCCCACCCGCTCGTTATATTTGAATCGCACAAAACCAGTGCTGTGATCCTGGATAAGTATTGCGAAGGGTTGTGCTGGGCACACACGATTCATACACAGCAGGATGATTTGATCAATAAGTTACAACAACACGTTAATGAAGGGGTCAGGCCGATTGTGTTATTGAGTGAGCTGATATGCGGTGATACCTGCGGGCAGCTGGCAATCAAGCTGCACGACATGTTCGGTGACAAAATCAAACAGTGCAAACTTTTGCACCTCGCGCAATTACACGAGATAAAATCGGCAGAGCGCGAAGTCTACGATCAGTTTCTGACGCTGCCGATCACCGCACATCGCCTGTTGAAAATGTTGCAGGCAGTTCTGTCACCAGACAATCCGCAGGTGGAAGAAAACAAACCTTTAGGTACCAGTACGGTCTCGCGTTTTTTGCACATTCTGGTTGCCGAAGACAGCCCGATCAATGCCAAGGTGATCACGACATTTTTGCGCCAGGATGGCCACCGGGTGGATCACGTGGAAAACGGCAAACAGGCTTTAGATGCCTTGCATCAGACGCCCTACGATCTGGTTTTCATGGACATGCGCATGCCGGAACTTGATGGCCTGGAAGCCACCCGCCAGTGGCGCGCAGATGAAACCGATGATCGTCATGTACCCATTATTGCGCTCACTGCCAATGCCACTACTGAAGACAAAAGCACCTGCATTGCTGCCGGAATGGATGAGTTTCTTAGCAAGCCGGTGAATCAGGAGCAATTAAGGGGGTTGATTCAGTCTTTGGGTTAAAGTGTGTTTTCTATATAAAAACGATTTCGCTATACGCTTTATAGTTAAAGTAAGTTTTGTGTATCTAAGATTGGTTTCGCCCGCCACTGCGTGGCTAAGGCGCCCGACTTCCTTTGTGCGAACAAAGAAAGTGGGCAAAGAAAATCGCCCCGCTATCGCAAAACACAGCCTCGCTTGTGAAACTGCTCGGGCGGTCAGCAGACAGGACATCCCAGTCCAGTCTGCTGACTGGCGGCATCCGTGCCGCCACCCTGCGGGCGCAGCCTGTGCTGTTTCACAGCTCACCTGTTGCGACAGCATGGGGTTTGTCCACAAATCAGGAGAGAGTGAAATATCATTAAATGGCTTTGCCCTACCTCAGTGGAAAACGCTCCATGCGCAGGCTGTGAGAAAAAAATGCCTGATACGCAGGCAAGGCCCAACGGGGCGAGGCAGGACTGGCGCGACCAGAACGAGCGAAGCGAGTTCGGGAAGTACTTGATGAACCCGAAGGGTTCTGAAGTGAGCCTGGTGATGAGCCAGGGAGGGCGAATCACTCAGCCTTGCTGAGTACTGGCATTTTTTACGAATGTTTAGCCGAAGCGGAGGGTCGTTTTTCTTTGGTCACTTTCTTTTTGGACAAGCAAAAAGAAAGTGACTCGCTCTCAGCGAGAGCGAGAAAACTCTATTAAAAAACAAATAATTAAATTACTAAGTGACGCGAGCGAAAGCATTTTAAAACAAGGTCGGAGAAGTCACCGCTATATCGGCTAGCGAAGAGCTTTATTAGCAGACAAAGAAAGCAGCGCCGCAGGCAAAAATAAAAACTAATTCACCTGCAACCAAAAAGTCACCGGCCCGTCATTGATCAAACTCACTTGCATATCAGCACCAAACAATCCGGTTTGCACGGTGGTATGCAGGCGCCGAGTTTGATCGGCTACATAATCAAATAGTAGTGATCCTTTTTCCGGTGGGGCGGCAGAGGAGAAGCTGGGACGGGTACCTTTACGCGTGTCAGCGGCAAGGGTGAATTGCGGGACGAGCAGGACACCACCTTTGATTTCGACGACGCACAGATTCATCTTGTCCTCTTTGTCCGGAAAGACACGATAAGTGAGGAAACGTTCGATCAGGCGATTGGCCTGGGATTCGGTGTCGTGTTTTTCTACGCCGATAAAGATGAGCAGGCCCCGATCAATCTGGCCGGTAATTTCGCCATCGACACGGACGCAGGCTTCGCTGACACGTTGCAGCAATGCAATCATGCCAGGTCGTGATACATGTCGTCGGTGGCCTTGACCAGGGCATTGACGATCCCGGTTTCAATTGCGGAGTGGCCGGCATCGGGGATGATTTGCAGGATGGAGCCGGGCCAGGCCTGATGCAGTTGCCAGGCACTCTCCATGGGACAGATCACGTCATAGCGTCCCTGCACGATGACGCCTGGGATATCCTTCAGCTTGTGCGCTTCCTCGAGCAACTGATTCTCTCGCAGGAATGACTGGTGCATGAAGTAGTGGCACTCGATGCGCGCAAGGCTGAGTGCGGTATGAGCGTTGCCAAAATGATCCAGAACTTTTTGGCTGCTAATTAATGTGGCGGTGCGACCTTCCCACAGCGACCAGGCCTTGGCGGCCTGCATGCGGGTGAATTCATCATCACTAGTCAGACGCTGGTAGTAGGCGCTCACCAGTGCGCCGTGCTCAGCTGTCGGGATGGGTTCGAGATATTTTTCCCAGATATCAGGAAAAATGCGACTGGCACCTTCCTGATAGAACCAGTCGATCTCCCGTTGACGACACAGAAAGATGCCACGCAAGATGAGGCCCAGGACGCGATCCGGATGGTTCTGCGCATAGGCCAGTGCCAGGGTCGAACCCCAGGAACCACCGAAGACGACCCATTTGTCGATCCCCAGTTGTTGTCGGATCGTTTCCATATCATCGATCAGGGCCTGCGTAGTATTGCCCTGCAATTCCGCATGCGGTGTGGAACGACCACTGCCGCGCTGGTCGAACAGGACGATGCGATACTTTTCCGGGTCGAAGAACTGGCGATGAAACGATTCGCAGCCGGCACCGGGACCACCATGCAGGAATATCACTGGCAAGCCCGTTGGGATACCAGATTCTTCAACATACAGGGTATGCGGCGGCTCGACTGCGAGCTCCAGCGTGTTATAGGGCTGTATAGGTGGATACAGGTTGCGCATGGTTTGCTATCAAAGCTTAGTCTTTGACTAATTCGCCCTTGAAGCCGATGACTGTGGCAATTCCCATGGTCAGAAGCGCCGCGAGTACCAGGAAGGGACCGATGCGCAAAGTCATTGCGGCCCAGTCCATCCCGAAACTCATCAGGATCATGCTGCCTGAATGTAAAAGTGCACCAGCGATGAACAGCCAGCTGATGAGCTGTTTGAAGACCCGGCCGACTGCAATAAAACACAATGCCAGTCCGGCAATAATATTGAGCACAGACTCAAGGTTGCCGTGTACGTGTGCGGTGCGGGTCAGATCTCGTGCATTATCCACATTGACAAGTTTATTGAGTGAAAGAATCCCGTCAGTGTTGGCCTTGGCGATGGCTTCCGGTTTTAACGGTTCGAGTTCTTCAGAGAAATCGTTGGTCTTAAGCGATTGCAAACGTCCGACGGTGGTTTGTTTTTCAGCGAGCGCTGCGGCGCGTTCCGGCAGCATCTTGACGATCATGTATGGCCCGAGCGAGGCGGTGATCACTAAATATAAAAAACCGAAGGCGATATTCTTTTTACCAATCATGATTTCCTCCTGCCAGGGTGATTGTGATAGTTCTGTTGTCTCTGGGAGTCAGCCTGACTCTATCACAATCAAACGTGCGGGTAGAATGATGTGCTACTCCGGTTCCACTTGTTCCAGGCGGTAACCCTGGTGATAGATGGCGCTCAGACGCCAGCCGTTTTCCGGCACCAGTTCCAGTTTTTTGCGGATACGGCTGATATGGGTATCGACTGTCCGGGTGGTGAATTCCGAGCCATGGCCCCAGACGGAGGACAGGATGTGACTACGGGATAACAGGCGGCCGAGGTTTTTGAACATAAACGTCACCAGCTCGAATTCCTTCTGGGTCAGCTTCACGACTTCATCATTCTTGTGCAGGGTGTGCGAATTCAGGTTGATGCGATATGGCGGGTACTCCAGGATTTCTTTTTGGGTCGAACCACTGGTACGGCGGGTAACAGCGGTGATACGCGCCAGCAGTTCTTTTTGGCGTAATGGTTTGGTGATGTAATCGTCGGCGCCCTGATTGAGGATCCGGGCGATATCTTCTTCACTGTCGCGCTGGGTTGCAAAGATGACCGGCGTATGGTGTTCGGTCTGCTCGTTGAGCCAGTGAAGAATCTGTTCACCGTCCTGCTCTGGCATCATCCAGTCAAGGATGTACAGGTCAAAACTTTCTTTACGCAGCGCACTGGTAAAATCCCGGCCATTATTATAATGCACGACATCAAAGCCGGCCTGCTCCATCCAGAGTTTTACGGTTTGTGCCAAGTGGAGATCATCATCAACTAAGGCAATGCGCAAAGCCACCCCCATCAGGTTACTGGTTGCGAGAGTTCATTTGCGAGCCCACACTGCATTGTGCAGACACCCCTGCTCGCAAATTTGTCGAATCCATCATGAAAACTTATTTTGACACAGCTGACGCTATTCTGCCATTTGTGTTGGCAAACAGTGGTCAGAAAATTTGGAACGATATCTTAAACAGAGTAAGGGCATTGAGGCCAGTCAAAAAGAGGAGTGTTAATCTTTGAGAAATTCAGCAAGATTTTCTCTCTCTTCCATCGCATCCTCATAGCCAAGCCGGATTAGGTGCCGACAGTAACCTCTTTCGAACAGCAGATAACTGGTCAGGCCGCTGCCATGCCTGCGCATTGCACCAATCCCCTTGAGCATATAGCGAAGCATTCGCGGTAACTCATACATGTACTCCTCCGCCAGTTCACCAAGGTTAATACTCGGCGCGATGACAAAGGCACTCACTTTACGAAATGGGCTTTCAGTCTTGCGCAGACGTCGCGTAGGAATGATGTCGATGGTTTTGTTAATGCGTTCCAGACGTTCCAGGTCTGCCTCCATGCTGTCGAGAAAGATACTATCCAGAATATGGCCGGCGATTTGCGCCAGACTCGGGTATTCACTGTCATTTTTTTTACGCTCGTGTGACTTTTCATCTTCGCGCTGGTTACCGATGACGAGGACGCGATCTGCACCCAGGTGCAGTGCGGCACTAAGCGGTGCCATCTGGCGCATGGAGCCATCGCCGAAATATTCGCGATTGATTTTCACGGCTTCGAATAAAAACGGAATTGCAGACGAGGCCATCAGGTGATCGATGTCGATACGGCAGTGGCTGCCACAGCGACGGGCCCGCGCCCAGGGTACGATACTGTCGTCGCCCTGATAAAAAGTGACCGACTGGCCCGAGGTATAACCCGATGCGGTCAGGCTGACCGCATGCAAAAAGCCCTGATCTATGCTCTGTTGGATACGTTCAATATCCAGACGTTTTAGCAATAGCTCACGCAGCGGAGCACGATCCAGCAGTGCCAATGGGCGCCGCTTCGCCAATCCACCGAGGCCAAGCGCGAGTAACCAGTGCCAGGCAATTTTCGAAATACTTTTGAAATCGGAGTAAAACACTTGGGAAACCCGAAAGTTGCCCCACACCCGTAACAGCTGAGCAATGGCGTGATTGTAATTTTCGGCCATAGTAGCCAGTGCCACGGCATTGATTGCCCCGGCGGAGGTGCCACAAATGATGTGAAATGGCGATGGCCTGCCCTTGGGCAGCATTTCTGCCATGGCCTTGAGCACGCCAATCTGGTAGGCGGCGCGGGCACCACCCCCGGTCATGATCAGCCCGCGTTTTGGACCTGTAGCCATACCCTGGAAATCCTTTTTGCGAGACTTTAGCGCAGGTACTTGCGTGTTGAGTGCAAACATTGTGCTATTTATATCGGATGCTGTCTGTAAAGAGATTAAGGTAAATCGCCCTTAATTTGGATGTGGATAAGAAACGTCTCCGGGATAAGGCACATCTTGATGGCAATCTAATCTGTCTCGATGCCTCATAGCGTGCAACAAAACCAAATCTTCCGATTTGCCGGGACCGCCGCATTTGGCACTGGCCATGTTGCGGGTATGTGCCCATGAGAAGGTAGACAAGAAGCAGCTGACAGAATTTGCCCAAACCGATCCGGTAGTCAGTACCGTATTACTTCGAGTGGTGAATACCCTGCTGGTTGGGATTGTGTGCGAGGTTGTCCTGTAACACGCTGTTCCGAAGTGCGATATCACACTGCACTGGGAGGATAGTCAATTTAGCCTGTCTGAACCGGTTCAACTACAGGACAGATCACTCTATATTATATTGTAATGAGGTAATGGAAGCGGTTATCGGAGGGCAATATACTCGAGCGTGCGGGATTAGTTACACTGTTGCAACAGCACCAGGACACATCAGCATGCATCGCTTGCAGACCGTAATGGACGCGATACAACCGAAACAACAATTATACGATGCTATTACCCTGTTGATAATCAGTGGCGATCAGGTGTGATGCAACAACATCTCCTCCATCAGCGGTTTGTGGCACAGAGTGACCAGCTTCGACAGGTGCGCGAGTGGGTGCGTCTGGCCGCCACTACCAGTGGCATGAGTGAGACACAGATCGGGCGAGTCGTCATTGGTGTCAATGAAGCCTGCATGAACATTATTACCCACGCCTATCAGGACACACAGGGCGATATTGTCCTCGATATCATGCAGGACGATGGAGAATTAACCATTCAGCTAACAGACTTTGCCAGCACCGTAGATTGCAGCACGATCAAATCACGCGATCTGGATGATATACGCCCGGGTGGGCTTGGCGTACACTTTATTCATCAGATAATGGATGAAGTCAGTTACCTGCCCGGCGAAAATGGTAAAGGTAATGTCATTATCATGAAAATCAATATAAAACCGTAAAGGACGGGGCATGGAGTGTAGCATACACAATGAAGGTGACTTCGCCGTGGTCGCCTTGAGTGGTGAAGTGGATTTGCATTACTCACCAGAGGCGCGTAAACAAATCCTGGCACTACTAAACAAGAACAACAACGTGCTGGTTGATCTATCCGCTGTCAGTTATATCGACAGCTCCGGCATCGCCAGCCTGGTGGAAGGTTATCAATTAGCTCGCAACAAGCAACTGCAGTTTGGTCTGGTCGGTGTAAGTGAAGCCGCACACCAGGTTCTGCAACTGGCACGACTGGATAAAGTGTTTCAGATAAAAGACAACATCCAGGATTTCCTCAACCAATAACCGGACATGAGCGAACCCTCTTCATTTGTCATGCGCCTGCGTCCATTTGTGGAACGGGTGGGGCAACGCAGCATGCAGTTTGTGGAAGAGGCGGGATACATGTCGAGTTTGTTGTGGCAATCAGTACTTTGGTTGGTTGCGGGCAAACATCGTGAACAACCCGTACGCCTCGCCGGTATCTTTCGCGAGGCGATGCAGATGGGTATCCAGGCCATCCCGATTATTTCCATTTTGTGTTTTTCCGTGGGGGTCATGCTGGCGATCCAGGGTATTGATACCCTGAAGACCTTTGGCGCCCAGGCCCAGGTGGTCATCGGGATCGCCGTGTCGGTGACGCGTGAGTTTTCACCATTGATCGTCGGGATCCTGGTGGCCGGGCGCTCCGGTTCGGCCATTGCTGCGCGCATTGGTACCATGCTGGAGGCACAGGAGATTGATGCCTTGCGCGTGATCGGGATTGATCCTATCCGCTACCTGGCCGCACCGATCCTGGTGGCCATGACCGTGATGTTACCGTGCCTGACCATTGTGGGTGACGTCATGGGCATTCTCGGTGGCGCGATTTTCACCGGGATCAAACTGCAGTTGCCGTTACAGGTGTATGCTGAGCGTACCTTCGATTTTCTGGTTACCTTTGATGTGATGCAGGGGCTGATTAAAAGCGTGGTATTCGGCATGCTGATTGCGCTGGTTGGGCTCAGCAACGGTTTTCAGGTCAGTGGCGGTGCCGAGGGTGTTGGCCGCGCTACTACCCGGGCGGTGGTGATGGCGATCAGCCTGATAGTGATTGCCGATATGATATTCACTTATTTTATGAATCGCTGATTATGATAGACCCGTCAAACCGACAAGCGGTTATCGAGGTGGAAAACCTGGTGACCCACTATGGCAAACGCCTGATCCTCAATGGCATCACGCTGACGGTTTATCAAGGTGAGATCCTGGTGATTATGGGTGGTAGTGGTTCGGGCAAGAGTACCTTGTTACGGCATCTGCTTGGTCTGCATCAGCCGACCTCTGGCTGTATTCGTCTGCTTGGCAAGGATATCACCCAGCTGGATGACAGGACCATGCATGAGTTGCGGCAGGAGATGGGTGTGGCATTCCAGGGTGGCGCTCTGTTCGGTTCGATGACGGTTGGCGAGAATGTCATGTTACCCTTACGTGAACACACCAAACTGGACGAACACACCATGCAGATCATGGTGCGCATGAAACTGGAAGTGGTGAACCTGGCAGGATTTGAAAACCTGATGCCGGCGGAATTGTCGGGCGGTATGTTGAAGCGTGCAGCTCTTGCTCGGGCCGTGATTATGGATCCGAAATTACTATTTTTTGATGAACCTTCTGCCGGGCTTGATCCGGTGGCGGCGGTGGAATTGGACGAACTGATACTGCAATTGCGTAAGGCCTTGAACATGACCATCGTGGTCGTAACCCACGAGCTGGATAGCGCATTTAAGATCGCCGATCGTATCAGTGTGCTGGACCAGGGCACGATTCTGATGACCGGGACCGTGGATGAGGTGCGCAACAGTGACAACAAGCGAATCCAGAGTCTGCTCAACCGGATGCCGCGCGACGACGCAATCGACGCGGATGAATACTTGAGACGACTGACAGGTTATAGTTAAGGCAATGAAACAGGATCACGTCAATTATTTTGTCGTTGGTTTATTCGTGCTGATCTCACTGCTGGTGTTGATGGTCGTGATGTATCGTATTACCGGCCGTAGTACCAATGTTGACGAATATTTTGTGGAGTTACACAACGTTAGCGGAATACGCATCGGCAGCCCGGTAACCTACGCCGGTTTCCAGATCGGGCAACTGGGCGATATTATCCCGGTACGCAAGCAGGGCCACACCCGCTATCGCCTGCAATTACTGGTCAAGTCCGGCTGGCCGATTCCGGCGGATTCCAGCGCAACCATTGTCACCCCGGGGCTACTTGCGGAAAAACAAGTCGATATCAGTGAAGGCAAGAGCACAAGTCTACTCAAACCCGGTGCTACGCTGGCCGGCATCGAGGCTACGGATGTGTTTAAACTGGTTAGCGCGATGTCGACCCAATTCCAACGGCTGTCTAACGAGGGTCTACGACCCTTACTGGACACAATCAATCATGAGATCACGGCTACCGTGCCAGTGCTGACCAAGCAGACGGCGCAATTACTCAAACAGTTAAACGCCAGTGCAGATCGTCTGCTGGTCCTGTTGCAGACTGCTGATAACAAACGCATCAATACGATCATGAATAACACCGAGACCATGACTAGTAACCTGCTGAAGGTTTCGGATCGTCTAAACCTGGCCTCAGCCGAAGTGGACAAGCTATTGAAGAGCACGAACTCCATGATGAACGATAACAACAAAGATCTGCGCCAGGCTATGTTGGACCTGCGTACCAGCATGGATGTGGTGGCAAACAATATCAATAGCGTTGTCGATCATATTGACTCTACAGCGCGTAACATGAGCGAGTTTTCGCGCCAGATACGTAATAACCCGGGTGTGATTCTTAACAGTAAACCACCGAAGGATGCAGCAAGTCAGTGATACGTTATACCAGTCTTGTTTTGTTGATCAGTCTGCTGAGCGCGTGTTTTGGCGGTGGTCAGGCTGTGCCACAGGATCGGTTTTATCATCTGGCTGACATCAGTAGTAATGTACCAAAAGATCCAGAGCCTTTTGGTGTCATTGCCGTATCGCCAATGCAAAGCGATGCCCTGCATCGCGAGCGGATGATTCTGTACAGCCTGCAATCGGCTCCTCTGATGTTGAACACCTACTATTATCATCAGTGGAGTAATGTACCCGGGAAAATGATCCAGGAACATCTTATCGCTTACCTGCGCAAGGTGGGGTTTGCCAAGACCGTGATCCGCTATGGCGAGCGTGCGCACATCGATGGTGAAGTTAAAGGTTATATCCAGCGCTTTGAGCGTATTATCGGAAAGGATAATCCCAGAGTGATAGTCAGACTGGAATTAAGTTTCATTCCGCGTACCGACGATGTGAAACATGGTATGACAAAAGTTTACACTGTTGAACGCGAAGCAACGGATAATTCCATGGAGGCAACCGTGGTGGCCTTCAGTGAGGCATTGCAAACCATTTACGGACGCTTCGTTGCCGATGTAATGCACTAGCAGCTTGTTGAAAAGCTATTGCGTTTGCCATGACCGCGTTGCAAGAGGAATCAAAATCCTCATTTACTGACGTGTAAACTCAGCTCTGGCTTCCTGCTTCGCTCTACCTCGTCCATCCCTGGACTCGTCCGGCTTCTCGTTCTTTGCGCCTTGCCCTGACGTCGCTCATAACGCTTTTCAACAACCTGCCTCGATTATCTTCCTGTTTTCAACGCATCGCATTCAACTTTGTTTGAATCCAGCCATCAATCTCTTCACGTGCCTGCACCGGCCTTTCTGTTAATAACCAGTGATCGGCATCGATAGTGCGGATCTCACAATTGGGCAAAGCGCTGAGAATTTCCCGATTAGTATCAACCTGACTGGTGCTGGCACCACTGGACAACAGTACCAGGACCGGCGCGTGGATATTTGATAACGCAGGTAGTGGTCGTGTCACTTCGTACAAATCCTGAAGATAATTCACCAGCGGCAGGAATTTTAGGTCGGCAAACGGGTCCATATACAGGTCTGCGATTCCCTTGTCCGGATTGGCGGCGAGAAAGGCACGAGTCTCCAGATCCAATTGATGCAGATTGCGGTAAACATATTCGTGTTTGCGCCAGCCCAGTGTGTAGCCCAGACGCATACATGCTGTTGTCAGTCGCACCAGCACGCGAAAGCGTGCAACCTTGCGCAGTGTCCCGGTTAATGCCTGTGGAAACACCGGATCAATCAGGATCATGCCGGCCAGGCGTTCGGGTTCGCGGCAGGCATAGTTGAGCGCGATTTGCGCACCCATGCTGTGGCCGATAAGGAAACCCGGTACGTCAAACTGGTTAAGAACATTCCCGAGATCGGCGGTCCAGTCGGCACGCGTGTAGCGGCGATAGGTAATTGATCGCCCATGTCCGCGCAGATCCATGGCGAGCAAGTGGCACCGATCCCGCAACTGGCTGTGATGCAGATATTCATACCAGCGACTGGCATTGCTGGCCAGGCCATGCAGGCAGACGAGCATGGCTTGCGCGTGTGTGGCCTGGGTAAGGTAATACGCAACGGTTTGATCGTTGTCCTTTAGTGCATGAAATTCGCCGGCTTCATGTGCATGCATGGTAGATACCGCTCGTCGGAAGCGTCGTCATCAAGCTGAAAAAAAATGCAGGTAAACTTTCAGGCAAGTTGAGTGTCATTGTGTTGATGGTTTGTGGTTGTTGTTTTGTCATGAAATCTGCTGAGTAATTTGCTCTGTGAATTGTTAAAAATTGTTAAATATTGACAATTCACAGATTGTAAATGTGTTGTCAGTCAAATCCTACACGATTATCAGGAGGAGCTGACAAGACACGCTTGTCTAGATCACGTAGACTATACGACTTAATGTTGTACTGGCTTTCAGTCAGTTGGTTTGGAGAATAAAAATGAAGAATACAATCACGCAATATGTCACGCTCGGTGTGATGTTGTTGTTGCTGGTTTTAATTGTCAGTATGTATCCTGAGCAAAATACATCCAAGACCGTTGGTCATAAGGAAACCGCCACGGCGGTATCTAAACTCAGTATCCCATCGCACACCAGGCAGGTGCGTGCGGATTAGTCTCTGGATATACCCAAAAACAAAAACGCCCGGGTAAGCCCGGGCGTTTTGTTTGGATTCTCCTGTATGGGTTATTCAACCGGTGTGACCAGTAGTGAATTTTCTACCTTCCTGACCCCGTCGACGGAATAGGCAATGACTTCGGCACGGCGTTTCTCGTTGCTGTTGTTCACAAAACCACTCAGTTGTACCACACCCTTAAAGGTATTGACCTTGATGCGGAACACGCTGGTGGCTGGGTCATCAACCAACCTGCTTTTAATCTTGGCGGTAATCAGGCTGCTATCAAAAAATTCCCCTGTGCTTTCAGTATTGGGCGTACTGGCACAGGCTGCGAGACTGAGGAGAGAAGCCAGCAGGAGACAGCGTGTGATTATGGATAACATGATTACGACTCTTTTTGTTGGACTCATCTTGCAAATAACCGGCTTGGGTCGCGAAATGCCTTGAATTCCAGGGCATTGCCCGAGGGGTCCAGGAAAAACATCGTGGCCTGTTCCCCGATCTGACCGGCAAACCGGATATAGGGTTCAATTACAAATTCCATACCAGCATGTCGAAGTTTGTTCGCCAGTTCCTGCCAGGTATCCCACTCCAGGACCACACCGAAATGTGGGACGGGCACGTCATGGCTGTCGACCGGACTGTGTGTCAGACTGCCAGCCGGTGCCAGGTGGGCTACGATTTGGTGGCCGTACAGATCAAAGTCCATCCAGCTGTCACTGCTGCGACCAATCCGGCAACCCAGGATACGTGTGTAAAAATCCCGGGTAACCTCGAGGTCCCGTACTGGAAATGCCAAATGAAACGGTGGCAGGTTTGGCATGGCTCTCGACCAATTAGATTTTCAAACACATTAAATTGGGCTTAACTTTATTAAATATATTGGCAGGGTAAGGGGGCTGCAAGAAAAGCGATCGCAAACTCTGGGACTGGATCACAGTTTCTCTGGATCTGCGTGTCGGTAGCCGAGCAAGTTACAATGTGTCCGGCTACACTTAGCTTGACATGGATCGTACGTGCCTATCTCGACAATGCCCCTGAGTGCCCAATCCCTGGTCGATGATGTTGGCGATCTGGTTTCCCTGCCGGAAGTCGTGCTACGCATCAATGAAATGGTCAATGAGGAACAGGCCAGCACGGCGGATATTGGCCGTGTCATCAGTCAGGATCCAGGGCTTGCCACCCGCCTGCTGAAAATGGCCAATAGCCCAATGTATGGCAATATGCGCCAGATTGACTCCATCAGTCGCGCGGTAACGATTCTCGGCACCAAGCAGATCCGCGATATCCTCATCTCGACAACCGCAGCCGATGTATTTGATGGTATCCCCAACGATGTCATCTCGGTTGCCGATTTCTGGCATCACAGTCTGTATTGCGCCCTGCTGGCGAGGGCCCTGGCGGTACATTCGAAAAAGGCCAATGTCGATACATTGTTTACCGCAGGTCTGCTGCACGATATCGGTCATTTAATCATGTTCAATCGCATCCCGCAGGAGGAGCTGGCGGCAATCATGCTGACCATACAGGGGGAGGCGAGCAAGGACCTCATCGATGCCGAGCGTGAATTGCTAGATTTCGATCATACTGAAGTTGGTTCATACCTCGCGCAGCAATGGCATTTACCCGAGTTAATCGTGGAGTGCATTGCCTATCACCATCACCCTGGTAAGGCAAAACAGTATCCATCTGCTGTGGCCCATATTCACGTCGCCAATATCATCGCATCCTTACCGTATGGTGAGAGTCCAATGGCAGAGGATTTGAAGCGTATCGAACCAGAGGCATGGGCCATGGCCGGTCTGAAGTTGGAGGATATTGGTGAGGCCGTACAGGAGGCGCAGGCTCAGATTGGGGAAATGCAGCAGGTGCTGTTCGGTGAATTACTAGAGTAGGTACGTTTATTTTGTCATGCGTCGCTGGCGCACCGCTGCGGCCAGTTCGTCGAGGACGGGCATGCTTTCTTCCCAGCTGATGCAGGCATCGGTAATGCTCTTTCCGTATTCCAGTTCCTTGCCTGCCACCACGTCCTGGCGCCCCGCCTTGAGGTGACTCTCGATCATGGCGCCAATGATGCGCGTATCGCCGTGCGCAATCTGCTGGGCCACATCATGCGCAACCTCAATCTGGCGCTGGTGCTGTTTGGAACTGTTGGCGTGGGAAAAATCGATCATGACCCGTGCTGGCAGACCGGCCTTATCCAGTTCATTCGCCGCCTTGGCAACCGATTCCGCATCGTAATTGGGTTTGCGCCCACCACGCAGGATGATGTGACAGTCGTCATTGCCGGCCGTGGAAAAAATCGCGGAGTGGCCGGCCTTGGTCAGGGACAGAAAATGGTGCGGGCGCTCGGCGGCGCGTATGGCGTCGACTGCAATTTTGAGCGTGCCATCCGTACCGTTTTTGAAGCCCACCGGGCAGGACAGGCCGGAGGCCAACTCGCGATGAACCTGACTTTCGGTGGTGCGTGCGCCAATTGCGCCCCAGCTGATCAGATCTGCCACATATTGCGGTGTCACCAGATCGAGGTACTCGGTGGCGGCAGGTACGCTGAGGTTATTGATATCCAGCAACAGCTTACGAGCAATGCGCAGGCCTTCATTGATGTGGTAGCTGTCATTAAGATGCGGGTCGTTGATCAGACCCTTCCAGCCCACGGTGGTACGCGGCTTTTCGAAATAGACGCGCATCACGATCAACAGGTCCTGACCCAGGGCCTGCCGTTGCTGGCGCAGGTGTTCGGCATATTCCAGGGCCGCGGTAGGGTCATGAATGGAACAAGGACCAATAATCACCAGCAGGCGATCGTCCTCGCCATGCAGAATGCGATGGATGCTCTTGCGGGTTTCGGCAATGGTCTCGATCGCGGTATCGGTAATCGGGTATTCGGCATGCACCACGTCCGGCGGACTGACCTCCTTGATTTCGAGAATTCTCAGGTCATCCGTCTTGTATTTCGTGCCGACAGCTTTTTCGCCGCTTGCGCTGGTCATGGTGCTCTATCTTGTCGCTAACTCTCAGGTTTCACGCTGGCGGGATGCACCCTTCAGCGCAGGGCTGGCTATTCTACTGTAGCCGGGCGAGGGTGAGAAGTCGTGCCGGTCGGGCAGGGGTCACAACAGCGTTCAATGGCCCAGGTCCGACCATTTCTTGCGGCTTTTGATTGCGCCGGCGGCTTCCAGCCCGGCCAGAAACAGCTCAAAGCTCAGATCATCCTGTCGAACATGCAACTGGGAGACGAAGGCCAGGATCTCCTTGTACAGCTTCATGACACGGACCTTTCCAAGACCCTGTATGGCACTAGTCGCATCGGCAGCCGTGCTCAAGCGATAGAACAGGTACATGACCTTTTGCGTGATATCGCTGAGTTTGCCGTAGCGATCCAGCTGGGGGGCGAACTTGGTGGCGATAATGCGTAACAGTTGCGCATACGCGTCAGCGGCCAAGACCAGGCGTTGATGTTTGTCGCCGTGCAGAACCAGCACACTAAAATCCAGTAGCGGCAGGATTTTCTCCTTGGAGTGGCCACAGTATTCCGCCAGTGACATGGCATAGACGGGAGCTTGCAACAGGTATGCGGTGGTTAGCCAGAGAATGAAACGGCTGGGGTCGGCACGATTCCAGTGTTCCAGCGCCGTTTCACAGATCCGCAACAACTCGCTGTGATCACACACGCGCAGGGCAGCATGCAGCAAATCCCGCAACACTTTTTTGCGGCAATGTCGCAGGCTGGCCAGTACCGGCAATACCACGCGTCGGCTAATCGCATCGTATTGATTGTGACTGATGATTTGATATAGGCCGGGCAGGTGATCACAGTCGCGGGCAATCAGCTGTAGCCAGAATGTCGCCAGGGCCTGTGCTACAACGTCCTGGCGTTGCAGCAAGATCTGCGCAAACCATTTGTCCTGTAGTTCGGTCTTGGCGGCGTAATGAAAACAGAGCGCCGTGCGCACAGTTTCTGCAGGTAGTTTGTCGATGGCATAACGTGGATCATCGGCAAACAGATCCAGCGCCGCCAGCAGGATATAACCGATGGCAATGGGTTGTTCGTCGATCATAGCGTCGGCAATCTTAACTTCGTCGGGGAACCGGCCCTGATTCAGCACAGCCTCAAATCCCGATCGTATCGCTGTAGCCAGCTCGGCATTGGCAAGAATCACAATACGTTCTTGTGGCGGAATATTGTTATCGATATCCAGGTACATGCCCAGGTAGGCCTTGGCGAAACGTGCCAGTGCCTCGATATCCTCGCCGCTGCGAATGGCCACCAGTTTGGGGAGTAAATTACGGTCATTTTCCAGGCGGGTAACTTCGTGTTCTTTGAAGTCGGCGGCATATTTGGCATTGAGACTGGACATTTGACTTATCAATGAAAGGGTTATAGTTGCATTTGGCTGGACTGACTAGTCTAACATATACTGATTTCTCACCAACCGACTTTGACTCTTATGCAAACATTTACCTGCAGTTGTGGTAACCGACTATTCTTCGAGAATAGCAGGTGTATGCAGTGTCAGCGTGAACTCGGTTTTTTACCGGATCGCTTGCAACTGGCGCCACTCACAGCAGTGGCGGATCAAAAATGGACAAGTGAGTATGCGCCCGATCGCCTGTATCGCAAGTGCAGCAACTACCTTGCGCATCATGTTTGTAACTGGATGGTTGCCGACGATGATGATCATGAGTTTTGTCTTTCCTGCCGGCTGAATAAAATTATTCCTAACCTGAACAATGCAGCGAACTACAAGCGCTGGCACCGGATGGAGCGAGCCAAGCGACGCACACTCTATAATTTGTTCAGGCTTGGCTTGTCAGTTGTCGATCGTAAAAGCGACCCTGTCAATGGACTGGAGTTTCGCTTCATGGAAGATATCAAGCGCTATGATCCTTGTAGCGAAGAACTGATCACGTATAAACAGATCGTAACCGGTCACCAGACCGGTACTATCACCATCAATATCCAGGAGGCCGATCACAGTCATCGCGAGGCCGTGCGCGAAAACATGAATGAACCCTATCGCACGACCCTGGGTCATGTGCGGCATGAAACCGGGCATTTTTTCTGGTACAGGTTGATTGCCAGTTCGCCCTTTCACGATCATTTTCGTGAGTTGTTCGGTGATGAACGCAACGATTACCAGCAATCTGTGCAGCACTATTATGAAAACGGTCCCCGATCAAACTGGCAGGAGAATTTTATCAGTGCCTACGCCAGTTCCCATGCCTGGGAAGACTGGGCAGAGACCTGGGCCCACTACCTGCATATTACGGATACCATGGAGACGGCGTATGATTTTGGTCTCAGTATTGAAGGTCATGTTTTACCGCCGCCATTAAATATTGGAGATGATAAAAAAGTGTTTGCCAATGAGTATCTACATACTATGGCTTTCGATGACCTGCTCACGGACTGGATGCGACTGACCATCCTGATGAACGCGCTTAATCGCAGTATGGGCCTGCGTGATGCCTATCCGTTTTCGGTGTCGGCTGGAGTGGCAGACAAACTGCGTTTCGTACATCAGGTTATCGCTGCACAGGTAACGGTACAACAGAAACAAGCGCAATCAAACGTGAACTAACACCTGGATGTACGTCGTAAATCCAGTGTATACGGATACGCCGGATTGCTCTCTTCTGCCGGTACCTGAACGGTGCCCGGCGTATAACCATTCCGCCAAAAGCGCGCCACGCGTCGTGCCTCTGCCTCAAAGGCATTCACGGGAAATGTTTCATAATTGCGGCCGCCAGGATGCGCGACGTGATAGGTACATCCACCAATGGAACATTGGTTCCAGTTATCAATGATATCGAACACCAGGGGTGAATGGATGCCGATGGTAGGGTGCAAGGCTGATGCCGGTTGCCAGGCGCGATAGCGTACCCCGGCCACGTATTCGGCCTGGGTGCCGGTGTTACGCAACGGCACGCGACGACCGTTACAGGTCACGACAAAACGATCATGGGCAGCACCGTTGAGTTTGACCTGTACCCGCTCTACTGAAGAATCAACGTAGCGTGCCGTGCCTTGCGCCGTGACTTCTTCACCCAGTACGTGCCAGGGTTCCAGTGCCAGGCGCAATTCCAGTGACAGGTCCTGCACCTGGATATCGCCGTAGTGCGGAAAACGGAATTCGAAAAAGGCATCGAGCCAGGAAAGATCAAAGTTATAACCGGCACGCTGCAGATCACAACACACATCACGTAAATCGCTACGGACATAATGCGGTAGCATAAATCGATCATGTAACTCGGTACCCCACGGTACTAACGCCTTGTCATAAGGGGTTTGCCAGAACCAGGCGATGAAACTGCGCAGCAATAACATTTGCACCAGGCTCATGCGTGCATGTGGCGGCATTTCAAACGCACGCAGTTCCACCAGCCCCAGGCGGCCACTGGCAGAACCGGGATTATAAAGTTTATCGATGCAAAACTCGGCACGGTGGGTGTTGCCGGTGATATCGACTAACAGGTTCCGCAGCAGACGATCCACCAGCCAGGGTTGCGGTACTTCACCTTCCGGCATTTGTGAAAAGGCGATTGCCAGTTCATACAGGTTTTCATCGCGGCCTTCGTCTACGCGTGGGGCCTGGCTGGTAGGGCCGATAAACATCCCGGAAAACAAATATGACAGGCCGGGATGATGCTGCCAGTAATTGATCAGGCTGCGTAACAGATCGGGTCGGCGCAGAAACGGACTGTCCGTGGGTGCGGCCGCGCCGAGGGTGACGTGATTGCCACCACCAGTGCCGGTATGCCGACCGTCGATCATGAATTTCTCTGTAGCGAGACGACTCTCGCGCGCAATGGCATACAGGTCATTGGTGTTATCCACCAGTTGTTGCCAGTTCATTGCTGGGTGCACATTCACTTCGATCACACCCGGGTCCGGTGTCACCATCAAGCGGTTTAGTCGCGGATCCATCGGCGGTGGGTAGCCTTCGATGATCACCGGTACTTGGGTTTGTTTGGCGGTAGCTTCGATTGCGGCGATCAGGGTCAGATAGTGCTCGAGGTGCGTCAGCGGTGGCAGGAACACATGCAGGCGTCCCTCCCGTGGTTCGACACACAGCGCGGTATGAATGATCGTACTGGGCGCTTCTGCATCTGCCGGCGCTTGTTCCTGGATTTCCGGATGTACTGGCTCCTGGATGAATTCCTGACTGTAGCGGCGCGCAATCTCGCCGTAGTTGTCACCGAGTGGTGGCAAGGGTTCGAACAGGCTGCGTTCGTGGTGTTGTTCGCGCTTGTCGGGTGATACCCACGGCAGGGAATGCAAAGGCAGGCGCAGGCCCATGGGTGAGTCGCCCGGCACCAGATACATGCGGCCTTGACGGAACTCCCAGTGGCTGCTGCGCCAGTGTGCGTGGTTACTGTCGTACTGCAGGGGCAAGGCATACCCGGTCACGTTGTCCAGGCCACGTTTGAGTAACTGCGTCAGGCGTTTACGCTCCAGCGGGTCCTTGAGATCTACCGATAGTGGATCGATGTTAATCGGTAATTCCGCTTCTCTATATAAATAGTAAAAGACATCCTCGTAACCGGGCATGACATACTCCGGTGTTATCCCGAGTTGTTGTGCCAGGGTGTGGGCAAAGCTCCGGGCATCTTCTACGTTAAAGGCAGATTCGACAGTGGCATTCGCCAGCAAGGTGGGATCCTGCCATAACGGTTTACCATCACTGCGCCAGAAACAACCCCAGGCCCAGCGCGGAAGTTGTTCACCCGGATACCATTTGCCCTGGCCGTAATAGAGCAGGCCACCTGAGGCAAAGTGTTGCCAGAGTCTGCGCAGCAACACTTCGGCACGTTCGCGTTTGTCCTCGCCGTCAGCAGCGACAGTCCACTGTGCCGAGTCCATGTCATCAATGGACACAAAAGTGGGCTCACCACCCATGGTCAGTCGCACATCGTGCGTTTGTAATTGCTCGTCGATCTGCAGGCCCAGAGCCGTGATGTCCTGCCAATCCGATTCACTGTAGGGTTTGGTGACGCGCGGGTCTTCGTGAATCCGGGTCACACTGTTATCAAACAGGAATTCGACCTTGGCTTTACCAGAATACGATCCACTCACGGGTGCAGCACTGGCCGGTTCCGGTGTGCAGCACAGCGGAATGTGACCTTCACCGGCAAACAGACCGGAAGTCGGGTCCAGTCCGATCCAGCCGGCACCCGGGACAAACACTTCGGTCCAGGCATGCAGGTCGGTGAAATCGTGTTCCGGACCGGACGGTCCATCCAGTGATTTTTGATCCGGTGTGAGCTGAATCAGATAACCGGAGACAAAGCGCGCCGCCAGTCCGAGATGGCGCAGGATCTGCACCAGCAACCAGGCACTGTCGCGGCAGGAACCGATAGCCTTATCCAGGGTTTCTTCGCATGTTTGCACCCCCGGTTCCATCCGAATGTTGTAACCGATGTCCTGTTGCAGTTGCTGGTTTAGTGATACCAGGAAATCCACGGTGTTTTGTTCGTCATGCTTAACCGATTTGAGCCAGGTGTTTAACCTCGGCCCGTCTTCCCTGATTTCCAGGTAGGGTGCAAGTTGTTGCTTTAAGGTTGGCTCATATTCAAACGGAAAGTGTTTGGCATATTCCTCGACAAAGAAGTCAAATGGATTAATCACGGTCATGTCGGCTATCACGCTGACATCGATCGCGAGTTCCTTCACCGGCTCCGGGAACACAATCCGTGCGACAAAATTACCGTACGGATCTTGTTGCCAGTTGATGAAATGTTTTTCCGGTTTAATCTTAAATGAATAGGCCTCGATGGGGGTGCGACTGTGCACAGCGGGCCGCAGCCGGAACAGGTGGGGCTCCATCACTACTGGATGGTCGTAGCGGTAAGTAGTCTTGTGCCGGATGCTGACGTGGATAGTCATGACACAAGTGCATGCAAATTAACGGCCAGGCGTTTAGTTTCTACCCGGTTGATTTTTGTTGCTCTTGAGCAGGGTTGGCTGTTCCCATTCGAATCGAGGCAGGCGATTGAAGGCACGACGCAGGCCATCGTTCCAGCCTTTTTGCAGCGAACTGTAAAATGGTGTGCCGTAGTCGAGGCGCATGTAACGGGTAATCTTGTAGTCATCCTGTTCGCAAATTGCCAGCTCCAGTGGCGGGCCCACTGAAATATTGGAACGCATGGTGGAATCCAGCGAGACCAACGCGCAGCGGGCTGCATCTTCCAGCGTGGTATCTGCGCGTACGACGCGGTCCAGGATAGGCTTGCCGTATTTGGTTTCACCAACTTGTAAATAAGGTGTATCTTCCGAAGCGGTGATGTAATTGCCCTGGGGATAGATGAGATAAATCTGTTGTTCGTGGCCATGGATCTGGCCACCGAGAATAAAGCTGGCTTCCGGGCTGATATTACTGTGATGCAAGGCAGCCGCATGTTCGTGTTGGTATTCCTGGGATAACTTCCCGATATAGGTGGCAGCATCATACAGGTAATGTACACTCTTCAGACTGACAGGTGCATCGTCTTCGATATCCCGCTTTATGCAGTTGATAACTGCCTGGGTGGTTGCCAGATTGCCCGATGACAACAACACCATAACACGATCTTCCGGCAGGTCGAAAGTGTACATCTTGCTGTATGTGCTGATGTAATCCACACCGGCATTGGTCCGTGAATCGGAAGCAAACACAATACCGCGATTCACTTTAACTGCGACACAATAGGTCATACCCGAAGCCCTTTACGCTAAATGTGCACTAATAAAGTGCGCTTTCTACAACGCAACATTAACACAATGGTATTTATTGTAGGTTTCTTTTATTTAATAAGTCAGGACCATTTATTGCAATATCCATTCTTGACCAAAACAAACTTAAGTCAAATAATGCATTATGGCTATCCGCTGGGGCAGTTATAAAGTCAAAGGTCTTTACGATGAACTGATCCGGGTTTCAGGCAAACCGCGTGATGCCGCCAAGCCGCTCTGCGATTATCTGCGTGCACTGAGCGACAAGGAAATTGAAGAATACAAGGCGGCGGCGGAGCTTGCGATTCGGGTCATGGGTGTTACTTTCACTGTGTATACCCAGGAAGAAGGCTCCATTGACCGGGCCTGGCCGTTCGATATTATTCCTCGCATCATTACCAAAAAAGAATGGGACCGCATCGAACAGGGTCTCATCCAGCGCGTACTTGCGCTGAATCTGTTCATTGATGATATTTACAACAAGCAGAAAATCGTCAAGGACAAACTTTTCCCGGCGGAATTACTGCAAGACTCGGTCAATTTTCGCAAACAGTGTATGGGCATCAAGCCTCCCCAGGGTGTATGGGCGCACATTTGCGGTTCGGACCTGGTGCGGGACAAGGACGGAACTGTCTACGTGCTGGAAGACAACCTGCGCGTACCCTCAGGGGTTTCCTATATGCTGGAAAACCGCCTGGTGATGAAACGGGTGTTCCCGGATTTATTCGAGGATTACAGTATTCTCCCGGTTGATGAGTATCCCTCGCAGTTGTATGACATGCTGGTGGAGTTATCTCCGCGCAAGATCGAACAACCGGAAGTGGTGGTGTTGACGCCAGGTATTTATAACTCCGCTTATTTCGAACATTCCTATCTTGCCCAGCAAATGGGTGCCGAACTGGTCCAGGGC
>JBECKZ010000021.1:0-13191 GCA_040235555.1 Thiohalomonadales bacterium | reverse complement strand
CATCGAGACCGTGCAGCAGGATGAACCGGGCCAGTGGGCGACTAACGCTGAGTCCGTGCTCAACCTGTCCTATCGTCAGGGCAAGGACCTGCCGCACCTGAAATACGGCTTCAACGATTCCCACTTTATTTGTTTCCCGTATGAGACTCGCCGTACCGGTATCTACACCACGGGTCCGGTGCGTCGTCCGATGGATGCGCAACAGGCGATCGAAGACGCCACCGGCGCAGCCTTGAAAGCGATTCAGGCAGTTGAGAATGCCGGCAAGGGTCGCGCAGCGCATCCGCGTTCCGGTGACCTGTCATTCCCACACTTCCGTAAGGAAGGTTGTACCCAGTGTAAGCGCTGTACGGTGGAATGTCCGTTCGGTGCGATCGACGAAGACGAGAAACGTTATCCGCAATTCAACGAAGCCCGCTGCCGCCGTTGCGGGACCTGCATGGGTGCCTGTCCGGTGCGCGTGATTTCCTTCGAGAACTACTCGGTGGATACCGTCGGCCAGCAGCTCAAGAACATCGACATCCCGGATGAATTCTCGGAAAAACCACGGATCCTGGTACTGGCCTGTGAGAACGACGCCTATCCCGCGCTGGATATGGCTGCGATGAAAGGCATTGAATACAGTGCTTTTGCCCGCGTGATTCCGGTGCGCTGCCTGGGTTCGGTCAACACCATCTGGCTGACCGACGCACTCAACAGCGGTTACGATGGTATCGTACTGATGGGTTGCCAGAAAGGTGACAACTACCAGTGTCACTTCGTTAAAGGTTCAGAAATGGCGCACTATCGCATGAGCAAGATCGACGATACGCTGCAACAGCTCAACCTGGAGACCGAGCGCGTGGCAACCTACGAGATTGCGATCACCGATATCGAACGTGCCCCGCAACTGATTAATGACATGGCCGAGACCGTTGAAAAAGTCGGCATGAGCCCATTCAAGTTCTAGGAGCGAGATCATGAGTACCGCGAAAATCGAAGCCTACCGCAACAGCTTCTTAAAAGAAGTCGAGGCGAATGTCGAGGAAGGCAGCTGGGTCAAGATGTGCATGCAATGCGGCGTCTGCTCCGGTTCCTGCCCGTTCGGACCGCACTGGGATCATCCGCCACAGGAAATCTTCATGATGATCCGGGCCGGCAAACGTGATGAAGTACTGCAGTCCGATTCGATGTGGATGTGTACTTCCTGCTACAACTGTATCGTACGTTGTCCGCGTGAATTGCCGATTACCCACATCATGCACGGTCTGGCCAACTATGCGCACCGACTGGGAATTGCTCCGAAGAATCAGCCAACCCGTAAGTTTGCCAGCATGTTCTGGAAGAACCTGACCAAAAAGGGCCGGGTTAACGAACTCAAACTCGGTGTGGCCCTGTATTTCATGAACGGGTTTGTGGAAGGCGTCAAGACTGCGCTGAAGGCGGCTCCGCTGGGCATGAACATGATCAAGACCAAGCGTATGTCACCGATGGAATACTTCGGTGGTCATGGTGTAAAGGATACTGCAGGTTTACACGCCATCCTCAAGAAGGCGCGCGAAATCGAAGACAAGAAGCGCGGCTTGGCGTAAGGAGAGATAAACATGGCGAAGAAAGAATATTCATTCTACCCCGGTTGTTCTTCACAGAAGGCTGCCTCGGCATCCAACTATCAGGTGTCGGTGGAGTCCATGTGCAAGACTCTGGATATTCAGCTCAACGAGATCCCGGACTGGAACTGTTGTTCCGCCTCTATCGGATACGCCGAAGGTGGCGAGTTACCGCGTCTGGCCTTGTCCGCACGTAACATGGCCCTGTCCGAACAGGCCAATCCGGGTCAGGACATCGTCGCAACCTGCGCTGCCTGCTGGCTGGCCACGCGCGAGACCCGCGATCGTCTACTGGAAGAAGATGACCTCATGAAAGAGACCAATGAAGCATTGTCTGCGGCTGGGCTCAAGGTTGAAGCCAATCAGAAGATCCGTCATATGGTGGAAGTGCTGATCGAGGACTTCGGTTATGACGAGCTGGGCAAGCACGTGAAGAAACCGCTCGAGGGTATGAAGATTGCCGGTTACGTCGGTTGCCAGACCAATCGCCCGTTTGGTATCCACGGTGAATCCTTTGAAAATCCCAAGTACCTCGACAAGCTGGTGGAGACCATGGGCGCGGAACCACTGGACAAGTATGAAAAGAAAGTCCAGTGCTGTGGCGGTGCCTTGGCCTTCTCCGAACCAGAAAAATCTCAGGCATTGATCAAGGATATTATCGAGTCAGCCTATGATCATGGCGCCGACCTCATCGTCACCCCATGTCCGGTGTGCCAGATGAATGTCGAGGTCTATCAGGATCAGATCAACGCTAAATACAAGACCAAATTCAAGATGCCGGTGGTGTACTATTCCACCCTGATGAGCGTTGCCTATGGTGGCAGCGCCAAGGATGCCGGCCTTGATGGTCAAGTGATCCCAGCCAAGAAACTGGAAGAGATCGCATCGAAATAACCTTAACTATAAATGTTCGACCCTTCAAAAGCCCACATCTGTGGGCTTTTTTATTGTGTGCACTGATCGGGTGCGGCTGAATTAGCGAGGATTCATGCCGTTTTATCAGTGAAAAAATGTGTTATTCCTGATTTCAGTGGGATTAATGTGCGTTTTGACATGAAATTTCAGTCTTAATTTGGCACAATGTAATTCAATTTTGTGCGCCACTGTAGTTGATGTAATACGAATTCGCGTTTCGTTAGTGGGTGTGGTGGTGTGATCGGAAGCGCAATTGAATTTATTCAAGGTAACAGACCGGGATGCCCGTGTGGGCCGTACCCTGTTCCTTCTTCGTAGGTGCAGCAACTCCCCCCTGTATTATCGAAAATTCCAGGCGTTCATGATGTGCCCGTTGTTATCCCTGGCAGCGGGTGGTGTACATGCAGCGTCACGCAAGCTCCATTCAAATTCAACACTGGCGACAGCCGACAACTACCTAACCTGGTCCTGGCCGGATGCACCTGCCAATACCAGTTATACTCTGGTGGAAGAAACAACGGCTGCTTCACAAGCAAGTGGGCGGGCAATCTATGATGACCCGGATCTGGCCAGTGTGATCAGTGCCAAACTTCGATAATTCCGAGAGCGATGGTCTTACAAATCAATCAGGATCGGCTTAAGTCCGATATCGAAACACTCGCGAAAATTGGCCGCGATACCGATCATGGTATTTATCGCATGGCCTTTTCCCCCGGTGATATGGCCGGACGTGAATGGTTTAAGCAGCGCATAGTCGAGGCCGGGTTGGATGTGTATGAAGATGGCGCTGCCAATATACATGGCCGTCTCGCGTGGGATGACAATAAGCCCAGTGTCATGACTGGTTCGCATCTGGATACGGTGCCGGGCGCTGGCCATCTCGATGGTGCGCTGGGTGTGCTCAGCGGTCTGGAATGTTTGCGGCGAATCAAGGAGGAAAACATTCCACTGCAACGGCCATTGGAAGTGGTGTCCTTCAGCGATGAAGAAGGGCGCTTTGGAGGCATGCTGGGATCGCAATCAATAACCGGCAGGTTGACGCCGGAATCCATCCACAAGGCCATTGACCTCAAGGGCGTGAGCCTCACACAGGCAATGCAGTCTTGTGGCTATGATGCCATGGAGGCATTACATGCACGACGCCAGCCCGATTCGATTCATGCTTATGTGGAGTTGCATATTGAACAAGGGCCGATTCTGGATCAGATGGGTTTCAGCGTAGGTGTTGTGGATGCCATTGCCGGCCTGTTTAAATGGGATGTGAGTCTGATCGGCACACCCAATCATGCCGGTACCACACCGATGCACATGCGTAACGATGCCTTTGCCGGGCTGGCGGAATTTCATACCCAACTGCAGCGTCTACTGGACGAGAATGGTAGTGAACGCAGTGTGGCAACGGTAGGACGTGTTGCCCTGTTTCCCGGTGCCGCCAATGTAGTACCAGGGCGAGTAGATTTCACCCTGGAAGTACGCGATACCGAACAGCGTGTACTCGATGAGTTACAGGGAGCGTGTCGGCGCGCATTGTCTGCCATTGCGCGCCGGCGCAACCTGATGTTCGAATTCAAGGTGCTCAGCGAAATCGCACCGGTAAAATGCAGTAGTGGTCTTGTGGACCAGATTAAGAAAGTGGCGGATACTTTGAAGATACCGAGTCTGCGCATGGCCAGTGGTGCGGCGCATGATGCCCAGATGCTGGCAGGTATGACACGGGCAGCCATGGTGTTTGTGCCGAGCAAGGATGGGCGGAGTCACTCAGCAGCAGAGTGGACAGATATGCGAGATATCGAAAAGGGTGCCAACGTATTACTCAATACCCTGGTGGAGTTGGCCGGAGGCGCTAATGACTAAGGGCAGACCAGAAGATCTTCACGATCTACGTAAGACCGACCTCAAAGACCTGAACAAGGAATATTTGCATGTCGATCCGTTACGCCAGAGTTATCGCAGTTCATTGCTGGATACACCGGAAGTCCGCAAGGCCTTATCCCAGCACAAGGTGGCCCTGTTGGTGATTGACCTGCAATTTCTGGATGCCGCCCAGGGCTATGGGGTGTTTGCCGATGTAGTGCAATCCGGAGTACCGCTGGAAGCGCAGGAATATTATTTCAAGCGTCTAGACCACGTTGTGTTACCTAATGTGCGTCGTTTGCAGGATGCCTTCCGGGATTTGAAGCTGGAAGTGATTCATACCCGGATTCAATCGCTAACCCGTGATGGACGTGATCGGAGTGTCGGTCATCAACGACTGGGTTTGCATGCGCCTCCCGGTTCAAAAGAAGCGGAATTTCTACCCGAAGTTAAACCCAAGGGTGATGAGATCGTTATCAACAAAACGGCCAGCGGTGTATTTAATTCCACAAACCTGGAATACATCCTGCGTAACATGCACATCGATAGCTTGTATGTATGCGGTGTGTATACCAACGAGTGTGTGTCGACCACAGTGCGTGATGCCTGTGACCGCGGTTTTCATACCACCTTGATTAACGATGCCTGTGCGACGGTTACTCCGGAATTACACAATGCCACGATCAGTACTCTGCGCGATCGATATTCACGGGTACTGAGTGCAGATGAAGTCCTCAAAGAAGTCAGAAATGCAGGAAAAAATGAATTACAGAAATAGTGCAATTCTTGAAGCCGATACAGGCAGATTAATCCTCGCTGCCGGATTGGTTGTTAAATTCTTGCAAATAGAATTTGACTGGACGTTGCACCATGAGCAGGTGTCCGCATGATCGCAACCGTCCAATTAGATTCATTCCGGGTACTTGCCGCCATTGTCGTCGCAGCAATTACTGCTAAGGTTTTACGAGTGCTGTGGGCCAAAGACACAATCGAGGGTCAGGTATGATAAAACAACGTCAGCTGGATAAGCTCAAGGAACGGGTCGAGCCGGAAAACTGGACCGAAGGTATCGAAATGCCGTTGGCACTCATGGGTGCCTGTCATGAAGACCCGGCGACGCTCGCGAGTCTGGCATTTCGCTCCATTATCACGACACAACAATTTACCCGTGAACAGATCGTGCAACTCTGCCGGCTTGCCGCCAAGTTTGAAACATCGCAGAACGCCGGTTATTTTCCCTTGACCGGGCGCATCCTGATCAGCGCGTTTTATGAGCCGAGTACCCGCACACGCCTGTCATTTGAAAGTGTGTGGCAGCGCCTGGGTGGTGACATCATTTCCATCACCGATCCGTCCACTACTGGTATCGCCAAGGGTGAGTCCTATTACGATGTGGCGGAAATGATGAATCATTATGGCGATGTCGTGGTCTTGCGCGATAGCAATGAAAATGCCATTTATGAAATGCTCGATGCCCTGCGTATCCCCATCGTCAATGCCGGTAACGGTATCGATGAACATCCGACCCAGGCCCTGGCAGACATCTTTGCGATTTTTAAGTGGAAACCGCAATTGATGGTAGGGGATGTAAAACCTGACGAGCGGATAACCATCGGGATTATTGGTGTGCCGGGTCGAATGCGGACGGTTCGCAGTTTATTGACCTTATTGTCGCGTTTCTCCGATGGGTTTAAAGAGGTGATCATCGTCTGTAATGAGGATGAGGTATTTTCCGAGGGTCAACGCGAGTTACTGGAAAAAGATGGCCTGAATCTCAGCGTGACAAAAACCCTGAATGAGGCACTGCCCAAGATGGATGTGGTGTATATCAATGCGATCGCCTGGGTGGGGGACAGTTATGAAGAGCTGGGAACCGAGTATGGTCTGAATACGTCTTCACCCTTGAAGGAAAATGCCATTATCCTGCACCCACTGGCGCGTGGAGATGAACTGGATACTGGCCAGGATAATACACCTCATAACTGGTATTTCGCACAGGCAAGGGGTGCGGTGTATATGCGAATGGCGTTGCTCAGCACGCTCATGCGTTTTTAACAGCCTGTTGAATTACTACTGCGCCTGGCCAGTACTGCGTTGTAAAAGGACTCATACCCACCAATTTATTTTTGAAGCGGGGCACGATGCAATGCTCTTTGAGTAAAGAGCAGGACTTTCAACCTAATTTAGAGAAGGTAGCTAATTAGTTATGTGTGGAATTGCCGGCATTTTTCATGCCCAAAAAGAGAAAACTATTGATCCCCAGTTGCTGGTTAACATGGCGGCGATTCAGTATCACCGTGGCCCGGACGGTTTTGGCTATAAGGTCATGCAGGATCGTGGTGTGGGGTTCAGTCATGCACGGTTGTCAATTATAGACCTTAATGAGAACAGGGCACGTCAGCCATTTGTCTCGGCGGATAAAAATTTATTATTGGCTCACAATGGTGAGTTTTACGATTACAAGCGTCTGCGTGCAGATCTGACCTCACGCGGTGCCCGGTTTCAGACCAAGAGTGATTCAGAACTCGTACTACATCTGTATCCGCGAATGGGGCTAGATGGAATGCTGCCACACCTGCGTGGTGAATTTGCTTTTGCCCTGTTTGACAAACAAAATGATCGCCTGATACTGGTCCGTGATCGCTTTGGCATCAAGCCGCTGTACTGGACCCAGACGGAAGATACCATCGTATTCGGCTCTGAACTCAAAGTGATCTTTGCCCACCCCGATGTCAAACGCCAGTTTAATCCACAAGGACTTTACCATCAGTTAATGCAGACTATTGTGCCGGGTTCAACGGCATTTGATGGTGTTCACCAGATCAAACCTGGTCATTGCCTGATCATTGATCGCAAGCATGGCCAGTTTCATATCCGTGACGAGAAATATTGGGATATGGATTTCCCCCTGGCAAGTGAACGCCCGGAAAAATATGCAGAAGAAGAGTATATCGAAGGGGTTCGTGAGCAATTAATGCAGGCGGTGCAATTTCGCCTGGAAGCAGATGTTCCCGTGGCATGTTACTTGTCAGGTGGTATCGATTCCTGTTCTATTCTGGGTCTGTCTGCTGCCAGTCAGCAATCGGCAGTTAAGGCATTTACTATCGGTTTCGATGATGCTGATTATGACGAGACGGGTATTGCCAAACAGATGGCGCAGGCCACCCAGGCGGATCAGGATATCCTGATGTTGCAGGCGGATCATCTCTACGACAATTTTGTCGAGACGTTATGGCATACCGAGCGCACGATCTATAACACCCTGGGGGTCGCCAAGTTCCTGATGAGCAGGCACGTCAACGATGCCGGTTACAAAGTGGTCGTCACGGGTGAAGGTTCTGATGAGTTGTTTGCAGGCTATCCGGCATTTCGTCGTGACATGTTTTTACACGGACTGGATAGCCTCTCGCCCGAGGAACGCCTGAGTTGGGAACAGATGCTGGCGGAGAACAACAAGCTGTTCAAGGGTGCAATGCTGGCGGAAAATGAAATCGATGACCCAGCACTCACCAAACGGATTGGCTTTACCCCAAGCTGTCTGCAACCCTGGCTTGCCAGTGCACAACACGCAATGGGTTTAATAAATCCGGAGTTGCGCAAAGTCATCTCTGGATATCAACCTGGCCAGGCCATCGCTGAACAACTCGATGAAGATATGTTGAAAGATCGACATCCCCTGGATCGGGCGCAGTATGTCTGGATCAAGACCATGTTAGAGGGGCAAATTCTGACCTGGGGTGGTGACCGGGTCGACATGGCCAACTCTATGGAGGCGAGACCGGCCTTTCTTGATCATCACCTGGCGGAATATGCATGCACGATCCCGCCTTCCATGCGCATCAAAGGGCGCACTGAAAAATACGTTTTGCGTGAAGCGATGAAGGGACTGTTACCAACAGTACTGTATGAGCGGGAGAAATTTGCGTTTATGGCACCGCCTGCACATACCGATCCGAAAAAGTGGGCGGCGATGAAGACACTGGCGGACCAGTATTTATCGAAGGATGCAATCACGAATGCCGGTTTGCTGGATTATTCAGGGGTAGAGGCCCTGTTTGCGTTGCACGAAAATAAAGACACGCCGGTTTCGACCCAGGTGCAACTGGATGCTGTTATCAATCACATGCTGGGCGTACAAATACTGTATCAGCACTTTGTTGCCACAGATGTTCCTGCACAGGCGCATCAACGTGCAAGTGAACTGGGATGGGTCATCTAATTAATCAGTAATTTATAATTAACTAAGACACATAAATTAACAAAATTCTCGCAAAGCGATCTGCTGTTCAAGGGCTGTCCTGCTATACAATCCTTAAAATAAGGAAATTTGATTACGCATTGCCCACCTTGTATTCCGAAGCAATAGCAAATAGGGAAATCATTACTACTATTAAATTTCATCTCCCGGATGGGGTGGATAATGGGAGTTGTTAGCGGAGGACCTTCTTATGTCTCGAAATGCTACGTTATGTGTGCTCGTATATCTGTTTCTATATCCTGCCATTTCCACTGCAGCCAATAATTCGCTGGTATGGGCAGGTTGCGGTATTAGCAAGAAAGCGTTCATGGCAGAACTGGCCAAGGCCTATGAAAAGAAAACTGGTATTCAGATAACCTTAAACGGCGGTGGTGCAACCAAAGGTATCCGTGATGCTGCGGCAGGCAAAATAGATATCGGCGGTGCCTGTCGTTCCATCATTGAACGGGATGCACAGGAACGCAATGCCTATGAGGTACCGGTAGCGTGGGATGCACTGGCTGTGATTGTTAATCCGAAAAATCCGGTGCAATCGATCACGTTTAATCAATTGCAGGACATTTATCTGGGCAGAATTAATAACTGGAAGCAACTGGGCGGACCCAATGCACCGATTGAGTTATATATACGCCGCGGTAAAATTTCCGGTGTTGGTCGTACCTTGCGGGCCCTGGTGTTCGCCAATTTTGATCAGGAGTTTCCCGGCGCAAAATATGTCGTAAAGTCTTCCGGGCCACTGGAGAAGGGTATCGAGAACAATCCCCTGGCAATCGGGACCACGGGGATCAGCAGTGCCAAGCGGCGTAAGGTGAAAATCCTCAGCCTGAATGGAAAGTATCCGAGTTATGAAAACATCAAAAACGGTTCATATGTCTTGTATCGCCCGCTATATCTGGTTACCAAGGGCAACATGGCCGATCAGAAGGTCAAGGATTTTATTACCTTTGCACTCTCACGTGAGGGCCGGAACGTAATACGTCGCGCTGGTTCGGTTCCGTATTCGGATGCCATGGGTCTGGTGATGAAACAGATCGAGCAGTATGACACAGCGACGGATCGGGGGCTTTACAACACGGCGGTGAGTACCCGTCGATAATGTTGGAATGACACAGCGTCAGCCGTTTAGCCATTCGGCTGACGCTCTTGGATCTTAGTTAATCATCAATGTATTTCGCAGAGGGGTCTTCTTGCTTGGCCAGTTCTTCGGCGAGTTTGAATTTGGCCTCGATGATTTCCTTGCGTTCTTCATAGCGTTTTTCGTAAGCATCTTTCACCAGCGGGACGGTTTGCACGCCGAACAACACCTGGTCCAGCAGCCGGAAGCCTAACTGTACCAGCTTGAAATCGTCGTCCATCAGGCCGTTGTATTCTTCATCACTGAGGTCGTAGACCTTACGGAAATTTGGGGACGTTATGAATTTACGGAAACGATCCACGTCGTAACTGGCCATAAAGAAGAAATCAAAACTCATCTGACTGGGATTGCCGATGGTAGGACCGGCGGATTTCTTCTTCAAGATCAGTTTGTACCAGGGAAAATTGAAATCATCGTATTCTTTAACGCCCTGTTCCTCACGGTATTGATCAACCGTGATCTCTCGATCTTCCTGGTGACCGGTGCAGTGGTCTTCCTTAACGATGAAATAGTGTTGCTCTTCCCGCTCGGCCTTGAATGATTTCATGTTCATCAGGCCCATGGGATAGTAGCGGCACGCTGCCGGGCGGTCCGTATAGACGCCGCAGCCGTTGTCGCCGTCCAGTAGCTTACAAACGGGAACATCATCTTCAGTGCGCAGTTTGATGCCGGGCAGGCCCTGGCCGTCCATGGTGAAAGGTACGGTATAAGTCTTGAGGAACTCACCGGAGGTCATATTCAGCCGCTTTTTCAGGCGCAATACATCGTACGGGGTCAAGGTGATGTCGGCCTGTTTGCAGCAGGCATTAAAGCAAGAAATCCCCTTGTAACAGTTGAATTTGAATTTGCTGCTGCCGGAGAGTTTGACGGGTTCGACCGGGCTATTCACGGGCAGGTCGAAATGGAATCTGAACTTGTCGTCTTCTGTTGCCATGGCTTTACTCGCTATCGGACAGGGATTGATATCTGATTGATTACACAGGGTTTCTGGTAGAAGGCCACTCAACCAGAGCCGGCAATTTTAACATATTTTGACCAGCTGATGGTGTTTGTGTGCTACAGCATGGCCCTGGTTGGTAACAACTAGATCTTTCGTGCATAAAAAAACCGGGGCCTAGGCCCCGGTTTTGTACTGCAATGCTGTTCGATCTTACTTCTTGAACAGCTTGGCCTTGTCGACCAGATCCACGTGGGCGCGCTTGAAGCAGGTCCAGGTGTGGGTCTTTTTGTCGTACACGGAGTTCACGAAGCACTTCCAGTTCTCCTCGTCGACGAAGTTCTTGTCGGCGCGATAGTAGAAGCCCGGATAGCGGGATTCTTCACGGAAATGAATGTGTTTCATGTGCGCTTCGGCGGTCAGGATGCGATGGTAGTTCTCCCAGGCACGGAGCAGTTCGTGCAGGTCTTTGGCACGCATCTTCTGAGCGTCTTCCTTCAACATGTCCAACTTCTCAGAGGCTACATCGAGCATGTGTCCGTTGGTGGTGTAGTAGGTAGCAACACCGGCGACGTACTCGTCCATGATCTTCTGCAGACGGAACTGCAGCATCTTCGGCGTAATGTACATCGGGTTGACGTCGATCGCGGTGGTGTAGTCCTTGTGCTCCAGGAAGTTACGTACCGGTTTATAGATCTCTTCCACCAGCTCTTCTGCGGAGGTCTCCAGCTCAGGTTTCCAGTCCTTGTTGTCAATGACGAACTTGACCATAGACTTGGCACACAAACGACCTTCAGCGTGGGAACCGGAAGAGAACTTGTGACCGGAAGCGCCCACACCGTCACCGGCGGTGAACAGACCCTTGACGGTGGTCATGGAGCGGTAACCCCAGTTCCAGCCCTTCGGCAGGTGATCCGGAATACCTTCACCCAGGCCTTCGTCGGTCGGTGCACCCAGGTCGGTCGGACCGGAAACCCAGATACCGCAGCAGCCGGAGTGTGAACCCAACAGGTACGGTTCGGTCGGCATCAATTCGGAGTTCTTCTTCTCCGGCTCGATGTTCTCACCAACCCAGATACCGCATTGGCCAACGCACATATCCAGGAAGTCTTCCCAGGCTTCGGCTTCAAGGTGCTTCACTTCGCGCGGTGACAGGGTTTCACGCAGGTTAGCCAGGGCGGTAACGGTGTCCATGTAGATAGGACCGCGACCTTCCTTCATTTCCTTCAGCATGAGGTGGTTACGCAGGCAAGAAGCAGGAACGGCAGCCTGACCATACGGAGGATAGTCGTTCAGCATTTCCTTGTTCTTGTCCATGTAGACTTCACCAAACGCGTTGGTGGCCTTGGCTTTGAACAACAGGAACCATGCGCCTACCGGACCATAACCGTCTTTGAAACGGGCAGGTACGAAGCGGTTTTCCATCATGGTCAGCTCTGCGCCGGCCTCAGCAGCCATGGCGTAGGTAGAACCAGCGTTCCAAACCGGGTACCAGGCACGACCGGTGCCTTCACCTACTGAACGCGGACGGAAGATGTTTACACAGCCACCAGCTACCAGCAGGCAAGCCTTGAACTTGTAAACGTGTACGGTGTTTTCACGAACAGAGAAACCGACAGCACCGGCAACGCGGTTGGGGTCGTTCTTGTCGTTAACCAGTTTCACAACGAAGATACGCTCTTCAATGTTCTCGGTGCCCAGGGCCTTCTTGGCCGCTTCAGCAACGATCCACTTGTAGCTCTCACCGTTGATCATGATTTGCCACTTACCGGAACGTACTGGCTTACCGCCGTCTTTCAGCGGGGTCAGACCTTGTGAACCGTCGTGACGCTCACCGTTTTCGTCGGTCTTCCAAATGGGCAAACCCCATTCTTCGAACAGATGCACGGATTCGTCAACGTGGCGGCCCAGGTCATAGGCCAGGTCGTCTCGGGTGATACCCATCAGGTCGTTGGAGACCATGCGCGCATAGTCAGCTGGATCCTGTTCGGTACCGATGTAGGTGTTGATAGCTGACAGACCTTGTGCAACAGCACCGGAACGGTCCATCGCGGCCTTATCAACCAGTTTAACTTTGATGTCATGACCTGCTTTCTTTGCAGCATCCAGCCAGGGGCCGATTTCATATGCTGCGCCGCAAGCAGCCATGCCGCCGCCAATGATGAGGATGTCTACCTCTTCCTGGACGACTTCTGGATTACCAAATGTTCCTGCCATGGTTAGTACCTCTTATTCTCTTAACTCTTGTCTCTTGGTGGTTTACTTGCGGATGAGTTCGCTCGGGTCACCGGCACGGTAGCCGTTGCACTGTACGAAATAACCAGCGTCTTCGATCTTGCTCAGGTCCGCTTCCGGTTTGCCGCCGTACGGATCGATAGAACCTTCCGGAGTGGTACGGATCGGGAATTTGAAGCGCTTGAGGTTGCCGTTACGGAACTTGATGGTCCACATGATGGAATCTGAACCACGCAGCGGTTGTACAGAACCACCCAGCGGTACGATG
>JBECKZ010000237.1:0-43569 GCA_040235555.1 Thiohalomonadales bacterium | reverse complement strand
TGCCCACACCGGCTGTGCGCAGGATCAGGCCCATGTCTTCGGGAATATTCAAATTACTGAGGGCATCACGGGCCTCGGATCGGTCATCGCCTTCAATCCGGCGAGATACCCCACCAGCTCGTGGGTTATTGGGCATCAGTACCAGATAACGACCGGCCAACGAGATAAAGGTGGTCAGGGCGGCGCCCTTGTTACCACGCTCCTCTTTAACGACCTGGACGACTAGATCCTGGCCTTCCTTGAGAACCTCCTTGATATTAATTTTGCCCTGGGTATCCGCGTTCGGATCGAAGTAGTTGCGGGTAATTTCCTTCAGCGGCAAAAAGCCATGACGCTCTGCACCGTAATCGATGAAGGCAGCCTCAAGGGAGGGTTCGATGCGGGTAATTCGGCCTTTGTAAATATTGGCCTTTTTTTGTTCCCGATGGAGTGTTTCGATATCCAGATCATAAAGTCGCTGGCCATCAACCAACGCGACACGCAACTCTTCCGGCTGAGTTGCGTTAAACAGCATACGCTTCATTGTATAAACCTTTTGTCTACGGCGCTCGACCACGGTTGCCTTGCAACCTGCGGGCTCGCCAGACCAAATTGTCAGCACGGGGTAAGGGTGAGTAAGACCGCCGTGTCTTTTTCAGGTCTGCCCGCCATGTCCGCTGGTGGACCATGGGAGCGCGGTTGTTCCATTTGTGTCTTAGCGAATCGAATTCTTGTTCTCGGTACGCGAGACACGCCTTGCTTTCGGTTTCCACCCGCAAGTGCGCAGATGGATGAAAAAACATTTGATATCAACCCGTTAACCGGGGTTTGCCAGATTTTGTCTAGCAATCAAGCAACTATAACAGCCTAATACTATTACAGCAATCTTAAGGTAAGATCCGTGCCGTGAGCATCAGTACTGAAACCACATTCAGCCGGGTAGAATTCGTGACCGTGAGTCCTGAACAGGATGGCCAACGGATCGACAATTTCCTGCTGCGGCATCTCAAGGGCGTCCCCAAGACGTTGATATACCGTATTTTAAGAAAGGGCGAAGTCCGGGTAAATAAAGGCCGGATCAAGCCAGATTACCGGGTACAGGCTGGGGATGAAATTCGGATACCGCCCGTTCGCCGCAGCACGGAGCAAAAACGGCCACCATCCAGTCGAAGCGTGGCAAGCCTCACTGATCGAATCCTGTATGAAGATGAGCGAATTATCATCATTAACAAACCCGCGGGGATGGCGGTACACGGCGGCAGTGGTGTCAGCCATGGAGTAATAGAGGCCATGCGCCACTGGCGCCAGGATCTGCACTATCTGGAGCTGGTGCATCGCCTCGACCGGGAAACCTCCGGTTGCCTGATTCTGGCCAAAAAGCGCAGTGCCTTACGCCAGTTGCATGAATTACTACGCGAGAGTCAGGTGGAGAAGCGGTATCTCGCCCTGGTCAAAGGACCCTGGCCACACGGTCGTCAACGGGTAGCCATTGCCTTGCGTAAAAATGTGCTGCGTTCCGGGGAGCGCATGGTGAACGTGAGCGAAGAGGGCAAAACTGCCATCAGCACCTTCCATCCGTTGGCCGTGGGCAAACAGGCCTCGTTGATGGAAATCCACATCGAGACCGGGCGTACCCATCAAATTCGGGTCCATGCTGCCCATCTGGGCCATCCCATTGCCGGAGACAACAAATACGGGGACAAAAACTTCAATCACCAGATGCATGAACTGGGCTTGTCACGATTATTCCTGCATGCGCGCAGCCTTGCCTTCACTCTGGAGGAACCCCATAAAAGCATTGCGGTCAATGCACCGTTAGATAATGACCTTAACCAAATACTCGATAAACTCGGTTTGCCACTATAATGAAACGCTTTCAGCTGATTGTATTCGATTGGGATGGTACCCTGATTGATTCCGAAGCACGCATTGTCAATTGCATGCGTGCAGCCATCTCGGACTTACAACTACCGTCACGCAGCCATGATGAAATGCGCAATGTCATCGGCCTTGGCCTGCAAGAGGCCTTGGCCACGCTTTATCCGGATGGAAACAAACTCATCTATCAGGACCTGGTTGAACGTTATCGGCATCACTTTTTGGTGCAGGATGACACACCTTCAGAAATATTTACTGGAGTCGAGGCCTTACTCGACGATCTGAGGGAGGAAGGGCACTACATTGCAATCGCGACAGGGAAAGGTCGGGTCGGGTTGGACAAGGCACTGGATGAATCCGGTTTGCGCAGTTATTTTGACTATACGCGCTGTGCCGATGAAACACGTTCCAAACCACATCCACAGATGCTCGAAGAGATCATGGACCGCCTGGCTGTTGCCCCACAAGATACCCTGATGATCGGTGATACGGAATATGACATGCAGATGGCCACTAATGCTGGTGCTTCTGCCCTGGCAGTCAGCTATGGTGTTCATGACAAGCAACGGTTGTTAGCCTGCAAACCGCTTGAATGCGTCAATGACGTTGCCGAATTACACGGATGGCTGACAAACAACAACACCCTTAAAGCAGAAGGACTCTAACGCTCATGACCGAACCACTCACACCTAATCCCCAGGACAATGAGAAATTCAAACAGGACGTATTGACTAAACTGGTCTTTGCATCCCTAGATGAACAGCGACGCGCGAGACGTTGGGGGATTTTCTTTAAATCGCTTTTTGCCTTCTATTTATTTTTGGTGTTAGGCATCATGGTGTTTCCCGGTGCCGAACAGCAAGCCGGTTTTAAATCAGGCAGACATACATCCCTGGTAGACATCAAGGGAGTCATCGCCGCCGGCGGCGATGCCAGCGCAGATAATGTAATTGCGGGATTACGCGATGCCTTCGATGACAAGAACACAGTGGGGATCATCCTGCGCATTAACAGTCCTGGTGGCAGCCCGGTGCAGGCAGGATACATCTATGATGAAATCAAACGACTGCGTGGCAAATATCCCAAGATTAAAGTCTATGCAGTTATCTCGGATATTTGTGCATCCGGTGGTTACTATATTGCTTCTGCCGCAGACGATATCTACGCTGATAAAGCCAGTCTGGTGGGTTCCATTGGCGTCATTATGAATGGCTTTGGCTTTGTAGATACATTAAAGAAACTCGGTATCGAACGTCGTCTGTATACTGCAGGTAAACACAAAGGTTTCCTGGACCCGTTCTCCCCTGAAAACCAGGATGAAGTGGCACATGTCAAATCCATGCTGGAAGATATTCATCAGCAATTTATCAATGCAGTCAAAACCGGGCGTGGCAAACGCCTCAAAGACGACAAGGATTTGTTCACAGGCCTGATCTGGACTGGTGAAGAGAGCGTCAAACTGGGTTTGGTGGATGGACTGGCAAGCAGCAGTAGTGTGGCGCGAGATGTGATCAAGGCAGAAAATATTGTGAACTATACACACCGTCCTAACTACTGGGAGCGTCTTGCCGATCGCATAGGCGCATCCGCCGCAGCCAAATTGTCTACCCTGTTGCACCTGGATGGTATGCTGCCTCAGTAATAAGCTGACTGAATCCCATCGGCCTATATCGAAAGCGGTGTATACTACGCCGCTTTCTCATTTATATAGTCAGTAGTATGCAATTATCCCAAGAAGACAGTCTGCGGCTGAATGTACTGTTGAACCAGTCGCTCCAGGCGATTCGCATCGATGAAGGCAAAATGATTGTCTATGGCCTGACCGAACGCGGTGAAGCCAAGATTCAGCTCAATCCCAATTGCAAGGACGAACTGTACATCCGCCGGGTTAAGGAAGCGATTTCCAGTCATATCCTGGGCTCACCCGGTGGTTATCCGGTTTTTCTCAAACGCTGGACACGCATGGGCCAGCAGCGTGCCAACAATCTGGAAAGCTTGTTGAAACTAGGCGAACCTGAAGCCGTGGTTGCCGTCGTGGGTGCCGAAGGAATCAGTGACGAGATCGCACGGCGTGCCTGGTGGGCCATGCCCAATGCTGACAATGCACGACGCATGCTGGCGCGCGAGGAAGTGGCGCAGGGCACAATGGGGAAAAACCTGGCGGAGTTCCTGTTGGAATTTCTGCCGTTTGAGGAAGAACCACGCAATATGATCGAATCGGTACGACTGGTACTGCAACCGGGTTTGATCGATGAGAGCACCCGCGAGAGCTTATGGAGCAAAGGACAGCGCAAGAATGCCTATCTGGTGGGGTTCCTGCATGCCAGCCCCGATGACCTGCCGCAGCCCAGTGTACCCCATCGGGATTTTGAATCTTACCAATCTACCCTAACCTCGCTTGCCGAACAGGATAATGCACTGGCGCAATTTCTCCTGCGGGTATTGAGTGAACAGGGTCAGGCTTATCTCAAAACGGTAGACGCTGTTCTCAATAAACCGGCAAACCAGGATGTTGTCGTCGCTCTGTTTGAGGCAATTGAAGCCTATTTTCGCGAAATTCGCCCTCATGGTGAGCGCAGGCGCGATATCAATCAGATCCTCACAGAAGCCAAACAGTTTTGTGAAGTCAGTGATAGCTGTCTGCACAAAGAGGCAATTGATAAGCTCAAATCACAATTGCCAGAGGCAATGCCGTTGTTGGAAAGTTTGTTTGTTCTGGCCTGCGTAGGTGAACAGTTGATAGCACCAATCTTTGCGACCACAGATGCTGTTGGTAGTGTGATGCGACGTAAAATTGAACCCGTATCAAAACCCATTTCGCAACATCTCGCACTTCTGCTAACTAAGCGTTAGGTTCCATGCCGCTGAATTTCACCAGGGTTACCATCTCGCTGCAATTGAGTGTGCCTGAAACAGCACTGGAACGTCACCTTGCAGCTACTCCGCATGTTGTCGCTGAGAACCTGGCTGAACAGGTAATGGCCTATGAACATGAACATGCGCTGGGCTATTATCCGGCTATTGAGTTTTTTCAACAACACGGGGGTATCGAGCCAGAACTGATTGATGCGCTGGAAAATATCTCCTGGGTTCTCACCAGTATGGTCCGCAATGAAATTCGGCTGCGTCTGCGCCCGATGTTTTCCCAGCTTAAGATTGAATCGCTCAAGACGCTGGCATTTACCATGCCGACGGTTCGGCCAGGTCAGCAAAATGCAAAAGCCGGTCTCATTAACCACTTCAGCGCTACCACGGTCAAAGTCAATCTGATCGCAACCTTATTACAAAAGATCGTGGATACTCGTGCTGCGGCAAAAATGGCGGAAAGTATGTGCTACCGCTGGTTAAAGGAACATTTCAGTTCTATCGATGTTACCAGTGTGCATGTGATCGAAAATAATGACTGAGCTTTCAATTTAACCGGATTTTTTCAGGTTAACGACTCGCTCTGATTTATTTTGTTTTAACCAGTGATCCCGTTTTTGTCCTGCTTCATCATCCGTTACCACGTCAATATACCAGGCATCTGCTTTTGCCTGAGTCAACGTGACTTTGAAACGCATCAATTCATCCCGCCGGAATGCATATAATTCAATGATGTCGCCAGGTTTATATGGCGAAAGGAGTGTAGACAAATTATCCTTGCTGGATTTTATACCTTCGATGGCAATGATAACATCGTTGGCAGCAACACCGGCGCGTTGCAGGTCACCGTCGTCCAGGATCAGTTGAACTCGAACACCGACCAGCTCCGGCAAAAATCTGGCGCCAAGATTAAAAACCGGGGAGTTGGCAGTATTCCTCGGCGGGGTACCACCCATATCATCCGGGGATTCCACCATGCGCTGCTTCAGGGACAGTCCCAGATATTCACTCAATTCCACAAGTGGTAGATCATCGGTTGTATCCAGATAACGCTCAAAGAATTCATTCAATGGCTTGCCGCTGATTTCATTGGCCAAGACCAGAATGGTGTCATCGTTTACACCGTCGCCCGGCTTGCCGTATTCCTGCCATAACCGGCGCATGATATCGTCGAGGTTGTGGCTGTTGTCAGTCAGTGCACGCAATTTCAGATCCAGCGCAAAAGCAAACATCGCGCCTTTGGCGTAATAACTCACAATGGCGTTGGATGCATTTTCATCCTGCTTGTAAAATTTGGTCCATGCCTCGAAACTGGAATCGCGCAAGGTTTGTTTCAGGCGGCCACTACCGCGCATAACCCGGGTAATATTCTTAGCCAATAACTCCAGATATTTTTTTTCATCAATGACACCACTGCGCACAAGCCCCAGGTCGTCATAATAGGACGTAATACCCTCAAAGGCCCATAATAGCCGGGTATAGCTCTCTTGTTTGAGTTGGTAAGGCATGAATTCAGCGGGTTTGATGCGTTTAACATTCCAGGTATGGAAATATTCATGGCTGAATAAACCGAGCAGGGTGACATAACCGTCACTGGGCGTTGTCATGCTTTTGACAGGCAGGTCCTTGCGGCTGCAGATCAGGCTGCTGGAATTACGGTGTTCAAGACCACCGTAACCTTCTCCCACCACCAGCAACAAAAAGATATAACGTTCCATATCCGGCAGCTCGCCAAACACTTCGACTTGTGTTTGACAAATCTGCTGCACATCTTCGGCCAGACGTGCAAGATCAACCTGCTGACGTCCAGAGACCACAATGTGATGCGGAACTCCGGCAACATCAAAATTAATCTCTTCAAATTTGGCCATTTCAACCGGATGATCAATTAACTCGTCGTAGTCTTTTGCCCGGTAACTGCCGGGAGCAAATAAGGCGGCGTCGAGCCGGGGCAGGGTGGTTGCAACCCGCCAGTGTGTGCTGCAATCGTGCTCCGGCAGTCGAATGTCCACCTGGACTGGTTGATCCTCCTGGCCTTGCACCGCAACAAATACGCTGCTGCCATTGAAGTAGGCATGGGTGGTATCAAAGTGGGCACTACGTACCGACAGGTCGTTTGCGTAGACGGTGTATTGCACCGTTAGGGTTCCGGTGCAAGGTCCACATTGCCAGGTCTGTTTATCCAGCTTGGTGACAGCAACATCACCTGAATCATTCCTGGCCTGCAGAGAGACAACATTTTTGGCAAAGTCACGAATCATATAACTACCCGGGATCCATGCCGGTAGCCACAATTGTTGCCCGCTCGGATCGGGATGGGCAATGATACAGATGACTTCAAATAAATGGGCGGCAGGATTGCTTGGTACGATCGTGTAATGAATTTGGGCCTGACTCATTGTTTGATATGCTCGACTTTGACGTAAATTTGGTTGTTTTCATCATTACGCTGTTGTGTGCGATAACTGATGCCAGCACCATTGTACTGCCGTGATGAATCCACGCTACCCAGGGCAATCCATTGTCCCAATTTACCGCTAATCGTCGTATCGACCTCGGTCGTGTTATAGGCACCGCCGGATCCTGCCTGCGGTGATTGCATCTGGGGTCGGATAGTCAACGTCACGTTATCACCATTGACGCGTGGTAATACCTGAAAGCCACTGGCCACGGCCGTATAGGTATAGGTATCTGTCACAGTGCCATCGGCGTTACGGGTTCTGGTTGTTATCGGAACTGCCTGGCCGGTTTTGATTGTCGCCCATAAGCCTTCGGTAACGCGAACTTGTTGAACCTGTGGGGTACGCTGGGTCTGTGCACGTTCAAACATGCGAACATCGTATTTGATATGACCATTTGCCTGATCGTGATGTTCTATCTGCGATTTGTCACCAACATACAGTGTTGGTGGGCCTTGCACTGTAATACGCGCAGAACCTTGCGTATTTTTCTGCATAACCTCGCGATCCAACGAGACGGAAATTAATAGCTGTTTAGGCGCAAGGTCAAGCTCAGCAATCATCTGTCGTAGCTGCTCGATATTGGCTGGCGTGCTTTTTACAAAGAGCTTGTAACCCGTACCGGTAATACTGCCGCCTTTTGCGATCATGGGTTGCAGAACAGGAATGAGGTCATCGGCACTGCGCTGGTGCAGTTGAATGGTTTCGATAACCATCTCAGCATACAACGGCATGCATACAACCAGAGACAGAATGAGCAAGATCTGGCGCATCAGATATAAAGTCGTTTGAAGTCCATATACTGCTTACTCCGATCCCACATTTCGCCGAACTGATTGTGCAGCTCGGTTGCGGTGATCGGATTATTAAAATTGACTACTGCCTCGTAGCGGCTGGCGAGTTTGCGATGTAACAGTCCGCGACTATCCACGACCAGATAAGCTTCAGGATTATTGCAATAGTCTTCGTGTACCTTGCGTATTTCCATATGGCTGGTCAGTCTGCGCGCGAGTTCAATCAGGCGGTGACCGTGCTTAATGATAAAGTCTGGTTCGATGACCAGGATACGCACGTGCAAGTCGCGGGTCTTGACGGCCAGCGCGCGCACAACGTCGGCGAATTCGGCATTATCGTAAATACGTGGTTCCAGATCACGGCTAAAAATATCCAGGCTGCGCCTGCCCTGGCTGACAAGGCGCAGGACAGCCGCCAGATTATCCTCACTGGTGTCGATGACGATATCGGTGTTGTGTTCACCCAGAGTGTATTCTGACCAATCCGGCATATGCGTTCTCGTTGCTGACTGATATTTAGATTATAAGAGATGCCGGCTGTCTTACCACATCAGAATACGCATTGCATGTTTTGATGCGGGATGCCGACTTCGACATGGGGCGGCCCAATGGCGACGAATCCTTGTCTGCGATAGAACTCCATCACACTTTGTTGCGCTGATAACGCCACTTGCTGATACCCGAGTTGCCTGGCGAGCATCATTAAATGCCGCAATAATGCCGTGCCCACACCCTGGCGACGATATTCCATCAGTACCGCCATGCGCCCGATTTTGCCATGGCTTAACAGTCGGGCAGTACCGATGACCAGATTTTGCTCGTTTATTGCAACGGCAAACGTGGCACTGGCATCGTGTTCATCCCATTCCAGTGCCGAATCGATCCCTTGTTCCTCGATAAAGACCTTGCGACGAACGTGTTGAATACCGTTCAGGTGTTGATTATACGTGGTCGTTTCGATCCGGTAAGCCAAACTTATTTTTCGCAAAACTCGTTGGTCAGTTCCATCGCCAGACCAATATAACGTGCCGGGGTCAGTTCTTTCAGCCGGGCTTTTTCGCTTTCCGGTATGTCCAGGGTTTCGATGAACTGTTGCAGGCTGTCCTTACTGATGCGTTGGCCACGGGTGAGGGCCTTGAGCTTTTCATAAGGCTCGGGAACCCCGTAACGCCGCATCACGGTCTGGATCGGTTCAGCCAGCACCTCCCAGTTACCTTCGAGGTCAGCCTGCAGACGCTCGTGATTCACCTCCAGTTTGCCCAGGCCCTTGAGAGTGGAGTGATAGGCGATCAGGCTATGAGCAATCCCGACACCCAGATTACGCAGTACCGTAGAATCGGTGAGATCACGCTGCATACGTGAGATGGGCAGCTTGTTAGCAAGATGATCGAAGATCGCATTGGCAATCCCCAGATTACCTTCGGAGTTTTCAAAGTCGATGGGATTGACCTTGTGCGGCATGGTGGAAGAGCCCACTTCGCCCGCCACGGTCTTTTGTTTGAAATAGGCGAAAGCTATATAGGTCCAGATATCCCGATCCAGATCGAGGATGATGTTATTAAAGCGCACCAGGCAATGGAAAAATTCCGCCATGTAATCATGTGGCTCAATCTGGATGGTCATGGGATTGAAGGTCAGCCCCAGTGATGAAACAAACTCACTCGAAAGTGTTGGCCAGTCAATGTCAGGGTAGGCGGAAGTATGGGCATTGTAATTGCCGACCGCGCCATTGATTTTGCCTAACATGGGTACGGCTTTGATCTGATCCAGCTGGCGTCGCAGACGATAGACTACATTAGCGAATTCCTTGCCAATCGTGGTAGGCGAGGCAGGTTGGCCGTGGGTATGTGCGAGCATGGGTACAGCCGCGTTGTCGCTGGCGAGACGTTGAATGGTTTCAACCAGTTCATCCATTAACGGCAATAGCACCTGATTACGAGCAGTAGTAAGCATCAGCGCATGGGAAAGATTGTTGATGTCTTCCGAGGTGCAGGCGAAATGCCAGAACTCACTGACTTTGGCGATTTCATCAATGCCCGCGGTTTTTTCTTTTAAAAAATATTCAACAGCCTTTACGTCATGATTGGTCGTGCGTTCGATATTCTTGACACGCTGGGCATCTTCAACGCTGAAATCACGAATGATGTCATCCAGTGCAGTCTGGGTATGCTGGCTGAAGGCCGGGACTTCGCTGATCGCTGTGGTACTGGCAAGGTGTTGTAGCCAGCGTATCTCGACGATCACACGGTGTTTGATAAGAGCATATTCACTGAACAGTTCACGCAACTCGGCAACACGGCCGGCGTAACGTCCATCAACAGGGGAAATGGCAGTAAGTGATGAGAGTTCCATGGACTATCCGCAGTAGGTTAAACAAGCGGGTAGTCTACCATTGTCAGGCAGTCAGGGCGATGCACTGATCACCCTCAGAAGATGATGCTGCTGTCAGTCGTGATGTGAGTCGGAAGACTCACACCAACTCAAAAATGTATCAGGCGGCGCGATAGATCAGACCGGGGCGAAACATGACTTCGTTTTTACTTAGCTGATCCAGGGGACAGCCGTCATAATCGCACTCGGCAAGTCGGTCGAAGACGTACTTGTGGCCTTCGGACTCGATGGTTTCATAGATCGTTTTGCCCAGGTGAGATCCAATGGGCTTGCCGTACACTGGTTTTTCCACGCTTTGACTCCTTAGCAAGAAATGGCTTTCTACAGGTTGACATAGTGTCATATCGGCTTGGGTTCAAGGCGCTTTAACCGGTGTTGAGAACCAAATAACAGTTCCACTTCATATGTCAGCGGCCGGATGGAAAACCCGGCCGCATCTGATGTATTTACTGTCTATGAGGCCAATTGCCGTAAGACATAGGGCAAGATGCCGCCATGACGGTAATATTCCAGTTCCTGCGGGGTGTCGATTCGAACCATGACACGGAATACCTTCTTGTTCCCATCCGGATCCACTGCGGTAACGCGCAATTGTTTGGTCATGCCGTCACCCAAGTCTTCGATACTTAACACTTCATGTCCGCTTAGACCCAGTTTTTTGGTATTTTCTCCCTCTTTATACTGCAATGGCAGGATCCCCATGCACACCAGGTTGGTGCGGTGGATACGCTCATAGCTCTCGGCAATAACCGCGCGGACGCCCAGCAAATTCGGACCCTTGGCAGCCCAGTCGCGGGAGGAACCGGAACCATATTCCTTGCCAGCCAGGATGATCAGCGGAAAGCCTTCCTGGCGATAGCGCATGGCAGCGTCATAAATTGACATCTGTTCCTGGCTGGGCAGGTGCAGAGTAACCCCACCTTCAGTGCCCGGTGCCAGCAGATTACGCAGGCGGATATTGGCAAAGGTGCCACGCATCATGACCTCGTGATTCCCCCGACGCGACCCGTAGGAATTGAAATCCTTGGGCTCCACCCCGTGTTCCATTAAATATTTACCAGCGGGACTGTCTTGCTTGATGGCACCGGCCGGAGAGATGTGATCTGTCGTGACCGAGTCACCCAGCAAGGCCAGAACACGGGCCCCATAAATCGGGACCAGGGCACCGGGTTGTTTACTCATGCCGTCAAAGTAGGGCGGATTGCGCACATAGGTGGAATCCGCTTGCCACTGGAACAGTTTGCCGTGGCCGGAAGCCAGTTGCTGCCAATGTTCGGTACCGGTAAATACAGACTGATAAGTGGTGCTGAATTGGTCACGGGTCACGTGCTGCATGACCACATCGTGTAATTCTTTCTGGCTGGGCCAGATATCCTTGAGATAGATGTCCTTGCCCTCGACTTGCCCGATGGGATCGTTATACAGATCGATATCCATGCGACCGGCAATAGCATAGGCGACAACCAGTGGCGGAGATGCCAGGTAATTCATACGTACCTCGGCATGTACGCGGCCTTCGAAGTTACGGTTACCGGATAACACCGAGCACACTGTTAGGTTGCCATCTTTGATGGCCTGGCTGACTTCCGGGGGCAGGGGACCGGAGTTACCAATACACGTGGTACAGCCGTAACCCACGACGTTGAAACCCAATGTCTCCAGGTCATCCATCAGACCGGCCGCTTGCAGGTACTCAGTGACCACCCGGGAACCTGGGCCGAGGGAGGTTTTGACCCAGGGTTGTACACGCAGACCCAACTCGGCTGCTTTCTTTGCCACCAGACCGGCACCCAGCATGACGGTAGGGTTAGAAGTATTGGTGCAGGAAGTAATCGCCGCAATCACCACGGCACCGTCCTGAAGTTCAGCGGACTGCCCCTTAATCGTGGTGGCAACCTTGCCCTGCGACTGAATGTTGCGTTCATTTTGCAGGGCGGCGAGGGCATCTACGAACATCTTTTTGGACTGGCGCAGGGGTACTCGATCCTGCGGCCGTTTGGGACCAGCCAGACTGGGCTCAATCGTGGCCAAATCCAGCTCAATCACCGAGCTATAGTCGGCCGGTTTCTGTCCATGGACCCGATACATGCCCTGGGCCTTGGCGTATGCCTCCACCAGCTTGATCTGTTTCTCGTCACGGCCGGACAGACGCAGGTAGTTCAGGGTTTCATCATCAATCGGGAAGATACCGCAGGTTGCGCCGTATTCGGGGGCCATGTTGGCAATGGTCGCACGATCTGCCAGTGGCAGGTGATCCAGGCCGTCGCCAAAAAATTCAACGAATTTACCTACTACTCCGTGTTTGCGCAGAATCTCCACCACGGTCAGCACCAGATCAGTTGCCGTCGCGCCTTCCGCCAGATCACCCTTGAGACGAAAACCGATAACTTGCGGAATCAACATGGAAATGGGCTGACCCAGCATCGCAGCCTCGGCCTCGATGCCACCCACGCCCCAACCGAGGACGCCCAGGCCATTGATCATCGTGGTGTGGGAGTCGGTACCAACCAGGGTATCCGGATACGCGAAAGTCTGTTTGCCGTCTTCACGGGTAAACACCGTACGCGCCAGGTATTCCAGGTTAACCTGGTGCACGATACCGGTCTCCGGCGGCACGACCTTAAAACTGGAAAAGGCGGACTGGCCCCATTTCAAAAAACTGTAGCGCTCAGTATTGCGCTGGTATTCGAGTTCTTCGTTTTCGGCAAAGGCCGTGGCACTGCCAAACTTATCTACCTGTACTGAATGATCGATGACCAGTTCAGCCGGTTGCAGTGGATTAATCTTTTCCGGGTCACCCCCAAGTTGCTGCATGGCGTCCCGCATCGCGGCGAGATCCACGACAGCAGGCACACCGGTAAAATCCTGCATCAGTACCCGCGCCGGGGTAAAGGCTATCTCCTTGTCCGGTGCAGCCTTGGGTTTCCAGTTAGCGAGGGCCTGGATGTCTGCCTTGCTCACCACAGAACCATCTTCATGGCGCAGTAAATTTTCCAGCAGAATCTTCAGGGAGAAAGGCAGTCGCGCTGCATTTTTGACTTTATCCAGGCGGTAGATGGTGTAATCCTGACCATCGACCTTGAGCGTGCTGCGGGATTTGAAACTATCAGCCATGAAGACTCCTTCACTTGTGTAATCGCGTGGCAACATCCGCCACAAAGTAGTGATTATAACGAATAGTCCTGGGCGACGAGAACGCGAAATCGCAATTAATGCAGGTGCGGATTCATTTCATCAGAGAGGAGTCTGCGTGCCTGCTCGATAAAGGTGCGGCGATTGAACAAAATCTGCCAACGGTTGCCGCCGAGTTGTGCCCACAGGACGGCAGAACGGATCCCGGCCAACAATATGGCGCGTATCTTGTCGGCATTATCCGGGTTGGACAAGACGCTGCTGTCGCCGCTGACCATGATCTTGGGTGGAATTTGACTGACCGTATCAGCATAAATACCGGCCAGGTTGGCAATCACATTTTCATGGGTCAAGCCAAAAATCTCGCTTTGTTTTTTGGCACGTTGCACGCCTTCTGCAATGGTATCGAGCATGGCCTTGCGCTTGCGCAACTTGCGTTGCAGATGCAACAGGCTGATAACATAACGTGCAACATTAGGATCACGCTGACCAGGTTGCTCACCCAGATACTGTATCAGGGTATGCAGGCCAGTGCGGAGATTTTCCAGACGACCATAAACTGACTGTGTTGTCAGTGGATTCAGCTCCAATGTGCTGCTGACACAGGTTGATAAATCGTGCAGGTCGACCGTACCTTTGCTGGCAAGCTGGTGTACCAGTGCTGCACTCTGAAATACGCCGGCAAGCGCCAGCGTTTTATCACGTAATTTATTCATCGACTACTCATTGTATTAATTTTTCGGTAGCCGCGATGACACCGCCACCCAGACAACTATCGTTTTGGTAAAACACCACCGACTGACCCAGGGTGATCGCCCATTGCGGATCGTCAAATTGCACATGTACGCGCCCATCTTTAGTCGCCGTGAGCGTACATGCAGTGTCCTGTTGACGATATCGGGTCTTGGCGGTACAGCGCAAGGGCAGGGACGGCGGTGTTGATGACACCCACTCCAATTGTTCAGCCTCAAGCCAATGCCCAAGTAACAAGGGATGATCGTGTCCCTGCACCGCGATCAAAATATTGTTGACCAGGTCCTTGTCAGCCACATACCAGGGTTCCGGTCCGAATCCGGCCAAACCACCGATATTTAATCCCTGGCGTTGACCGCGAGTGTAATACATCAAACCATCATGCCGCCCAATAAACTGACCTTCTGGTGTTTGTATCGCGCCGGGTTGTGCCGGAAGATAACGCTGCAGGAAATGTTTGAAATCACGTTCACCGATGAAACAAATACCGGTACTGTCCTTTTTATTGTGCGTAACCAAATGATTTTGCGCCGCGATGTCGCGAACCTGGAGTTTATTTAAATCGCCGACGGGAAACAGGGCGCATGCCAATTGATCCTGCTTGAGGGTATACAGGAAATAGGTTTGGTCTTTGTCCTGGTCAGCCGCACGTAACAGTTGGTATTCCCCGTCGCGCAATTCGCAACGGGCATAATGTCCCGTTGCGATATGTTCCGCACCCTGGCCCAGGGCATAATCGAGAAAGGCGCGAAACTTGATTTCCTTGTTGCAGAGTACGTCCGGATTGGGGGTACGCCCTGCGGAGTATTCCTGCAGAAAGTAGGCAAACACCCGATCCCAGTATTGATCGGAAAAGTTCACACCCTGAATTGGAATATCCAGCTGCTCGCACACCGCACGGGCATCGGCAAGGTCTACCTCGGCCGAACAGTGTTCCTCGGTATCGTCGCCTTCCCAGTTTTTCATGAAGACCGCGCGAACATCATATCCTTGTTGTTTTAACAACAAAGCAGTCACCGAGGAATCAACACCACCGGAAATGCCAACGACAATGGGTGTGGTTACGGAAGGTAACGACATCAGATCACGTCTTTAACTGCAGATAAATCAATACGTATACCCGCCTGATAATCATCAATACACTGCAGCACCAATGGACTGCGTAATTGGTGTAGGCGTTGTTGTAACGACTCCCGGTCCAGCCAGACAACCTTTTCGATGCCATGATCGAGCGCCCGATCTTTTTCTTCATGCAGCAAATCGCCAGTGAAGCAAAACCGCAAAAAAGTATCTCCCTTGGGGTGCACCCAACGATAGATACCCACGAGCGCATTTGGTTCAAACTGCCAGGCGGTCTCTTCCAGAGTTTCGCGCACCACGGCATCAACCAGGCTTTCATGCTGTTCCAGGTGTCCGGCAGGTTGATTAATCACGGATTGACCGCCAACCGACTCCTGTACCAGCAAAAATCGACCGCTATGTTCGACAACCGCGGCGACAGTGACATGCAAGGGCCAACTCATCGGCTGCGTACTCTTTTTGTTTTAACTGGCGGTACTTTGTCACCAGGTAGTTGTTTCAGGATGCCGGCGGGCACGGCACGGGACTCAAACTCACCGGGTTGCAATTGGTTGAGATACCAGGGACCGATACGATAGCGAATCAGCCGTAGTGTTGGATAACCAATTGCTGCCGTCATACGTCGAACTTGCCGATTGCGCCCTTCATAAATAGTCATGTCCAGCCAGGTGGTGGGAATAGACTTGCGCTCTCGTATCGGTGGCTGGCGTTCCCAGACGGAGGGGGGCGAGATACACGCCACCTCGGCGGGTCGCGTTAGCCCGTCTTTTAACTGTACACCTTTACGCAATGTATCCAGATCCGTTTCAGACGGGATGCCCTCAACCTGGACCCAATAGCCTTTGGCCTGTTTGTGGCGAGGCTGGGTTATGAGATGTTGTAAGTTACCGTCATCAGTCAATAACAGTAAGCCTTCGCTGTCCATATCCAGCCTGCCTGCCGGATGAACACCTGGCTGGTGGATAAAATTTGCCAGGGTCAGGTCTTCTCCATGCCCACGAAACTGGCAAACAACATTGTACGGTTTATTAAAAGCTAATATTAACAATTACTTATTGTCCATTTTACGTGCCAATTTCGAGTATCTAATTCACGTATAAACACTAAAATTATTAATTGGATCACGTTATACTTCTCTAACCATTATTATTATACGGTTTTTATACGTAACTAAGAATAACATGCCGTTTTCGTTCAAAACCCTCAATGGCCGGTTTACCTGGGTTATTTTGATTTTTCTGGCATTCCTGATCAGTTTAACGCTGTATGCCCATCGCTCGGTACAACAATCTGCCAGTAACAGTCTGGAGTATATTCGCAAGAATCAGTTACTGACCGAGAAACTCAATATACTGACTGCGCTGGTGGAGGACACCGAAAGTAAACTCCATCAGTATTCCACCTTTTTAAGCAATGACCTGCACGATGAGATTTTGCAGTTACTCGACAAACTCGAACAACAGTCCATTGCTTTAGAGGCGGATCCGGATATACAAATCACTGACACGCTCAAGGCGACAAGTGAACAGCTGGTGGGGCAAACCAAAAATCTGAACTCAATTATTAAACAATACCTGGTCATCATGAAAAATGTCGAGAGCCGCTATCCGGGCATGCCGATACTGCTAACGCAACTTGAACCGAGTAACAGGAAATTTTCTGAAGCAGTGGAACAGGCATTACAAGAAGGTGAACTCACAGAACCCGATCCCAAAATAGTCAAAGGTGATCAATATCGCATCATGCAGTTATTCCAGGAAGCACGTTATGCCTGGTCAATGCAAATCAGTTGGTTTCGCATGTTTGTAGCGAATCGCATGGGTGCATTCGGAGATCCGAAGACGGCTATGCGCAACAACCTGGCCAATCGCAGGATGTTCGCAGAAAGTGTCGAGCGAACCCTGCAAAAACTCGAAGACTTCGACAAACAGGACAAGCTTGGCATTCAACAGGAAGCTTCCCTGGAACAGATGGAAGAAGCATTACATTATTATAATCAGCATCTGGAACAGGCAGTCAAAATCTATTCCTCGGAAGACTGGCGCGCGGATGCGACCTTGCTACGTAAATACATGCAGCCGGCCATGGAAGATTATTGGCATTCATTACACAAGATGGAAAATGCCATTGCCGGAATAAATAAAGTCGGTATTTCAAAATCGCAGGGCACGGCAAAATTACTGTCGCATTTTATCTGGCTGTTTACCGGCATAATCAGTTTTATGCTTTTAATTGCTTACTATATCTTTCAGAAAAAAATCCGAAAACCTGTTATGCAACTTGCCGACAGCATGCAGCTAACCGATACATATGAGCAAACGTTACCTAATGCAGAGGGTAACCTGGAGGAAATCAATCGACTAATCGATGCCTATAGCGATATGCGATTGCAGGTGGATAATCGACAACGGCGCCTGCAGTCGATTCTGGATAATGCAGCAGAAAGCATCATCACGATCGACAGCAATGGTTGTATTGAAAATTTCAACAAGGCAGCTGCCCGCCTGTTTCAGTACCAGCCAGATGAAGTAATTAGCCATCAATTTGCGATGTTGTTCCCTGACAATAAATTGCCCGTGGAGCTACATACAGCTGAAAATCTGGTCCCTGCTGAATCGGGCGAAAACAAGAATGCCTGGGAAGTTATTGGGCAACGGAAGGATGGCAGCCAGTTTTATCTGTCACTCAAATTCAGTGAAATGCAAATTGCCGGAAAGATCTTGTACACAGCAATCGTTGACGACATCAGCGAGCGCCGCGCAGTCATGGAACGCCTGCGGCACCTCGCAGAGCATGACTCGCTCACTGGCTTGTATAACCGGCAATATTTTAATGATGAACTGGAACGTGGATTTGCACAAGCCACAAGGCACCCTGATTATCGTTGTGCCTGTATCTATATTGATCTGGATAACTTCAAGTATGTTAATGACACACTAGGCCACCTGGAAGGTGATCGTCTTTTGGTTGGCATCGCAAATACACTAAAGACAAGAACGCGCAAGTCTGATGTCCTGACCAGGTTAGGTGGGGATGAATTTGCGTTGTTGCTTCACAACGTAGACGAACGTCAGGCCATGATCGTGGCAGAAAATTATCACAAGGCGATCACGGATTTTTCATTCATTGCAGGCGGCAAACATATTGATACGGGTTGTTCAATTGGTGTCGCGCTATACGAAATTGATATCGATAACAAGGATGCGCTGTTAGCCCGTGCCGATATCGCTTGTCACATGGCCAAGCGTGCCGGGCGCAACCGAATTTACCTGTTCGAAGAGGCCGATAAAAACAGCATCGATACCTTTCAAAAGGAAATGGGATGGGCACGTCGCATTCGCCATGCACTGGAATATGACGATTTCGTTTTTGCCTGTCAGCCCATGCTGCGGTTGTCTGACGAAACAATTTACAGCAACGAACTGTTGTTGCGTATGCGTGATCCAGATAGCGGACAATATTTGCTGCCCGGCGGATTTCTCAGCGCAGCAGAACGCTTTGGCCTCATGCCTGAAATTGATCGCTGGGTGATTGAACATGCCTTTAGCTGGCTCAGCGAGCAGACACAATCCGGTAACAGTGATTTATGTTATTTCATCAATTTATCTGGCAAATCTATTGGCGATACAAAACTGCTTGAATTTATCAAGCAGGTGATTCCAAACCTGACCATTTCACCACAACGCGTTATCTTTGAAATCACTGAAGATGTGGCAATTTCAGAAATGCAACAGGCCAAGCAATTTTTGAGAGAATTACGCCGACTTGGATTTAGAACTGCATTGGACGATTTTGGTGTGGGCTACAGTTCATTTTCCTATTTACGCGAACTGGATGTGGACTTCGTCAAAATTGACGGATCCTTTATTAACAGCATGCACAACGATGAACTCAACCTGGCTCTGGTCAAGGCCATCAACAATATCTGCCACATACTGGGCAAAAAGACCGTCGCCGAATACGTTGAAAATGATTTTGCACTGAAATTGCTCAAGGAAATCGGGGTAGACTACGCCCAGGGTCACAATATCGCCAGGGCAGACGAATTTGAACAGCAGACAATTCAATTTCGCATCGCCTGATTATCGCTCACACTCGCCGAGCCAGACCTATATTTGTTACTATCCGCGTTTCCAATTATCTGCACAGAAAGAGCACTTATGTCTTATCAACATATCTCTATCCCGGCCGAGGGCACGGCAATTAGCGTCAACCCGGATCTCTCCTTAGCTGTCCCGGACCAGCCAATCATCCCGTTTATCGAGGGCGACGGTATAGGCATCGATATCACACCGGTGATGCAGGCCGTGATTGATGCGGCAGTTGCCAAGGCCTATGGCGGAAAACGCAAGATCGCCTGGATGGAGATTTATGCCGGTGAAAAATCCACGCGCATTTATGGTGAAAACGTCTGGTTGCCTGAAGAAACTATGGAAGCAATCAAGACGTATAAAGTCTCGATCAAGGGCCCCCTGACCACGCCAGTGGGTGGTGGTATTCGTTCACTGAACGTGACCTTGCGCCAGGAACTGGATCTATATGTCTGTCTACGGCCTGTACGTTATTACGATGGGACCCCCAGCCCGCTGAAGGAACCGGAAAAGACCAACATGGTGATCTTCCGGGAAAATTCCGAAGACATCTATGCTGGTATCGAATGGTCAGCAGAAAGCCCTGAGGCCAAAAAAGTCATCGCCTTCCTGCAAAACGAAATGGGGGTCAAAAAGATCCGTTTCCCAGACACTTCTGGTATTGGCATCAAACCCGTGTCGAAAGAGGGTACCCAGCGGCTGGTACGCCGAGCTATTCAATACGCCATCGATAACCAGCGCGATTCCGTTACCCTGGTACACAAGGGTAACATCATGAAATTTACCGAGGGTGCATTCAAGAACTGGGGTTATGAACTTGCAAAAACCGAGTTCAACGCCAAGGAGATCGATGGCGGACCCTGGTGTGAATTTACCAACCCACACAACGGCAAGAAAATAGTGGTGAAGGACGTTATCGCGGACGCCTTCCTTCAACAAATCCTGTTACGTCCGGCGGAATATGACGTGATCGCGACACTCAACCTCAATGGTGACTATATTTCTGACGCTTTAGCGGCCCAGGTTGGGGGGATAGGTATTGCACCAGGCGCCAACTTGTCCGACACCATCGCCATGTTCGAAGCCACCCACGGAACTGCACCCAAATATGCCGGTAAAAATCAGGTCAATCCCGGGTCATTGATTTTGTCTGCAGAAATGATGCTGCGCCATCTTGGCTGGATAGAGGCCGCGGATCTGGTAGTCAAGGGTATGTCAGGCGCAATTGCTGCAAAAACCGTGACTTACGATCTGGAGCGCCTCATGGATGGTGCGACGCTTCTGAGCAGTTCTGAGTTCGGTGAGGCTATCATCGGCAAGATGTGAACGCTCCTGCCGGAATGCCCAGAACGGGGATTCCGGCAGGGCGTGAAGACAACGACTTAATGTGTTGTCGTGCTTTCTACTTCGGAGGGTTTAATCTCTGTGGCATGTAACCCTTTGGGACCTTGGGTACATTCAAATTCCACTTTTTGACCTTTCTTCAAGGTCTTGTAACCGTCCATCGTGATGGCGGAAAAATGTGCAAATATGTCGTCGCCGCCTTGTTCCGGTGAGATAAAGCCATAACCTTTACTATTGCTGAACCACTTTACGATACCGTTAGCCATGCCTTCCTAGCCTCCTTCACAGATATCCCCGCGCAACCGATGCCTATCGTCCTTCTGCACAGTACTTTTGTTTCAAAACAACAGGTTAGAAAAAATTAATTGCTGCTCATCCGACCCTTTTAACTATAGCCAAAAATTCTTAATATTCATGTTAATGATTTCTGATTTAGGTCTGAACTCACTGGAAATCCAGCATTACAACCCCATTTAATAGGCTATGAGCGATAAACTAACTCCGAGTCGTTTTGATGATGGTCTTGCCATTGAAGAGGCAAAGCCAAAAGTCAAACGACCACCCATGTATAAAGTAATCCTGGTAAATGACGATTACACTCCTATGGAGTTTGTTGTGCACGTGCTGGAAAGGTTTTTTGGCATGAATCGTGAAAAGGCTACACATATCATGCTCAACGTGCATACCAAGGGAAGTGGAGTTTGTGGCGTGTTCACTCGTGAAATCGCCGAGACCAAAGTGGTTCAGGTCAATGACTATTCACGCAAGCACGAACACCCGTTGCTCTGCACCATGGAAGCTGATGATTAGGGGTGGCTATGTTAAGTAAAGAACTGGAAACGTCTCTCAATTTCGCGTTTAAGGATGCCCGCGAACGCAATCATGAATTCATGACGGTCGAACACTTGCTACTGGCATTGCTCGATAATAATGCCGCGGCAGATGTGCTGCGCGCTTGTGGTGCCAACATCGATCGCCTGCGCAAGGAGTTGCGCGAGTTCCTCGATGAAACCACACCATTGCTGCCGCCCAATGACGATCGCGATACGCAACCGACATTGGGATTCCAGCGTGTCTTACAACGCGCCGTGTTTCACGTGCAATCCTCCGGGAAGAATGAAGTCACCGGCGCTAATGTCCTGGTCGCCATTTTTAGTGAGCAGGAATCCCAGGCTGTGTATTTCCTGAAGAAGCAGGAGATTACGCGTCTGGAGGTTGTAAACTACATTTCCCACGGCATTTCCAAGATCAATGAAGACGAACCCACTGGTAGCGAACCCTTGGGCGATGATGATGCGGCTGAGAAAACCCAGGACCCGCTGAGCCAGTTTGCCACTAACCTGAACAAACTTGCCGAGCAGGGCAAGATCGATCCGCTTATTGGCCGCAAGGATGAACTGGAGCGTACCGTCCAGGTATTGTGTCGTCGTCGTAAGAACAATCCTTTATTCGTTGGTGAGGCTGGTGTGGGTAAGACTGCCCTGGCCGAAGGCCTGGCCAAGAAGATCGTCGATAAGGAAGTCCCTGAGATCCTGAATGACTGTACGATTTATTCTCTGGACCTGGGTGCCTTGCTCGCTGGTACCAAGTATCGCGGTGATTTCGAGAAACGCCTCAAGGCCATCATCAACCAGTTGAAAAAACAGGAAGGTGCCATCCTGTTCATCGATGAAATTCACACCATTATCGGCGCCGGCGCCGCATCGGGTGGTGCCATGGATGCATCAAATCTGATCAAACCGGTACTGGCCTCTGGTGAACTCAAGTGCATTGGTTCCACCACCTATCAGGAATACCGCGGTATTTTTGAAAAGGATCGGGCGCTGACCCGTCGTTTCCAGAAGATCGATGTGAGCGAACCGACAGTCGACGAGACCATCCAGATCCTGGAAGGCCTGAAATCGCGCTTTGAGCAACATCATGAAGTCAAGTACACACGTCAGGCGATTCGCGCTGCGGTAGAGCTTTCTGATCGCTACATCAATGATCGCCACCTGCCGGACAAGGCCATTGACGTCATCGATGAAGCCGGAGCCAATCAGCGTATGCAGACGCCATCCAAGCGCAAGAAGACGATTGGCGTGAAGGAAGTCGAAAGTATCGTGGCCAAGATCGCACGGATTCCACCAAAGACCGTGTCTACCAACGATATCACTGCACTGAAAAACCTCGAACGCGACCTCAAACTGGTCATCTACGGCCAGGATGAAGCCATCGAAACCCTGTCCACCGCGATCAAATTGTCGCGTGCCGGCCTGGGTAACGATCAGAAACCGATCGGTTCGTTCCTGTTTTCCGGTCCGACCGGTGTCGGTAAGACCGAAGTGACCCGCCAGCTTGCACACATCATGGGTATCGAGCTGATTCGGTTTGATATGTCTGAATACATGGAGCGGCATACCGTCTCTCGCCTGATTGGTGCACCGCCGGGTTATGTCGGTTTCGATCAGGGTGGTCTGTTAACGGAGGCCATCAACAAGCACCCGCATGCGGTATTGCTGCTGGACGAAATTGAAAAGGCCCATCCCGATGTGTTTAACCTGCTGTTGCAGGTGATGGATCATGGCACCCTGACCGATAACAATGGCCGTAAGGCTGACTTCCGCAACGTGATCATCGTAATGACCACCAATGCCGGCGCCGACCAGCTGAATCGCCCCTCCATTGGCTTTTCCCAACAGGATCATTCGACGGATGCCATGGAGACGATCAAGAAATTCTTCACACCGGAATTTCGCAACCGTCTGGATGCCATCATCCAGTTCAAGAACCTGTCTACCGAGATCATCACCCAGGTGGTGGACAAGTTCCTGTTCGAATTCGAAGCGCAGCTGGAAGAGAAGGGCGTCAGCCTGATCGTGGATGACGAAGCACGTACCTGGCTGGCCATGCATGGCTATGACCCACAGATGGGGGCCAGGCCGATGGCGCGTGTCATCCAGGAAAATATCAAGAAACCGCTGGCGGAAGAATTACTGTTCGGCAAACTCGCCAATGGCGGCAGTGTCCACATCACCGTTGAGAATGATAAATTACATATGGAAATGGAAAGCAAGGAAGAGCTGGCCCACAGCAAGTAGTTTATGGATGCTACACATTGAAAAACCGCCGTATGGCGGTTTTTTTTACCCTTGCAAACACACAAAAGGCATGAATTACCCAGCCCGGACTATGTCTGGCGGAGCAATATTCGATGTGCTTTAGGAGAATTATGGCCGGTTAGCGGCCACGGAAGACGATCCGACCTTTACTCAAATCATAGGGGGTAAGTTGAACGGTAACCTTATCACCGGTCAGGATACGGATGTAATTTTTACGCATTTTGCCTGAGATATGGGCAGTCACCACGTGTCCATTGTCCAATTCAACCCGGAACATGGTATTGGGCAGGGTTTCCACCACCGTGCCTTCCATTTCAATATGCTCTTCTTTAGCCATTCGCCCTCGCGTTAGGTAATCTTCAAAACCGCGGCGAATGATGCCTGAAAACGGGCGAATGATCAAAATCCTGATGGGGCGGTGGTTCCCCGGGGGGGCAGGATGGCGATTAAACTGCGATAGCCTCGTGCCACATGGCACGACTGTAGCTGAGGTGGGGGTGACAGGCCTCCGGCTCGATGACAACCTCCATCCCTAAGAAACGCACCAGCTCACCCAACCCCTGAATCGTCGCCAATTCATGGCGTAAGGACTGGAAGTGGTGGGGACTGATATACAAGAGATTGGGGCGGTACCCGTGTTCGCGCTCAAAGTCTGTCGCTAATCTGTAGAGAAAGCTCAGCATTTTGCGCTCCTTTCAACCGGATGGTTGTTGATAAGCCGCACACATTCTTTGACCAAACCATGACAGGTTGGTTGCATGTGCGTGAAACTTTGATGACAAGCTTCACGACATATACTTTATGTCGGATAGTATGGCGATGACTTGAGTGTGATATCTGAGGTTACATCTACTCGCTGGCATGCCAGCGATGACCATCAAAATATTCAAACGGCCGAAATTTATCTTTGTAGGCCATCTTGTCGCATTGTTTGATCCAGTATCCAAGATACACGTACGGCAAGTCGTTTTGTTGCGCGCTGAGGATCTGTTGCAGGATGGCAAATGTACCCAGACTGCGCGCCTGCACCTCTGGATCATAAAAAGTGTAGACAGCAGACAATCCGTTTTTCATCCAGTCTGTGATGGCAGCGGCGATGAGTTGCTTGCCATGATAAAATTCTGCGAGTTGAGTATCACACCAGCCGGTTGCCAACAGGCGATGGTAATACGCCGGATTATCATCATCCATGCTGCTGCCGGCATGTCGCAACTGCATGTAACGTCGGTACAAGGCAAAGTGTTCCTCAACAAAACGAGATTCACGCCAGCGCACCCGGATATCCTGATTGCGTGCAAGCACTCGTTTTTGATTACGCGATGGCGTAAAACGTTCAACCGGGATGCGCACCGGGATACAGGCCTTGCAATGAGGGCAGTGGGGCCGATACAAATGTTCACCACTGCGGCGAAATCCTAGCTCGGCCAACAAGCTGTAACGAGATGTATTCATTTCACACTGTGGGTCAACAAACAGGGTGACTGCCTCCTGGTCGGTCAGATACCCACATTCATGTTCCGGCGTCAGCAGGAAACGCAGATCATGTAGCAGGTGATAACGGCTGGTTTCGTCATTCATTAATTGCCAAGACCTCGTCCAGTGTCAGATCACACGCCCATTTTCCTGTCTTACCCGGTTTATCGCAGTATTTGTCCAGGTATTCGATAAATTGTTCGCGTGAAATCATTTCGGCGCCGAGACTACCCAAATGTTCAGAATAAACCTGGCAATCAACCATCGCAAACTGCCACTTGTCCAGCTGTCGAACCAAATAGACAAATGCAATCTTGGAAGCATCACTGCGTCGCGCAAACATCGATTCACCAAAAAAAAGTTGACCAAGACTCACACCGTACAAGCCACCAACAAGACGATCGTCATGCCAGACTTCAATGGAATGCGCATAACCCAGCTTGTGCAGACGCATATAGGCATTGCGCATTTCCTGGGTAATCCAGGTACCCAAACCATCCTCGCGTGGTCGGGCACATTCAGAAATTACTTGATCAAATGCAAAATCGAAGCGCACTTCATGGTCAGGACGTTTGAGTGCTTTGCGTAAACTGCGCGAAACCTTTAAAGCTGTGAGACGCAGAATCGCCCGTGGATTGGGACTCCACCACAGGATTGGTTGTCCATGACTATACCAGGGAAAAATTCCCTGCCGATATGCAGCCAGTAACCGCTCGGGAGAGAGATCACCGCCAACCGCCAACAGGCCATCCGGTTCTGTCAAGGCAAGACCGACATCCGGAAAGGTAGTACGGTCATATGGATCCAGCCAGAAAGGGGCGGTGTGACCGAAGCGCGTCATCTCATTCCACCTCAGTCTTGAAAGGTGAGTGTTCCATTAAACTGTCGATATACTGCTGCATACCAGTCTGTTCACGCTGGGTATATTGGGCAATTGCATCACGAAACTGCGGGTGGGCAATCCAGTGTGCCGACCAGGTCGCAGTTGGAAGAAAGCCGCGACTGATCTTGTGTTCACCCTGCGCGCCAGGTTCAAATGATTTCAAACCATGTGTAATACAGTAATCCAGTCCCTGATAATAGCAAGCTTCGAAATGCAAACTATGATACTCGGCGCGACAACCCCAGTGCCGCCCGTACAGCGTATCTTCGCCACGTAGATTAAAAGCACTGGCGATATATTTCTGTCCATCCCTGGCGAGCACCACCACGACATTACGCGGCATCTTCGCACCGATTTCCTGAAAAAACTCCAGGCTCAGTGTCGCCATACCACTCTTGCGATCGAAGGTGCTGCAATAAAAATCGTGATAGATTTGCCAGTGCTCATCTGTCATTTCATCGCCATGACGAACTTCCAGCACGATCCCTTGTTCCTGCACTCGCCGACGCTCACGTTTAATCTGTTTACGCTTCTGGGCTGTAAAAAACGATAAGTAGTGTTCGAAACTCTCATAATCCTCATTGTGCCAGTGAAACTGACAACCCAGGCGCAGGGGATAACCGGCTTTGCGAAACAATTGGGTGTCGCGCTCATCAGTAAATAACCAGTGCAGCGAAGACATCTGGTTTTGTTGCGCAAGTTCACGGCCCTGATCGATCAGGGCCGTGGCATAGGAGGCATATTCCTTGTCCGGCGCCACCAGCAGACGTGGACCGGTTGCAGGCGTGTAGGGGATGGCGCATACCAGCTTGGGATAATATGGCAGACCGGCGCGATGATAGGCATCGGCCCATGCCCAGTCAAAAACCAGTTCACCATAGGAATTGTCTTTAACATAGAGCGGCATCGCCGCGACCAGGTCATCATCTTCGAAGGCCAGGATGTGTTGTGGATACCAACCGTACTCTTCCAGACAGCGATTGGTTTCCAGTGCGGATAAAAATGCATGCAACAAGAACGGATTGCGCCCGTTACTCAGCCGATCCCACTTTGTGGGATCGACCTTGCTTAACCGTTCAACAATTTCAAACCGCATAACGTACCACGTCCAACGTTACGCATGACTGTGCAATTGCTTATTTGCCTTCCAGATTGTCGAGATAACGTTCGGCATCCAGGGCAGCCATGCAACCGGAACCGGCTGAGGTGATGGCCTGTCGATAAATATGATCCGCCACGTCACCCGCCGCAAACACACCTTCGACACTGGTCTGGGTAGCGTTACCGGCAGTTCCGCTTTTCACTTTCAGATAACCGTGATCCATCTCCAGTTGGCCCTCGAAGATCGCGGTATTGGGTTTATGACCAATGGCGATGAACACACCCATCAGTTCGATATCTTGGGTATTACCGCTGTCTACATCCTTGATCCGGATACCAGTCACACCACTGGCATCACCCAGCACCTCATCCAGTGTGTGATTCCATTCTATGGTTACGTTACCGGTCTTGGCCTTTTCGATAAGCTGATCCGAAAGGATCTTTTCCGAGCGGAATTTGTCACGCCGGTGTATCACGGTAACGTGGGAAGCAATATTGGCCAGATAGAGCGCTTCTTCCACCGCAGTATTGCCGCCACCAACAACTGCAACTTTCTGGTTACGATAAAAGAATCCGTCGCAGGTGGCACAGGCAGAAACGCCTTTGCCGCGAAATGTCTCTTCGGATGGCAGGCCTATATATTGAGCGGAGGCACCCGTGGCAATGATCAAGGCGTCACAAGTGTAGACACCACTGTCCCCGGTCAGGGTAAATGGACGTTGTTTCAAATCGACTGTATTGATCTGATCAAAGACAATCTCGGTATGGAAACGCTCGGCGTGTTTTTGCATGCGCTCCATCAGAGCCGGGCCAGTGAGGCCTTCGACATCGCCTGGCCAATTGTCGACATCCGTGGTGGTCATTAATTGACCGCCTTGTTCCAAGCCCGTAATCACTACCGGTGATAAATTGGCACGCGCGGCATACACCGCTGCTGTGTAGCCGGCAGGGCCTGAACCCAGAATGATCAGTCGACAATGTTTGGCATTACTCATTTTCAGCTCCGGTTAAAATTCTTAGGATTAAAATTTGAATTTGTTAAACGTGACAATATCGCTCCCGAATAAGTTCATCAGGACAAGTTCCGCAGCACTGTCGCGTGGTAATCTGGTCTATGTTACGGAATGGGTCCGTTACTAACAAGGAGAGCCTATGCGCATCGGTGTGCCTAAAGAAATCAAACCCCAGGAAGGTCGGGTAGCATTAATCCCCGCCGCCTGTGCGCAATTGATTCAACATGGCCATGAGGTCTACGTCCAATCTCAGGCCGGCTTGATGAGTGGATACACTGATCCCGATTATCAAAACGCCGGCGTGACGATATTACCGGATGCGGCAGCCACCTACGCCGAGGCACAATTACTGGTCAAGGTCAAAGAACCTCAGCCACCAGAACTTGAGCTATTACGGGCAGACCATTTACTGTTTTCCTATTTGCACCTTGCCGCCGCACCAGCGCTGCTTTCCGCGCTACAAAGTATCGGCCTGACCGCTGTCGCCTTCGAAACAGTGCAGGTTGGTCGAACCTTGCCCTTATTGGCACCCATGAGCGACATCGCCGGACGCCTTGCTGTACAAATTGGCGCCACCTTGTTGCATGAACCCCACGGTGGTCGTGGCGTACTACTCGGGGGTTTACCCGCAGCCGAACGCGGTCACGTGGTGATCCTGGGTGCCGGTGTCGCCGGCGGTAATGCAGCCTTAATGGCCCAGGCTATCGGGGCAGAAGTCACGGTCTTCGACCCTAACCGTGATAAGCTGGCGGCGATGCGTGCCCTGGGACCTAACGTCACTGCTCTGCACCCATATCCCTTTGCCATCAAAGAACATCTCCAGAGTGCGGATTTGTTGATTGGCGCCGTCCTGATCCCAGGTGCGAAAGCTCCGCATCTGGTCACTGCCGAGATGGTGCGCCACATGCAAGCGGGTAGTGTGATCATCGATATCTCGGTGGACCAGGGGGGCTGTATCGAGACCACGCATCCCACCGACTACAATCAGCCGACGTTTATCTGGGAAGGTGTGGTCCATTTTGGCGTCACCAATATGCCAGGCGCAGTGCCCCGGAGCGCCTCTCAGGCGTTGTCGGCAGCCCTCGTCCCTTATATCCTGCGTCTGACTCAGACCGGCTGGGAAACAGGGCCTGATCTGGCGGCAGGCATCAATGTCCGGGCCGGGAAAATCGTTCACCCAGCACTGCGGGATAGGACCTAATTCATTGATATTTTCTATAAATACTAGTAAGTTACATTAAATACTTAATACGGTAGTTTAAGAAGTGGCCCAAGCAAAACAAAAAACGGAACGCGCACCTTTGTCCGATCACCTGCAACGTGGCTTGCGGGAAGGGGCCCTGTTTATATCGTTATTCATTGCAACCTACATCCTGATCTCACTCTTCACCTATGCCCCCGGTGATCCAGGCTGGTCACAAAGCGGCCATGGAGGGCATGTGCAAAACCTGGGTGGCCTGGCCGGGGCCTGGTTTGCTGATGTCGTACTGGCGCTGTTCGGTTATCTGGCCTATCTGATTCCGATCATGCTGGCCTATGCCGGTTGGCTGATTTTTCGTCAATTGCCATTGCATCAGGAAGAATGGCGGGGTCTGTCCCTACGTGGCGTCGGATTCGTCTTTACCCTGGGTTCCAGTTGTGGTCTGGCCAGTCTGTATGACCACCAAGCCGCAAGCCAGTTACCGCAAAACGTGACTGCCGGGGGTATATTCGGCGACCTGGTCAAAAGCGGCATGACTTACGCCTTCAATGAACTGGGCGCAACGTTGTTGTTGCTCGCCTTGTTCTTTAGTGGGTTTACCCTGTTTACCAATCTATCCTGGCTCAAACTCATGGATGTCGTGGGTGGCATCACACTCAAATCCATCGCCTGGGTGCATGCGCGCAGCCTGTTGCTGGTGGACCGGATTCGTGACCGCCGCAACCAGTCAGTGGAGGAGCCTGACATCGTTGCACGGGAAACGATCAAGCAACAGAAGGAAAAGATCGTTAAACGCCCACCGCCACGCATCGAACCGATCATCAAGGAACCGAAGATCAGCGTACGCGAGCAAAAGGAGAAGCAAGTACCCCTGTTTCGCACTGATGGCGAGAGTGAACTGCCTCCGCTGGCACTGCTGGATGAATTACGTCCACCTGCCCATCCAGTCTCCAAAGAGGCCCTGGAGGCCATTTCCCGCCAGGTAGAGTTGAAACTGGCAGACTTCGGTGTCGAAGTGCAGGTGGTTGCTGTGCATCCCGGACCGGTGATCACCCGTTACGAGCTGCAACCTGCCGCCGGGGTGAAAGTCAGCCAGATTACCAACCTGGCCAAAGACCTCGCCCGGGCCTTGTCGGCTATCAGCGTCCGGGTAGTGGAAGTCATCCCGGGCAAATCCACGGTAGGTGTGGAAATCCCCAACGAAGAACGGGAAGTGGTGCAGCTGCTGGATACGCTCAAGTCCGATGTATTCGAGCATGCCAAATCGCCACTGACGCTGGCCCTGGGTAAGGACATCAGTGGTGTACCGGTGGTAGCCGATTTGGCCAAGATGCCACACCTTCTGGTAGCCGGTACCACCGGGGCCGGTAAGTCCGTGGCCTTGAATGCCATGTTGCTGAGCATTCTCTACAACGCCAAGCCCAAGGATGTGCGCCTGATCATGATCGACCCCAAGATGCTGGAACTGTCGATCTACGAGGGGATACCGCATTTGCTGGCGCCGGTTGTGACGGACATGAAGGAAGCAGCCAATGCCTTGCGCTGGTGTGTCGCCGAAATGGATCGCCGCTATCAACTGATGGCCGCCACCAAGGTCCGCAACATCGCCGGTTTCAATCGTAAGATTCTGGAGGCTAAGGAAGCGGGAACACCGCTGCTCAACCCCCTGCATCCCAAAGACAGCACAGAACCCGCAGCAGAGCTGGAGCCCTTGCCATACATCGTCGTGACAGTGGACGAACTGGCCGACATGATGATGCTGGTCGGTAAGAAGGTAGAACAGCTAATTGCACGTCTGGCGCAAAAGGCCCGTGCTGCCGGCATCCATCTCATCCTGGCCACCCAGCGTCCCTCTGTGGATGTGCTCACCGGCCTGATCAAGGCCAATATCCCGACTCGAATTGCCTTCCAGGTCTCGTCCCGAGTGGACTCGCGTACAATCCTCGATCAGATGGGCGCTGAGCAATTACTCGGTCATGGTGACATGCTGTACCTGCCGCCAGGTACCGCAGTCCCGATTCGCGTGCATGGCGCTTATGTCTCGGACAATGAAGTCCATCGTGTTGTGGATCATCTCAAACAAAGCGGCACGCCGCAGTACGAAGATGAAGTCCTGAGCGGACCCAGTGACACCAGTACAGCCATCAGCCTGACCGGCATCGATCCAGCGGGGGGTTCCGGCGGTGATGACGAATCCGATCCGCTTTACGACGAGGCCGTGCGCATCGTGACCGAGTCACGGCGTGCATCCATCTCCGGGATCCAGCGTCGTCTCAAGATTGGCTACAACCGCGCCGCACGCATGGTTGAAGCCATGGAAGCCGCCGGGGTCGTAGGCCCTCTGGAATCCAATGGCAACCGTGAAGTGCTCGCGCCACCACCACCGAAAGATTAATCATGTCCAGAACGCGTTTTATCCTCGTCATTCTCATGCTGACTATCTGCACTACGGTCAGTGCCAAGACCATCAAGGAATACCTGGGGCACGTCAAAACCATCAGTGCCAAATTCGAGCAATATGTATATAACGAAAGTACCGGCGAACCGGACAAGACCTCCGGACGAATTTATGTCGCCAGTCCGAATAAATTCCGCCTCGAATACAACAAGCCCTATGTGCAGGTGTACGTGGCTGATGGCAAAAGGCTCTGGAGTTACGACGCAGACCTGGAACAGGTCACCATCAAAAAACAGCAAAACATGCTCGCCAACTCACCGGCTATTGTCCTGAGTGATCCAGCGAATATTGATCGAGCCTACGATGTCAAAGCCCAGGGGATTAAGGATCACGTCGACTGGTTTTACCTGAAACCCAAGACACCCGATAGCGGATTTGATCACGTTCGCCTGGGGTTTGCCGGTAAGAATCTGTATGTGATGGAACTATACGATTCCTTCGGCCAGAAGACCGAGCTGCATTTCAGTGAATTGCAGTACAATGCCAAAATACCTGCAGATAAATTCACGTTTACCCCGCCGAAGGGCGTGGATGTCATCGGTGATACCGGTAACGAATAAGTTCCTTACACCCTCGGCCTCAACCCAGAGACCCGCCACGGGCACACACAAGGCATGACCGACACAACCGATTTGTTTGCCAGCCAGGATGATATGGCATTTCGTCCCCTGGCAGATCGCATGCGCCCGCAAAAACTGGAAGACCTCGTTGGGCAATCCCACTTGTTAGCAGCGGGCAAACCCTTGTATCAGGCGATCGCCGCGGGCAAGCTGCATTCCATGATCCTGTGGGGGCCGCCGGGTACCGGTAAGACGACACTGGCCAGGATGATCGCCGGTTATGCCAATGCCCAGTTTCTCGCAATTTCTGCCGTGCTCTCCGGGGTTAAAGATATTCGTGCTGCCATCGAAAAGGCACGCGAGGCCCGGCAGATGTACCGCCAAAAGAGCATTCTGTTTGTGGATGAGGTCCATCGCTTCAATAAGGCACAACAGGATGCCTTCTTGCCATATGTGGAAGACGGCACGGTGATCTTCATCGGCGCGACTACCGAGAATCCCTCGTTTGAATTGAATAACGCCTTGCTATCTCGGGCAAGGGTCTATGTCCTGAAATCGCTGACTGCAACAGACATCCGTAGCGTAATTGATAAGGCCTTGTCTGATCCAGACAAAGGACTGGGTAACCTCAACATCGGCTTCCCAGAAGAATTACGCGACAAACTGGCGGCGATTGTCGATGGCGATGCCCGTCGTGCCCTGAACCTGCTGGAAATTGCCTCGGACCTGGCCAGAGAAGAGCAGGGCGTGCTCAGGATCGACGAGCAGGTGTTGCAGGATGTATTACAACAAAGCCTGCGTCGCTTCGATAAAGGCGGCGAGGCGTTTTACGATCAAATTTCGGCCTTGCATAAATCCGTGCGCGGCTCCGCCCCGGATGCCGCACTGTATTGGTACGTGCGCATGCTCGATGGTGGTTGTGATCCACTTTACATTGCTCGGCGAGTCGTACGCATGGCCAGTGAAGACATCGGCAATGCCGATCCACGTGCCTTGCAACTGGCGCTGAATGCCTGGGATGTGCAGGAACGTCTCGGTCATCCCGAGGGGGAACTCGCGCTGGCCCAGGCGATTATCTATCTGGCTTGCGCGCCAAAGAGCAATGCTGTCTATACCGCCTTTCATTCTGCCCAGGACGATATCAAAAGCCATGGCAGTGCCGAGGTCCCGGTTCATTTACGCAATGCACCAACGCGTCTCATGAAAGAGCTGGGTTATGGCAAAGCTTATCGTTATGCACACGACGAACCGCATGCCTATGCGGCCGGAGAACAGTATTTTCCGGATAGTATGCCGGCGCAACATTATTACCAGCCCACTGGCTATGGTCTGGAACAGCGCATCAAGGAGCGACTGGCTTATTTACGCTCACTGGATGCACAAGCAGCCAAGAAATGAGTCTTCATGCAAGCGGTGGAATTCAGTAAAATAGCGCAAAACCCAACAGGATAAGCCAGTGCAAACACTTTTCTATATCGCTGCAGGGGGCGCGCTTGGTGCAGTACTTCGCTATGCCGTTACCAATGGTGTACACGCCTTGATTGGACGCGGATTTCCGTACGGTACCTTAACCGTTAATGTCCTCGGTTCGCTAGTGATGGGACTGATGTATATCATCTTCATTGAACGCGTCAGCAATAATCTGGGATTGCGTGTCATGATCATCACCGGCTTTTTAGGGGCATTTACCACTTTCTCCACATTTTCCATCGAAACGTTCAATTTGCTGGAGGATGGGGAAGCTTTTAAGGCAATAGTCAATATTCTAATCAGCGTGGTGCTGTGCCTGATTGCCGCATGGGCGGGTGTCGTCATAGGGAGAGAAATATGAATTCAGAAGTCACCATGGTCAGAATTTATCTGACAGAAGGGGAGACACAATTAAAAAATTTCCTCAAACGTCTGCGCGACTGGGAAAAATTGCGCGGCGTAACCGTCTTTCGTGGCATCACCGGTTATGGTAATTCCGGTGTCATTCACGGTGCAGACATCATTGACCTGAGCATGCACCTGCCAATCGTTTTGGAATTCTTCGATACCCCGGACAAAATCGAGGAAATCTGTGACCATCTTAAAGACATCGTCAAGCCAGGTCACATGGTGCGCTGGAACGCGCAACTGAATATATAAGAAAGGCCATTACATGCTCGACCCGAAGTCTTTACGCCAGGACCTGGAAAACACTGCACAACTGTTACAACGTCGCGGCTATGCCCTGGACGTTAAACTGATTGCTGAACTGGAAGAGCAACGCAAACAAATCCAGATCAAAACCCAGGAGTTGCAGGCGGAACGCAACAGTAAGTCTAAAAAAATCGGTCAGGCCAAGGCCAAAGGTGAAGATATCCAGCCACTGCTGGATGAGGTAGCCCACCTGGGTGATGCACTGAAGAGCGCAGAAGAAGAATTATCGTCTATTCAGGTGAAACTCGATGATCTGTTGATGACGATCCCCAACATTCCGCACGAGTCTGTTCCCGTTGGCAAAGATGAAAACGACAACGTTGAAATTCGCAAATGGGGAGAACCCGGACAATTTGAGTTTACCGTCAAGGACCATGTGGAATTGGGCGAACAACTGGGCCAACTGGATTTTGAAACCGCAAGTAAAATTACCGGATCGCGTTTTGCCGTAATGAACGGCCAACTGGCCCGTCTGCATCGTGCTCTGATTCAGTTCATGCTCGACCTGCATACCGGTGAGCATGGCTACACTGAGACCTACGTCCCGTACATGGTCAACGCAGACTCCCTGCGCGGGACCGGTCAGCTGCCCAAGTTCGAGGAAGATCTCTTCAAACTGGATGGCGAACAACAATATTATTTAATCCCCACCGCGGAAGTGCCTGTCACCAATCTCGTACGCGATGTCATCATCGAAGCGAATGACATGCCACGCAAGTATGTCTGCCATACCCCATGTTTTCGCAGTGAAGCCGGTTCATATGGCAAGGATACCCGCGGCATGATTCGCCAGCATCAATTCGAAAAGGTCGAATTAGTGCAGGTGGTCAAACCCGAGGATTCATACCAGGCCCATGAAGCCCTGACTGCCCATGCAGAAGAAGTCCTCAAGCGCCTGCAGTTGCCATACAGGGTGATGACGTTGTGCAGCGGCGACATGGGCTTTTCTGCCGCCAAGACCTATGACCTGGAAGTCTGGCTGCCGGGGCAGGGCAAGTATCGTGAAATTTCCTCTTGCAGTAACTTCGAGGCCTTTCAGGCCCGACGCATGCTGGCCCGTTGGCGTAATCCGGAAACCGGCAAACCGGAACTGGTGCATACCCTCAATGGCTCAGGATTGGCAGTAGGCAGAACCCTGGTAGCAGTGATGGAAAATTACCAGCAGGCAGATGGATCGATCGAGATTCCAGAAGTGTTACGGCCTTATACCGGGTTCGACCTTATCGCACGGACATAATCAGCAGGATAACAAACACCACGATCAGCAGGATTGGGATCAAAAAACTCTTCCAATCCTCAGCGGTGCCTTTGGGAGCCTGCTTGGCGGCGCGAAGCGCCCGCGGTCCCCAGAATACGATCAGTAACCCGGCAAGTATCAAGACACCGATTTTTTCCCAACCCATACCTCATCCCCTTTAATAACAAGACTGTCTACATAAAAAACCCCGGCGTACCGGGGTTTTGTTTAGCAGTGCTGGCTGAAACTCAGTTGCGACCGCTGAATGCACTCAGTATCCGCAACAGACTCAGGAACAGGTTGTACAAGGCGACATATAAGGTCACGGTTGCACGAATGTAGTTGGTTTCCCCGCCATGGATAATCTGGCTCGTCTGGAACAGGATCAACCCGGACATGAGCAGGATAAACATCGCAGAAACCGCCAGTGACAAACCGGGCATGTTAAAGACAAAGGCACCTAGTCCAGCCAGGAAGGCGATGAGAATGCCGGTGACCAACATGCCACCCAGGAAACTGAAATCCTTGCGAGTGGTTAAAGCATAGCCGGATAGGCCCAGAAAGATGATACCGGTGCCGCCGAGGGCGGTCATGACTAAATGTGCACCTTGTGGGGTGTGCAAATAGAATGACAGGATGGGTCCGAGTGTGAAACCAAGGAAGCCGGTCAAAGCAAAGACGAAGACGAGGCCCCAGCCACTATCAGCTGTTTTCTCGGTCGCAAACAACAGACCAAAATAAATGAGTATTGTTGGCAGAAAGCCCAGAACGATGCCTGAACTCATGCCCAGGTAGGCAGTCAACCCGCTAAATAAAAGTGTCAGCGACAACAACATATAGGTATTACGAAGTACCTTGTTGGTCGCCAACACCGAGTCACGGCCACGGGTACTGGTAATTGTTTGATTGTCGTACATGTTAAACCTCGCTGTGAAAAATATTCCTAATCCGTAGACATCAGCATACCGTACTGGTTCCCGTGGTCAACCTTATTCTTGTCCGCCAAGTTATTGTATAGGCTGGATTTTGTCAGGCTACTCGGGTATGCTGCGCGACTTTCCGCATGGCTGCGAAAAACCACCCCACGTTATAAAATATGGGCGGTGGTTTTGGTTTCAATGCCATTAATTTGGATACTGGAGAGCTGGCTGAGTGGTCGACCGAATCGTCGGGAACGATTCGGAACAGCGAGCGAAGCGAAGCTGGCCCCGAAGGGGCGAGGCGCAGGACGCGTCGAGTAGAGCGGCGGTCATAGCCGCTTGAGAATATGCCGTGTGGCATAAAGTATTTGAATAAATAGACAATTAAAGATTTCATCGGAGAGCTGGCTGAGTGGTCGAAAGCGGCGGTCTTGAAAACCGTTGAGGGGCAACCCTCCGGGGGTTCGAATCCCTCGCTCTCCGCCATCAAATAAAAAGGACCCTTGTGGGTCCTTTTTTTTGTTTTATCGTGGCAGACATCCGAACAGTGTTCGGGAACCAAAATTAAACCGAAAGTGAACCACGCACTGCTGTTCTCACCATCTTAAACAGTGCTTCTTCCAGGCGCTGCATTGCCCAGCGCAACATATCACCAGTAACATCCTTTACTGTATTGACTGCCAATCCCAACGCGGCATGTATTTTATGGATTAAACGTATAACATAACTTTTTACTTCTTCCGTCATCTTCTTACCCGCATCAATCGCCGTCGCCAATACATCCAGATTATTAGAAATATTCATAATACCGCCCTGGATAATCATGCCTTCCAGAAGTTCATACTTACGTAAAATATAAGATATAGATTCCCTGGAATAATGCAAAACATCGTACGCTAAATGACCGGCCACCGTCCTCGAAGACAACAGCCAATCTTCAATCGCATAATCCTGTAAGCCAATCATGATGGGTCGATGCATCGATGCCCATGTCTTGCCCACAACCGTTTCCTGGTAATTCACCATTTTGTGTGCCTCGGGATTAATCGGACTGCCAGCTGACTGATAAAACTGCCGGTAGGCGCGTCCCGGCAAGGGCAAATGCACAAAGGGGGCAATCGGCACCATCGGCACTGGATCATTTTCATGATAAACGCGATAAATATTTTTGGATTGCAGTTTTGCTGTGCATAAATGCGCAAATCCCGGAAAGCCGACCCGCGGACTGCCAAACGTGTATAAGTGCGGTTCACCTTTGCCATTTTGTTTTATCCATTGCGCCACCAGGGTAGCCACTGCGCCACCCAGACTATGCCCGACCACATGCACACGCAAGGGGTGATATACCTGAAAAAATTGATTGAGCGCGGGGAGAATTGAACGGAAGACTTTATAAAAACCTGAATGAACGATATTACCACAGAACACCGCTGTACCAGCATGCGCATCCGTCACCCAATCCACTGACAAGCTAGTACCGCGGATGATAATCAAGGCGTCGTGTTGATACGCCACACCTTTGCCCATCGTAGCCAGGCCAAATCCGGATGTCGTCTGGATCAAGGTAAACCCAGATTTTCCATTAAACTCAAGGGGCTTCGCCAGATCGAAATTATCGCGCAGCGAACTATTGAAACTTGCCAATAGGTTATGCATCGTCAGAATATCGTAAATACCACGAGCCGCAGAGGCGGCTTGATCTGGCGTTAGAGTAGGCATTTTAATTTTCCTCCTTGATGAGATGCATGTTGAACATTAACCATGGGTGTGTCACCAACTGCAAACGCCGCTTACTGGGTGACCAGCCTCCACATCTTTTATTGATGATTTGTTTGACAATTCACAATGCAGTTCTGGAATCGGTTTATTTCTGCCGAGTTCAATATTTGGCTGAATATCCCCACGCGTGGTTTGCCAACCAACATACTCTTTTCCTTGAGTTTGAATAAGTAACTTTTCAAATATCACGGGATTCATCGACCGACTGATGTGTCTGGAATTCACCATCATCGCCGCGAAATGAAAATGACCATTGGCGTCGGTCATGGTCGAATCAGTGTGATTATCTTTATTCCAGTAATTTGCGCTTCTCGTGATGGTGACGTGACTCAACGGTTTACCATGGAGCGTGACTGTTCCTGAAATTGCTGAAAACAAACAGACCTGATAGGCGTTTTCATCAGCATTGCCTTTGAAAACTATCACAACCGCCAAGACCATCAGGATGCTAGAAACCAGGATTAATGGAAGTTTTCTCATTTTGTATTTATCAAATATATAAACCACATATTATGTATATAGGGATCGACCTTGAATTGAAAGTAAACAATTGTCAAACCAACTACCTGTCCGAGCCTCAATAGCTTGACTTGAGATCTGCACTTGTGTGCTCAAGAAGGACGACCATGGCCAGATTTTACTGATATCACATTCGCCAGGATGTGATTTTGGGACAAATTTGGAACACCACGAACGTCAATCATGGTGATCTAGTGGTTTTGAATTTGATACAAAGTGAACGAAAATCAAGTATATTTAGAGATTATTTATTATAAAACAATGGGATAGGATGATTTTAAAAACCATTGAGGCGGGGTTCGAATCCCTTACTCTCCGCCAATTCTCAAGGGGCACATTAGATCCCTTTGCCATTTCTTCCCTCTGTATTGTCATTACGGTTCCCACGTATTTTGTGTTTGTGGTAGCAGTCGCAGCAGCGAAGCTGCTTGTTTGAGACCGAATATCACTCCCAAAACAGATACAGGAACGTATAATATGGAAAATTATTTGAATCTATATCTATAGAAATATCGAAAAGAGCCATAGTTAGCATGATCAGAGTCTTACTCGCCGATGACCATGATTTGGTACGCACTGGTATGCGACGTCTGCTGGATGATGTCGCAGGCATTGAAGTAGTGGGCGAGGCCACCACAGGCGAAGAGGCAATCAACCTCTGTCGTGAACTGGCCCCACAAGCAGTTTTGATGGATATTAATATGCCTGGCATGGGCGGACTCGAAGCAACTAAAAAAATCCTTCACTACAACGATGCAATCAAAATTATCGTTGTGACCATGAACGAAGATGAAGTGCTGGCCCAAACCCTGCTCAAGGCGGGAGCCGCTGGCTATTTAACCAAGGGTTGCCTGATTAACGAAATTGTTCATGCCATCAAGGAAGTCACGGCGCATCGTCGCTATATCACGCCACAGATCGCAACCCAACTGGCACTGGCAGGCACCCGGCCTGACAAGGAACAATCACCGTTCCATGATTTGTCTGAACGTGAACTGCAGGTCATGCTCATGACCCTGGATGGCCGCAAGACAAACGAGATCTCGGACAGCCTGTGCCTCAGTCCCAAAACCATCAGCACTTATCGTCATCGATTGTTTACCAAACTTGGCATCCAGAGTGATGTCGAACTTGCGCGGCTTGCGATGAAACATGGGTTGACGAAAGAGCAGTCGTAAATACCCGTGCGGGTGAGTCACTCGATGAATAAAGCCATCTTCAATATCAATTGCGTGCAGTGTCCGCGTCTGAGCAAATTTCTCAAACAGGTCAAGCATGACTATCCCGATTATCATGCCAGGCCGGTTGCACCGTTTGGTGTGGAGAACCCAAAATTGCTGATTGTGGGTCTGGCGCCCGGTATGCACGGTGCCAATGCTACCGGGCGACCGTTTACCGGGGATTATGCAGGCATTCTGTTATACGAGACCTTGTACAAATTCGGATTCAGCAACAAACCCGAATCGGTATCACAGGACGATGGTCTCAAGTTAAAACAATGTCGGATCACCAACGCAGTAAAATGCCTGCCGCCGGAGAACAAGCCGACCACCCAGGAAGTCAATAACTGCAATCAGTTTCTGGCTCAAGAGCTAAGCTCATTGAAGGCCGGAAGCAATATCCTGGTGCTGGGAAATATCGCACACCAGGCTGTGCTCAAGGCACTGGATCTCAAGCGCAAGGACTTTCCCTTTTCTCATGGTGCACAATTTGCCTTGCCGCAGAACCTGCATTTGTTTACTTCGTATCATTGCAGTCGCTATAACACGCAAACCCGACGGCTTACGACCAGCATGTTTCATGACGTCTTTCGCCGTATCCGTAAACAAATCGACAAATAGCCATGTCTGATGCAGAGCAATCCATACAGATAGACAGCATTCTCAAGAATTTACCGGGCCAGCCCGGCGTCTATAAAATGCTGGATAGCCAGGGCGAGGTCATCTATGTCGGAAAGGCGGCCAATCTAAAAAAACGCGTCAGCAGTTATTTCCAGAAAGCACGCCCTGATCCCAAAACGGTTGCCCTGGTTTCACATATCCGCAACATCGAAACCATTATCACGCATACGGAAAGCGAAGCCCTGCTGCTGGAAAACAACCTGATTAAAAGTCTCAAGCCGCGTTATAACATCCTGTACCGCGATGACAAAAGCTATCCTTATATATATGTCTCTACGGAGCAGCTCTTTCCACGCCTGAGCTTTCATCGTGGCGCACAACACGGTAAAGGACGCTATTTCGGACCGTATCCGAGTGCGGGGGCGGTTCGGGAAACCCTGGCTTTACTACAAAAACTGTTTCCGGTGCGCCAATGCAAGGACAGTTTTTTTAAAAATCGGTCACGGCCGTGCCTACAATACCAGATTAAGCGCTGCACCGCCCCCTGTGTCGACTATGTCAGCGTCGAGGATTACGCCAACGATGTGCGCCATGCCATCATGTTTCTCGAAGGCAAGAGCAACCAGGTGATAGCAGAATTAGTCAGGCAAATGGAAACTGCTGCGGAGCAACTTGCCTACGAGAAGGCTGCCGCGTTGCGGGATCAGATCACGAGTCTACGCCGGGTTCAGGAAAAACAATACATCAGTCGACAGGGCGGGGACTTTGATATCATTGCGGCCGCAATCGAATCCGGCATGGGTTGTGTCCAGGTCTTTACGATACGCAATGGCCGTAACCTGGGTAACCGATCGTATTTTCCAAAGCAATTGGGACAACAGGATACTGATGAACTGCTGAGTGCATTCATCTCGCAATTCTACTTACCCAGCACTTCCCATTCAGGACGTGAAATCCCCGCCACCATTCTGGTCAGTGAAGCATTATCCGATGCCGATGTACTCACTGAAGTATTAAGTAAACAATCAGGCAGACGTATCCAGCTGCAACACAAGGCACGGGGTGAACGTGCCAAATGGATCGACATGGCGAGACAAAATGCAAAACATACCATTACGATTCGACTATCGACCCATGCCACCGTGCAACAGCGATTTGAAGCGTTACAGGAAGCCTTGCAACTGGATGAAGTCCCGCAACGTATCGAATGCTTTGATATCAGTCACACACAAGGTGAACGCACCGTTGCTTCCTGTGTCGTGTTCGATCAGACCGGCCCGGTCAAATCCGATTATCGCCGTTATAATATAGAAGGGATTACTGGTGGCGATGATTACGCTGCAATGCACCAAGCTGTGATGCGGCGATATCAAAAACTGCAGGCCGGAGAGGGGACATTGCCGGATATACTTTTCATCGATGGTGGTAAGGGACAGGTGGCACAGGCCAAACAAATCTTTGATGAATTACAGATTGCAGATGTGATGATCGTCGGCGTTGCCAAAGGTCCCACCCGCAAGGCCGGACTCGAGACCCTGATCATGGCGGCTTGCTTGTCCGAGTCAGATCAGGAGTTTATACTGCCAGCCGATTCAACGGCATTGCACCTGATTCAACACATACGTGATGAAGCACATCGCTTTGCTATCACCGGCCATCGCCAGCGACGCGCCAAGGCGCGCACCCGGTCGGCATTGGAAGATATTGACGGACTAGGGCCCAAACGCCGTCAACAATTATTGCGACAGTTTGGCGGGATGCAGGAGGTCGCGCGTGCTGGCGTCGATGATCTCGCCAGTGTGCCAGGAATAAGTAAATTACTGGCGCAAAAGATCTACGACGCTTTTCACATGGATAACTAGTCAGGACTGGTGATGCTCGGTATCCCACTCAATATTCCAAACGCCATCACACTGTTCAGAATTGTCCTGATACCGGTGTTCGTTATCGCGTTTTTTCTCCCGGATTTTTCCTGGAAGCACATTTTCCTGACAGCACTGTTCTTCCTTGCCAGTATTAGTGACTGGTTTGATGGTTATCTGGCCAGGCGACTGAAGCAGCAATCCGCCTTCGGCGCCTTTCTCGACCCGGTAGCGGACAAACTCATGGTCGCCACCGCCATGACGCTGCTGGTCATGGCTTATCCTCGCGCTCTGATGGTGCTGCCAGCTGTTGTGATAGTTGGTCGGGAAATCGCCGTTTCCGCACTGCGGGAGTGGATGGCAAGCCTGGGTGAAAACGCCAAGGTCAAGGTCAGTTTCATGGGCAAGGTCAAGACCTTCACCCAGCTCTGGGCCATCGGCTTCCTGCTTTACAGCAAGCCCATCGGCAGTTTCGAGCCCCTGTCTGTCGGCTATGTCCTGCTCTATATCGCTGCCATCCTGACCCTTTGGTCAATGTTTGTGTACTTAAGTGCAGCCTGGCCCAGTCTGACACGATCAGGGCAGGGCGACTCTAAAGAACCGTGACAATCGCTTGACACCTTATAATTGCTGACTAAAATACGCCTTCCACGCGGGAATAGCTCAGTTGG
>JBECKZ010000111.1:0-8777 GCA_040235555.1 Thiohalomonadales bacterium | reverse complement strand
AGGATTACCAGGCCACAACACCTCCCATCGTTGCTAAATATAAAGGCCGATTCATCGCCCGCGGTGGTAAGGTGGTGACGCTGGAGGGACCGGAAGAATTACGTCGGATTGTGGTTATTGAATTTCCGGAGTTGGCAAATGCCGAGGCGTTTTACCATTCACCCGAATACAGCGAGGCGCGCAAGTTGCGTGAAGGTGTTGCCGTGGCTGAATTTATTGCGGCAGAAGGGATTCAGTCATGATGCTGGGATTCATTGGCATCAATACCCTTCAGGCAGCTCATGCGCAATGCCCTGGTGGCAGTCGATACAGGTTTTTTTGAGCCTGCCACTGAGTACGGCTTCATGTTTATTCACGGCACTCTTGCTCTGTTTTTTCAAATCCATGTGCACGAGGGCATGACAGTTGCGGCATTCCCGTGAATCCGTGGCGCGCATGCTCGCCCAGACATCCTTGGCCAGTTCTTCGCGGTGGGCAAGGAATTTCTCGCGGGTACTGATGGTACCCATAACTTTATGTGGCAACTCCTTGAAGGTTGCCTGAATCTTGCGCCTGACTTTATAGAACCAGGACCGCGGTACATGGCAATCGGGACAGGTGGCACGGACGCCGGTACGGTTGGAGTAGTGGACGGTCTTTCGGTATTCAGCGTAGACGTTGTCGCGCATCTCATGGCAGGAGATACAAAAGGATTCGGTATTGGTAGCCTCGAGGACAGTATTGAATCCGCCCCAGAAGATAATGCCGATAAAAAACATGACTACACCGCCCAATGGCATCCACAGGAAGTACCAATGCCGGCGGGGTTGGTGCCACAATGCCTGCCACAACTTACCCGGTTTTTTTCCTGTATCCATGTCTATATCCCCCTGTTGCGCCTGTTTGTCGCATTAAGCGCATGCAGCGATCCGCATGCATCATGCACCGATTATTTGAAGCTCCCGTAGTAATTAACCAACGCGTCCAAATCAGTCGGATTGAGGGGATCAATTTTCGGCTTCATTTTCTTGTCCATCGGGCGTTTGCCGTCTTTGTAGTCTTTCAGCGTTTCGGCCAGGTAAGGCATCCATTGCCCCGCGAGGATGCCGCTATCATCCGCAGGTTCACTGCCTGAATTGGAGTGGCACTTTTCGCATTTGTGTTCGTGAATCTTTGCGCCGGCCTTGGCGAGCGCCATATCCACGGTCTGCTGGGCGCGGACAAATTTCTTGCCAGCCAGGAAATCGGCGAGCTGTTTGATGTCATTGTCGCTGAGCTCTTTGGCTTCTTCGCACATGTCGGTCTTCTTACCTTTCTTGGCACCCTCGCGGTATTTGGTTTCCGGGCACGGCCGTTTTTTCTGCTTGTACATCCCCATTGTTTGCACGATGTAGGCGGACGAGAGGCCGCCAATGATTGGTACGTCCTTGTCCGTACTGGCACCGTCCTTACCGTGGCAATCGGCGCATTCCTTGAATAGCTTGTTGATATCGGCAGCCGCTGCCTGGCCCACCAGTCCAAAACCAAACAAGATGGATATTGCCAGTAACATCAGCCTTGCGGTTTGTTTCGTGTTCATGTGGGTCATCCTTTGTTATGTCAGATTGTGGGTAGTCCTACACCTGTCATGCCAGCTGAGGTTGCTATTTAATTCTGTACATTCTGAACGAAGATTTCCTGCTTGATAACTTAAATTGGAAAAAGACTTGGTGAGTAATTGATTTGTATCAATGAATGAATAATTGCTATAGGAACTTTCTTTAAATACGGTTTATAAATCGAGTGAATAGTAGAATATTAATCCATAGTAATGTGCGTGCATGAATCGAGAAATTATGTGCTGTGCGAAAGGCTTACACGAAATTGTTAACACAATTGTTTTTTATAGATTGATTTTATCAAACTAACTGGGGCGCTGGATTTGACGGTTTCATTGACATGCGTCAGTGCTGACACGTTGCATCACCCATATCCTTCTACAAAAATAATGTAAAACATGGGCGCGCGAGGCGAACCTATACAACAGCAATGCTCCTACTGCTTATTCCTCAGGAGATAGTGATAGAAAACAGGCAGTCTGTATTTTTATCACGTTGATACTGCGCAACAAAGTAACAGTGGTTCGGATAATCTGGTACCAGGCTGTACAAAAGCGGGGTGCAACATGAACAAGAATCTATTGGCAAGTCACGTGCTAAGCATAATGATGGCGGTGAGTGCACTCATGCTTTCGCTGTCCGGTTGTGGTGGAAGTGATGGCACAAACGGTGCACCGGGACCTGGGACAGCCTCGCTGGACGCCGCTACCGCACTCAACATCGAGATCACCCAGGTCACGATCAAAAGCGCGCCGGTGGTAAAATTTAAAGTCACCAACCAGGACGGCGTCGCTGTTGCCGGCCTGACCCTGACGGATCTGCGCTTCACCATCGCCAAGCTGATGCCAGGTGCGAATGGCGCCCCCAGTGCCTGGCAAAACTATATCAATACGACGAGCAGTGGCATCAGCAGTACTACGGGCACCTATATCCGGGGTAACCGGGAAAATAATGGCACACTGGTGGATAACAAGGACGGCACGTATGTCTACACCTTCCATACCGATATCACCGATCCTGCCCAGACCTGCCCGGCCGCACCGTGTATCGATGCCGATGGCAATACCCTCGACACCAGTTATAATCCGAACCTGACCACCCGCGTGGTGATCCAGACGCGCGGTGCGCGGCCCATGGTCAATGGCATTTACACCTTCCGTCCATCGGATGGCGCGACCACGGGTTTAACTTCGCGCGAGATCGTGTCGACGTCAAAATGTAATGTGTGCCATAACAAGCTGGAGGCGCACGATGCGCGCATCGAGACCGATTACTGTGTGACATGCCATAACCCGGGTTCCACCGCCAAGGGCCAGATTGGGACGGTGGTCGGCCCCACCCCAGTTGATTTCAAGGTCCTGATTCACAAAATACACAACGGTAACGCCTTGCCCAGTGTTACCGCCGGTGGTGACTACGGAATCTTTGGTTTCAGTGGCAGCCTGGAGAGTTTCAAGGATGTCGTGTTTCCGCAGGACATTCGCAATTGCACCAAGTGCCACGATGCGGCGACGACCGCACAGGGTGACAACTGGGAGACCCAGCCCAGCAAGGCGGCATGCAGTTCCTGCCACGATGACGTCTACTTCGGGACGGTGTCGGATCCCGCCAAGCCGTACCAGGTGACGTCACATATTGATGTTGCGGCGGCGAAGGGCGTTACGGTCGGTCCTGATCCCGGTGACGACACCTGTATTCAGTGTCACGGTGCCGGCCAGGTTGCACCGATTGCCGATGTGCATGCGATCCCGTCCAAGGTCCTTGCGATGAAATATAAATTCAATCTCCTCAGTGTCACCGGTGGGGCAACGCCGAGCATCGAATTTTCTGTCACCGATCCGACCAATCTCGATCCAGTCACGAGCGCTGAAGTGCCCTATGATATCGGTGCGGGCGATGCGACGACCAATCCAGCATTCAAGACCCCGAGCAATGCCCGCCTGGCGCTTGATATCGGCTGGAATACTACTGACTTCACGAATACTGGCAGTGGCGCAAACCCTGCCCAGCCGATCTCGGTCGATCCAGTGGCCGCCTGCACGCCGCCGGGTACAGGTGTTGCAGACTGGGTTTGTACCAACGTGAATAATATATTTACCCTGACCAAACAATCAGCCTTGTCTGCAAGCGCCACCGGTACAGGCCGAGTAGGTTTCGAGGGACATCCGGCGGGTGCGGATTCCACTGGCGCCTACACGATTCGCATACCCGTCAAGAGCAAGGTGATGGATTGGTCCATCGACGGCAGTGCGGTGAAAGCCCGGCGTACGGTCGTGGATGTGGCCAAGTGCGACAACTGCCACGATCAGCTCAGCCTGCACGGCAACAACCGCACGGATGAACCGCAACTGTGTGTCATTTGTCACAATCCGAATGATACAGATGCCAATGTGCGGCCGAAGAATGGCAGCGGTGTTCTGGACAATACCCTGACCTCCGATGGGTTGTACGAGCGACCGATCGATTTCAAAATCATGATCCACGCGATCCACGGGGCAGGGATGCGCGCAAACCCGTTCGTCGTTTACGGTTTCGGCGGCAGTGTGCATAACTTCGGCGACCTGCGCTTCCCGGGCATCCTAAATGATTGCTCGACATGTCACAGTGGCACCTCGTACCAGCTTACCGGTACGTGGGAAGCACCGACGCAAAAAGGCATCCTGGCAACCACTATCCGCACGACCCCGACCGCTACGGATGCGACAAGCTATGCCACCCAATTGGCGACACCGGATGATGACTTGAACATCTCGCCGACAGCCGCGGTGTGTTCGGCTTGTCACGATGGGGCAACGGCCCAGGCGCACATGGAGTCACTCGGCGGTGCCAAGTTCAGTGATACCCAAACCACCATCAATACCGGCTTTGAAACCTGTTCGGTGTGCCACGGCCCCGGTGCCATCGCTGATGTACAGGTTGTCCACAGTGTGCCTTAAACAAAACGATTATCACCGTGGTTGATGGTATTGACAGGGTGAAGTCTTTCCGGAGTGGTATACGTCAGTCAATCGGGACGAGCGAGGCGAATCTTCGTTTAAATGAGATACAGCCAGCGAATAGAAAACGATGAATAACAAAAACACAGCGCTTACTGCAGCAATTGTCCTTTTCGGTCTGCTCGCAACCAGTGTGCTTTTTGCCGAGGAGGCAATGCCAAAAGCACCGGCCGCAAGCAAGGCGCAACCGCAAGTAAAGCCCGGCACCACGCCGGATGCCAGGACAATGTCGGCGTACACGCAAAAAGGCGCCGATACCTGTATCAAATGCCACGACGAAGATTCCGTCTTTCCGGTATTCTCGATCTTCAAAACCAGGCACGCACAAACGGCGGACAAGCGCTCACCGTTTGCCTACCTGCAATGCGAGACCTGTCATGGTCCCGGGGCCGAACATGCCAAAAAGGTCCCGCCCGGGCAAAACCAGGCGCCGATAATAACCTTTGGACCGAGATCCAAACTGACCAAGGACAAGCTGAACCCGGTCTCCGTCGACAAACAAAACAAGATCTGTTTGAGTTGTCACCAGGGCGACGATCGCATCAACTGGCATGGGAGCATTCATGCCAATGCCGATCTGGCCTGCGTCAGTTGCCACCGGATCCATGTGGCGCACGATCCCGTCCTGAGCAAAACGACGCAGGCGGAAGTGTGTTATCGCTGTCACACAAAAGTGCGTGCCGACTTTTACAAGACGTCGGTACATCCCGTGCGTGCTGGCTTGCTGACCTGCAGCGATTGTCACACGCCACACGGTTCAAGCGCAGAACACCTGCTGATCAAGCCGACCGTGAATCAAACCTGTTACACCTGTCATGCCGAGAAGCGTGGCCCCTTCCTGTGGGAGCACGCGCCGGTCGCCGAAGATTGCAGCTTGTGTCATCGCCCGCATGGCTCAGTATATCCAGCACTGTTGACCAAGAGTCTGCCGTTGCTATGCCAGCAATGCCACTCTGTCGCAGGACATCCCGCAGTGGCGCGGACCGGTGATGCCTTACCGGGCGGTAGCAGTCCTCCCTCGGCCTTCCTGCTTGCTGGCAGTTGTACCAATTGTCATTCACAGGTTCACGGATCAAATCATCCATCGGGTGTCAGGGGTATGCGTTAACAGAGTCAGGATTACGGATATGAACACGACAATCAGGCTGTTAGCACTCTTATCATTGATGGCGCCGTCGGTACTGGCACTGGCGGATGACACACCCAAGATCGATACCTCGCAGTGGAAATGCAAGTTCTGTGCGTTCGAGGAACCGGGCGTTACCGGTGCACTCGACATTGGTATCGGGTATGTGTCGGACGATTCCTATAAGTTCGGCGAATACAACGGATTGAACGAGAAGGGCGGGTATTTCATCGGTAATGCAATTGTGCGCATCCGCGCTGAGGACGCCAAATACTGGAATATCGATATCAACAACGCTGGTCTTGATTCCCGCTCTGTCAATATCGAAGGCGGCAAGCAGGGCAGCTACGAACTGAAATTAAATTACGATGAGTTGCCCCACAATATCACGGACAGCATTGCCACCCCGTTCCTCGGAGTAGGTGGCAGTAATCTGACGCTGCCTTCTACCTGGGTCCGTGCCGGATCGACGGCCGGTATGACCGACCTGTCCAACAGCCTGCACCCTACCGATTTACAAACCAAGCGCAAACGCGTGGGAGTTGGTGCGACCTTTATCGCGTCCGAGCGCTGGAAATATGCGGTCAGTTATCGCCACGAAACACGCGAGGGCACCCGCGCGGTGGGCAGTGCTTTCTTTTTTAACGGTGCGCAACTGGTGATGCCGGTGGATTATGTGACCCAGCAGATCGACGTTTCCGCTTCGTATACCGGCAATGCCTTCCAGGCCAGGTTTGCATACTACGGTTCCCTGTTCAGTGACAACAACACGGCGTTAACCTGGCAGAATCCCTATGTCTCGGCTGCCGGAGCGGATAGCGGTCAACTGGCGCAACCGCCGGACAACGCATTTCATCAACTCACTGCAGAGCTCGGCTATGACTTTAGCGAACGGACCCGGGCTACCGCCGATCTTTCTATTGGCCGGATGACCCAGAACCAGGACTTCCTGCCGGTGACCACGAACACCAGTCTGACCGGTTATCCCTTCGCACTGCCGCGCAGTTCCCTGGACGGGCTGGTCGACACGGTCAATGGCAAGCTGAAAATCACGTCGCGGGTGACGCCTAAACTGAACCTGGGCCTTACTTATATATATAACGATCACGACGATAAAACGCCGCAGGCAACCTACACCTGGGTCTCCACCGATACCAATGTCAATAGCACCACCCGGACGAACTTGCCCTACAGTTTCCGCCAGAACAAACTCAAATTGGAAGCCGACTACCAGCTCACGGGGAATACCCGGCTGTCAGCCGGGTTCGATAACGACAAGAACGATCGCACTTACCAGGAAGTTTCCGATACGACGGAAAATACCGTGTGGGGCAAGGGTAAGGTTCGTATACCCGGCACGGCGGAAATGACCATTAAGCTGGCGCACGCCAAACGTGACATCGGCAACTACGAAGCATTACCCTGGTTAAGCCCTGAGGAAAATCCCTTGTTGCGCAAATACAATATGGCGGATCGCGACCGCGATCTGGGCTCCTTGCGGATCCAGCTGCTGAGTTTCAACAACGTGAGCGTCGGCTTCGGTTTCGAGTATGCCAATGATGTCTACAGTCATTCCTCGGTCGGTCTCACCGCCAGCCGGGACTTTTCCCTGAATGCGGACATGAGTGCGGTGGTCGATGCGAAGACCACGCTGTATATCTTCCTGAATCATGAAGAGATCAGTTCACAGCAGTCAGGCAGTTCAACCGCAACCATAGCGGATTGGTCTGGCGAAAACAAAGATACCATTGATACGATTGGCTTCGGTTTCAAACATACCATCATCGAGAAGAAACTGGATGTCGGCGGTGATTTCAGCATCACCAATTCCCAGGGCAGAGTGATCGTGGACGCCGGCAGTGCGGCGGCACCGTTTCCCGATATCAACGCTGATTTTATAAGCGCAAAACTGTATGCCGCGTATAAACTGCGCGACAACCTGACCCTGAAGGGCACTTACTGGTACCAGAAGCTTGATTCAACAAACTGGAGTTATGATGGTGTGGCTGTAGATACCGTTAGTAACTTGCTGGCGCTGGGGCAGACGTCGCCGAATTACAGTGTGAATGTGGTCATGATGTCAGTGCGGTATCAATTCTGACCTTTAGCAATTTTCGCGCTGCGCCTGTGACTGGTGATTGCAGGACCATGTCCTGAAGCGGCGATGGCTATCGTAACTCTTGCTTTAATCTGACTATTTAATCGTCATCACTATCGTCATCCTTGTCCCGTCGCTTCACGGTTTTGGGGTCCGCAGTGATGGCCCGGTAAATCTCCACCCGGTCACCTTCGTTCAGCGGCGAATCGGCCTTGGTGAGTTTGCCGAAGACGCCGAGCTTTTGTTGAGTCAGGTCAATTTCGGGAAAGATGGAGAGGATCCCTGACTGATTGATGGCATCATTGACGGTACTACCATCCGGGAGCTGTACGTGTAGCCAGACCTGCTTCTCGTTACTGGTATAAGCAACACTGACTTTCATGAGTGGTCTCCTGTTTTAATGGCAACCTATGGATTCTTCCTGTAATACCTCGACGGGGCTGGTGCGTTTTGTCAGCAGGCGTTTGCCGGCCAGCACAAAGCCCAGTGCCAGGAATCCACCCGGTGGTAGCATCATTAACAAAAAGCCGCGGTAATGCGGGATCAGGGTGGTCTCCAGAAAGGCAAAGTGATTACCCAGCAGGGAAGAGGCCTGTGCAAACACGGTACCGCTGGCGGTAATTTCACGCACGATGCCTAAAAATGTTAATGCAAATGTGAAACCCAGGCCCATGCTAAAGCCATCCATCAGTGAACGCGGTACGGAGTTACGTGAGGCAAAAGATTCTGCACGGCCAAGAATCGCGCAGTTGGTTACGATAAGCGGCAGGAACAACCCCAGGACTTTATGCAATTCGTGCATCCAGGCATTGATCACCATGTCCACTACCGTGACCACGGCGGCTATCAGCAATACGAATACCGCGATGCGGACTTCCGGACTAATCAGATTGCGTACCATCGAGATGATGCCGTTTGTCAGGACCAGTACCAGCAGGGTCGCCAGGCCCATGCCGAGGCCATTGGTAGCGGTACTGGTG
>JBECKZ010000087.1:0-37339 GCA_040235555.1 Thiohalomonadales bacterium | reverse complement strand
ATATTACACAACAAGTCATTAATGACTGGAAAAGTATACCGAAAACAACGATATGAATCATTCTTGAACTTCCTGTGCAAATATCTCTCGCAGTTTCGGCACCGGCAGTTTGGCCTCATCCGCAAATTGCAGCGCACGTTGGAGACGGCCCGGCGCCGAGCGACCCATACACTTGTGTTCGGGATCACCTTCCATGCCCTCGACCATACCGGCGATCAGTTGTTCGCGGTCAAAGGTCTGGTTGGTCAGCCACTCCTGGATGTAGATGACTTCGTGCGCCACTTCCCGCGCCAGGTCCTGGTGTGCATGCCACAAGTGATGAACGTTGCCGCCGGTGACCAGGCCACAGATATTGGTGGTAAGGATGTAGACATTCTTGCGCACCAGCTCGTAACATAATTCCTCTGCACTGTTGAGCGTAACCGCCGGAATATCCAGCGCGGCAAGGGCGGCGACCAGCAGGCCCGCTTGTGGACCGAATACCGGCGAGGGGATCAGCACCTTCGCATCCTGACCCTTTTTCTTTTCGAACCAGACTGAAATGACGGTCGGATTAGTGAAGTTGTATTGTTCCCAGTCGCGCGGCAACAATTCATTTTGCAGCAGACCCACACGGTCGTGCCAGCTAGCAGGTAACTGCGCAAGCGTGGTATGCAGGTCATTTTCGGCGACACTAACCAGCACCAGTTGCGGCTGGGGATAAGCGGCGGCGACTTCCTGCACGTTGCAGTTGCGAGTGACCGGGATAACCGGATGACCGACGCGGAGAATACCGCGGGCAAACACGCCGCCCATTTCACCAATACCAACTAACACCACCGGATCTTTCATGCGCTCTCAACCTTTAGCTTTGCTAAAAAGGGGAGAGTTTACTTGTTTTTCCGTGGCTGCCAAAACACTTCTGTACCGTGTTCATGACGGGCGCAGACACGGGCGATTACGAACAGCAAATCGGATAGGCGGTTGAGATAATGCAGAATATGCTTGTTAACAGGCGTGAGTTTATGCAGGCTGTAGACCCGGCGTTCGGCCCGGCGGCAAACCGTGCGCGCGATATGTGTATGGGAAGCTACAAGGCCGCCTGCAGGAAGAATGAATTCTTTCAAAGGCGGCAGGTTTGCATTGAATTGATCCAGTTGTTGTTCGAGGCGCTGGACATAGCTCGCACTGATACTCACATAATCAGGCAGGCTCAGTTCACCACCCAGATCAAACAGGTCATGCTGCACATCTTGCAGGCAATGTGCGACGGCGACTGGTAGTTTGTATGCCAGGATGGCACCGATGTGACTGTTGAGTTCGTCTATCGTCCCAAACGCTTCGATTCGCGGATCATCCTTGTCGACACGCACACCATCACCCAGGCCGGTAGTGCCGTCATCGCCGGTACGTGTATAGATCTTGGAAAGACGATGTCCCATATTTAACCTCCTTGCAAACGAAAGATAACCGGCATTTGCAATTCCAGACGTCGGCCTTGCAACCAGCTAGTGGCCTCATACAAATTCTGGACGCGGGATAATGCAGAGACGGCTGAGGTATCCAGAATTGGATAACCGGAACCAGCAGCGATGTGGATATTCCGGATCTTGCCATCGGCCTCCACGGAAAATCCGAGCAGGACCCGGCCCTGCCAGCCTTCGCGTTGTGCGAGTAGTGGGTATACAAAATACTGCTCCAGATGTGTGCGGATCTTACTCAATACCCGATCGCGTAGTTCATTTCGCTGTAACTCGGCAGCGGGTGAGGGAGTTGCCGCGTTCTGAGCATGTGGGATAGCAACTGGTGCGCTTTCAATGGTTTGAGTGGATGCGAGTTGTTGTGGCGGTTTGATTTTGGTCTGAATTTGTTTGTGACTACGTGTTTGGTGCCGGATATGGTGGGTCGATTTGTTTGCTTGTAGCAAGACCACTTCAAAACCTGGTGCGCTGGACGGGGCACTGGGTATCTGTAGGATGTGCGATTGTGTACTGACCCACACGGCGAAAATTGCCGTATGGGTCAGTACAGATGTAGCAATAAAATGTTGGATACCCAATCGCATATTTTATTTTACTACATTGCGTAACGCAGTTCGGCATACGCGCTGCGTCCTGGGGTGTTATAACCAGAAGCCACCTGGTAATCCGTGTCACCAAGATTTTCAATCCGTAGATTCGCACTGAGGGTTTGCGTAAAGCGGTATTGCGCATTCAAATTGACCAGGGTGTAAGGATCCAGCGTGACTGGCAGATAGGTATTGATGTCGATATCCGGGCGGGTTCCGCTGTAATAGGCCTCGAGCCCGATGTCGAATGTACTGCCGCGATATTTCAGCATCAGGCTGTATGCATGCTTGGAGCGTCGCAATAATTGGGTATCGTTAATATCATTATGCGGATCCTGGAGCATGGCGCTGGCACGACCTATCCAATGCTGTCCCATTATTTGGTAAACCAGTTCGCTACCAGTGATCGTGACTTTGCCAATATTTTCGATTGTAGAAGTCAGATTGTTGTATTCAGCGAGGTCAGTAATCTTGTTGCGATAGACGTTGAGCGAGATGCGCTGGGTCTTGCTCAGTTCATAGCGCAGACCAATCTCGCTATTCTGCGATTTCTCTGGTTTCAGGTTCGGGTTCCCGCCGAAACCAAAGCGATCAGTGCTGTCCGGTGCGCGAAAGCCGCTATTACTGGCGAGGGTCAGGCGAAAGGCAGAACCAAGATTGACACCGTACTCGACATTCCAGGTCGTGTTGTCACTGAAGGTTTGATGGTGAGTAAAGCGCAAACCGGTAACCAATGTCGTTGACTGTGTGGTACGGACATTCTCCAGGTAGACAGCATTGACATAGGTATCGACATCAAAACCGGTTCCATAGACAGAGGCATTGGTGGCTTCCTGGGATCGATATACACCAGCGGTCAGCAGATTTTGCAAAGTCCACTGAATATCATTTTGCCAGTCGATGGCATAGCGACTGGTGTGTGCAAAATCGCTATTTTGATTCTGGTCGATCTTGTCGCTGACATGACTGAGTTTTAGTTTACTTGTCCAATTGGCGGTCATTGTTGTTTTGGCTGTAATGGCCGTCGTTGCATTTTCAAAATCCTGATCGACCGGCGCGTTAGTGAAATCCAGATATTGGGTATTGCCAGTACTTTGCCAATGACTGATTTCATAGTCGGTATCGCCGACATGCTTGCTGCCGTACAGATGGAGATTCAAATTGTCATAGCCTCGGTCGATTGTAGTACCGGCTTTGGTCGGGAAACCATCGCTCTTGATTTTGCTGATTTCGATGCCTGCGCCACGATCATCTGTATGGTGATGCGCGGACAGACGTATCTGTTGAGTTCCATAACTGCCACCACCCACCTCGGTACTGAAATCAGTTCCGTCGCTTTTGCGGCGTTTGGTGATGATGTTGATGACGCCACCGATAGCCTCCGAACCATACAGGGTGGAGCGTGGTCCTTTCACGACTTCGATGTGATCGATCATGGAGAGGTCTATGTTCTGCAAGGCGGCACTGCCGATGGTCCCTGGATTGATCTTGACGCCATCGATCATCACTAAGGTGTGATTGCTCTCAGCGCCACGGATGAATACAGAGGTGGTCTGGCCCGGCCCGCCGTAGCGGCTAATCTCAATCCCGGTATACATACGCAGAATATCGGTGACATCCGCACCAGGATTTTGCTGGAGGGTTTGTTGATCAATAACGATAACCGGTGCTACAGAGGCATCAGCAGTCTGTGCTGTCCGTGTGGCGGTGACGATAACAGGTTCGGTTTGGTCTGCTGCCTGCGCAGCAAAGGAAGCGCTAACAATAGAAAGCACAAGGACAGTACTGGAGGTAGATCTGATATTCATTATTTTTTTCCTCAAGTTACGCACACCCGCGTGCGGGTCAACCGTGCCGGGAGGAAAAAAGTCGGATAGCGTGGAACATTACCCGCGTGTTTCGCCCTCCGCGACACACCCTGATCTCCCTCAGGCCGGTCTCCGGGCTTGCAAGCCGATGTCAGTGACATCCGGTTTACTCGCCTTCCCACCCAAGAGGCAGTGGCATAGTGAGTAACCTTTGGCTTGCTTACCGTTGCGGGGGCAGCGCCGGAATAGTCATCAAATGATTCACCGGCTTCCCGTTTCACCTGTTGGATAATTATCCGCCAGGCACCTGAAGTAGAAGATAAGCGCGAGCGATGATGCGGGCACCTCTTAAAATTGTCAAGAAACAGGGAATAGGGCTCTGGTGTATGAACCGTGCCACATAAAATCAGCGTAAAATCCAGCCGCGAATCCCGTTGACTATAATAAAGATTGAGACCGCGGTCACAGAAACCTTACTTAAATAAGGTATATTAAATTTTAATCATGCTGAGACTGGTGGCTATAGCCGGGTATCAGCACCCAACAAAACTGAATAAAACAAAGAACCCATGCAGCAACGCATTCTCGTACTCAATTCCAAAGGTGGTTGTGGCAAGACGACGATTGCCACCAATCTCGCCAGTTTTTATGCGAGTGCAGGCCATGTGACCGCGTTAGTCGATCATGATCCGCAGGGATCCAGCATGCGCTGGTTGAGCTTGCGCCCGAAGGAAAAGACTGAGGTGTATGGGGTTCCGGCTTACGAACGCCCGCGGTCCGGTGTGACTATGTCCTGGCACCGCCGTGTGTTACCGGGAACGGATCGTGTTGTCATTGATGCCCCCGCTGGCATCATGGGGCAACAATTACAGGAATTTATTCGCAGCGTCGATACCGTACTGGTACCCGTACTGCCCAGCCCCATCGATATTCATGCCGCCACCCGTTTTATTGAAGATCTGTTATTGATTGGTAAGGTCCGTAGTTTTGGTGTCAATGTGGCGGTGATTGCCAATCGCGTGAAAAAGAATACGCTGGTTTATCAGTCACTCGAACGTTTTCTGACAACCCTGAAGCTGCCGTTTATTGCCAGTTTGCGTGATACCCAGAATTATGTGCGTGCGTCGGCGCGCGGTGTCGGTATCTTTGAGATGTGGGATCAGCGCGTACAGGATGACAAAACCCAGTGGCAACCCCTGGTCGATTGGCTGGAACATCTCGAACCACGTACCCGTACGGCAGTGCTGACTAATACTTCACATGCCTGAAGCAGTCAGGCAGGAATAAATACTGTTTTGCCATCGGCATCGATTTGTTCAATCTCATAGCCATAAAGTACCGATAAGGTCTTCGCCTGCAGAAGGTTGTAGCTATCTCCCATCTTCACCTCACCGTTGGCAAACAACATCAACACGTGGTCGCAATAGCGTGCAACCAGATTAACGTCATGCAGGGCCATAACCAGGCTGCAGGATCCGCTCTGGGCCAGGCCGGTTAGGGTGGCCAGTAGTTGATGTTGATGATGCCAGTCGAGGTGGTTTACCGGTTCGTCAAGTAAATAGATACGTGGTTGTTGCGTGAGGACGGTTGCAATTGCCATCCGTTGGCGCTCCCCACCCGAGAGTGTATGAATATACCGTTGTGCGAACTGACTCATCCCAACCGTGGCAAGCGCATGTTGCGCAATCTGGTAATCATCATCACTTTCCCACTGCCAGTTGTTGAGATGGGGATGACGACCGATCAGGACATGTTCGATGACCCTGCCCGGGAACACCATATCGCTTTCCTGAAATAACAGCCCCAGTTGTTGGGCAATGTGTCGCCGGGAATAGCTGTGAATAGGTTGATCCAGTAAGCGGACCTCACCCTGATCCGGTTGGTGAATGCCGGCCAGAGTATGCAGCAGGGTGGTTTTGCCTGCCCCGTTGAGACCCATTACAGCCCAGCATTGTCCAGGTTGAATCTGCCAATTGAGATCGCGGCAGAGTGTCCGCTCACCTGCCGCGAGACGTAAGCCCTGGGTACTCAGTAAAGATGACGTTGTCATAGCGACCGCGTACCCCGATATAGCAAGACAATGAAAACCGGCACCCCAATTGCCGCGGTCAGGATGCCCACAGGCAAGACCACATCGCTGAATAGGCTGCGCGCGAGGGTGTCGGCGATCAATAACAGCCCACCACCGGTGAGGACACAGCCGGGGATGAGAAAGCGATGATCGCGTAAGCCCAACAGCCGCAACACATGCGGAACAATCAGACCGACAAATCCGATACTGCCTGCCTGCACCACCGCCATGGCGGTCATTAGCGAGGCGAGGACATAGATCTGCCATTGCAGGCGGGTGACTTCTACTCCCAGCGTGTGTGCCTGCTGGCTGCCGAGAGTAAGGACATTGAGTTGGCGTGCCTTGTACAGCATAGCAACCAGCCCAAAGATGAGCGTCACGAGTCCTGGCCAGATCTGTTGCGCAAAACTGAGATCACCCATTAACCAGAATAACAGGCTACGCAACTGACCCTGCGGGGCGATACTCAGAATGAAGCTGATAATGGCACCCCAGCCTGTGGCAAGTACCACGCCGGTCAGCAACAGGCGCGTCGGTGACCAGGCATTCTGGCCGCGTGCCAGGCCAAAGACCAACAGCATGGAGATCAGGGCGCCGACAAACGCGGAGCCGGAGACGGCGAAACCCGTTAACCCGGCGAGCATGGCCAGCAAGGCGAATACCGAGGCACCGCCAGAGATACCCAGGACATACGGCTCTGCCAGTGGATTACGCAACAGTATTTGGAGCAAGGCACCAGCACTGGCGAGGAGAGCGCCGGTGATGAAGGCGTGTTGTGCCCGGGGTAATCGCAATTGATGAATCACCTGCCAAGCCAATTCATTGTGTTGTCCCTGCAGAACTTCGAGATATTGGCCCAGGGTGAAATGCAGACTGCCCTGGGTGAGGGAAAATATAAAACCCAGAATGCTGAAGACAAACAGACCCAGGAGTAACAGCGTGGGCCGACGCTGTGGGGGAAGGTCTGTCGGCTTAGTGAGTGAGGTCGCCATGGTGCAGTTGCAGGATGGGCCAATTACGCTGCTCCGCGACCTGGCGCAGTTGCGGATCCGGGTCAACGGCTACCGGGTGGGTCACTTCGTACAACAAGGGCAAATCATTGTGTGAATCGGAATAGAACCAGCTGCCGCTCAGATCCATATTGTGTTTATCCAGCCAGCGATGCAGATTCTTGACCTTGCCATCCTGGAAGCAGGGGATGCCGCTGACCTTGCCGGTGTAGTGACCATCAATCATCTCCGGTTCAGTCGCCAGGAGATTGGAGATCCCGAAGGCCTGTGCGATGGGCCGGGTGACGAAGCTGTTGGTCGCGGTAATGATTAATAAGGTGTCGCCTTGTTGGCGATGTTTATCGACCAGGGCGAGGGCCTCCGGGGTAATCAGCCTGTCGATCATGTGTTGCATGTACTGCGCGTGCATGTCCTTCAACATGCCGGGACTGAACAGGGTCAGGGGATGCAGGCTGAAGGCCAGAAATTCATAGATATCCAGGCGTCCGGCCTTGTACTCGTCATAGAAACGCTGGTTTTTTTCCTCGTATTCCTTGCCGTCGACGAGCCCCTGCTGCACCAGGTATTGGCCCCAGAGGTAGTCGCTATCCCCTGCCAGTAGGGTATTGTCTAAATCAAATATGGCCAGACTCAAAGTGGTAAATCCCGTGGTTCCCGTTGACGAAAGCTGCGCATCTTACCCTAATTCCTGCAGATTTTTGGCTGGGATCGGTTAAATCTGGCCAAGCATTTGATATTTAAGGTGTTTACTGCTTAATTTAAGGGGAGTTTACGAGTTGTTTACTGCTGTGAAACAATGTTGTTCACGCGGACTATAAAGAGCCAGAATTAAGTGATTGATCGACAAGGATATCGGCCCAATGTTGGCATCATACTGTGCAATGATGCCGGCAAAGTATTCTGGGCGCGTCGAACGGGGGAGGATGCCTGGCAGTTTCCCCAGGGCGGTATTCGCCGCAATGAAACTCCGGAGCAGGCCTTATATCGTGAACTGGCCGAAGAGGTGGGCCTTGGTCCCGAACACGTGGAAGTGATTGGCCGCACCGCAAGCTGGCTCCGCTACCGGATACCCCGGCGCTATCGGCGTCATCACGGCCATCAGCGCCCCCGCTGTATCGGCCAGAAACAACTGTGGTACTTATTAAAACTGATTGGGCACGAGCAGGCAGTTTGCCTGGATACCACGGACAAACCCGAATTCGATACCTGGCGCTGGATCAACTGTTGGGAGACAGTGGATCTGGTGATACCGTTTAAACGTATTGTCTATCGCAAGGCGCTGGAACAATTGATACCCCTTATCAAACCAATAACTCACCGCACGGTCGAACAACAACTCACACACCGTTGAGTTACTGGATTTTAACGATAACCGATCTTACTCCATGCTAAATACCCTACGCCGTATCATCCTGGAGGTGAATGCTGCCCGTAATCTGGATCAGGCCCTGAACATTATTGTTGAACAGGTGCGGGAGGCCATGCATGCCGATGTCTGTTCGGTGTATCTGACCGATGATGTGCTCAGGCAACATGTGTTGATGGCCACACGGGGGTTGGCTCCTTCATCTGTGGGCAGAGTGCGCCTGGGATTTGACCAGGGTATTGTCAGCCTGGTTGCCAGTCGTGCCGAACCCATCAATATTGATAACGCACCACAGCATCCGCGTTATCATTTTTTTCCCGGTACCTCTGAGGAACAGTACTACGGTTTTCTGGGTGTGCCGATCATTCATCACCGCAAGGTGCTGGGCGTGTTGATCGTGCAGCAAATCAAACCGGAGCGATTTGATGAAGAGCAGGAAAATTTTCTGATTACCATCGCTGCGCAATTGGCCGGGGCCATGGCTCATGCGGAGACCAGCGGTGAGATGGAAAAACTGCTCAATCAGCATGAAACGCGTAGTGCCCGCCCCATCCATGGCCTGCCGGGCGCACCGGGTGTTGCAATCGGGACTGCCATTGCGATTTATCCTGCCACGGACCTGGACAAGATCCCGGATCGCCCCGTGGAGGATATGGATGCGGAAATCCTGGCATTCAACACTGCCCTCGACGCCGTCAAAAATGACATTACCACCTTATCCAAGCGCCTGCAGGATGTGCTACCGCGGGAGGAGCGCGCCTTATTCGATGCGTATTTATTAATGCTTGACAGTCATTCCTTACGTGGTTCCACGGCAGTGCGGATCATGGAAGGCAATTGGGCACCGGGTGCGGTACGTCGGACCATCGAAGAACAGATCCAGGCCTTTGCCGAGATGGATGATCCGTATATGCGTGAACGCGCGGAAGACCTGCGCGAACTCGCACGCCGAATTATGCATTACCTGCTCAAGGATGCGCGGCGTGATGTGGAGTATCCGGCGAAAACTATTCTGGTAGGCGATGAGATTACTGCTGCGCAGTTGGCCGAAGTGCCACGTGAACACCTGATAGGCGTGGTCAGTGCGCGCGGGTCGCGCACTTCCCATGTCGCGATCCTGGCACGGGCCCTGGGTTTACCTGCTGTCATGGGGGTGACGGAATTACCCGTGGGGCGAATCGATGGCCAGATGGTGATTGCCGATGGTTACAGCGGTAACGTCTACATCAATCCGCCCAAACAGGTGCGGGCAGAGTTCGAACGGCTGGCTCGGGACGAGGCAGCGCTCTCAGCGGAACTGGTAAACCTGCGCAAGCAACCTTCCGTGACACTTGATGGTAAACAAATTCCCTTGTATGCCAATACCGGTTTGTTATCAGACATCACGCCATCCCTGAACAGTGGTGCCGATGGGATTGGCCTGTATCGTACTGAGTTTCCGTTCATGGTACGCCAGCGCTTTCCGGGTGAGGAAGAACAACTGCGGGTATACCAGCAGGTGCTCTCGGCCTTTGCACCGAGGCCAGTGACCTTGCGCACGCTGGACGTGGGCGGTGACAAAGCCTTGCCGTACTTTCCCATTCAGGAAGACAATCCCTTTCTTGGCTGGCGTGGTATCCGGATTACACTGGATCACCCGGAATTTTTTCTGGTTCAGGTGCGGGCCATGATGCGTGCCTCGTGTGGCCTGAATAATCTGAATATCCTGTTACCCATGATCAGTCACCTGGCGGAGCTGGATGAAGCCAATAATTTGATCGACCGGGCGTACCAGGAACTGCTGGAAGAGCAGTACCAGGTCACAAAACCGCGAGTGGGAGTCATGATCGAGGTGCCCTCCGCCGTTTATCTTGCCAAGCGCCTGGCCAGCCGTGCCGACTTTCTCTCCATCGGAACCAATGATCTGACTCAGTATCTGCTGGCGGTGGATCGCAATAACTCCCGCGTTGCATCGCTATATGATGCCTTGCACCCGGCGGTAATTGATGCAGTCAGGAAAACGATTACCGATGCACACAGTGTCGGTAAACCGGTCAGCGTATGTGGGGAAATGGCGGGCGACCCGGCTGCTGCATTGTTGTTGCTGGGAATGGGTATCGATAGCCTGAGTATGAGCGCTTCGAGTTTGAATCGGATTAAATGGGTAATTCGCAGTTTCAATGCAGAGAAGGCCCGGCATTGCCTTGACGCTGTGATGGATATGGATGATGCTGTTAGCATTCGAAATTATCTGAATAATATTTTGGAACAGGCCGGTTTGGGTGGTCTGGTCAGGGCGGGACGATAAACATATGGCGATGCAACCGGCAGTCTTTGATTCACTCGATCATAAATTCACCATGCGTGAATTGATCGAGAACCTGGTCGCCGATGGGCGACTTGATAAGCATATTGCCGGTGAATTTTTGATACCGGTGCGCAGCAGCCGCCTCGAAATCCACCCGCTCGTTATTATCTCTCAACAGGAATGGCCCGACCTCAAACGTCCGGGCAAGAAACTGACACTGGAGATACTGGTACAGTGGTTGGCTGACAAATCGGACTTACCGTATTTACGAATCGACCCTCTCAAGGTGGATGTTACGTCGGTCACTGCGGTGATCTCCTCCGCCTATGCCAACCGCCACAAGATTCTTCCCATTGCTGTTACCGAGCAGACGGTGACGATTGCCACGGCTGAGCCTTACCTGCGGGCTTGGGAAGGAGAGGTGACACACGTCAGCGGCTTGCAGGTGGAGCGGGTTATTGCTAATCCGGTAGATATCTCCCGTTACCTCACCGAGTTCTACAGTGTCAGTCATTCAATCAGACGTGCCACCAGTGAGAATGATAAAGATATCCCGGGTGTCAGTAATTTTGAACAACTGATCGAACTGGGCAAGACCGGTCGCCTGGATACCAACGACCAGTCAGTCGTACACATTGTCGACTGGTTGCTGCAATATGCCTTTGAGCAACGCGCCAGTGATATCCACCTTGAACCACGCCGCGACATGGGCCACATCCGCTTTCGCATCGATGGTGTCATGCACAATGTCTACGACATGCCGACACCGGTCATGAACGTGGTGATTTCCCGCATCAAGGTGCTGGGTCGCATGGATGTGGTGGAGAAGCGTCGACCACAGGATGGCCGCATCAAGAGCAAGACACCGGACGGAGATGAGATCGAACTGCGTCTGTCCTCCATGCCGACGGCCTTCGGCGAAAAGATGGTCATGCGTATTTTTACCCCGGAAGTCCTGGTCAAGGATTTTCCGGCGCTGGGTTTCAGTGAAAAGGATATTGCCGACTGGAACAGGATGATCAATCGGCCACACGGCATTGTGCTGGTGACGGGGCCTACCGGTTCGGGAAAAACCACTACCCTGTATTCGACCCTGCGCCTGCTGGCGACACCGGAGGTGAATGTCTGCACCATCGAAGATCCAATAGAAATGGTGATGCCCGAATTCAACCAGATGCAGGTGCAAGCGAATATCGATGTCACCTTTGCCCGGGGTATCCGTACCTTATTGCGGCAGGACCCGGACATCATCATGGTCGGTGAGATACGTGATAAGGAGACAGCGGAAATGGCGATTCAGGCTGCACTAACCGGACACCTGGTGCTCTCCACACTACATACCAATGATGCCCCGGCGGCGGTCCCACGTCTGCGAGAGATCGGAATACCGGCTTATTTGATCAATGCCACTATAGCCGGGATCATGGCACAACGCCTGGTGCGTACCTTATGCCCGCACTGCAAGGAACCGACCACTATTGATGAAGATATGTGGCGAACTCTGACCCACCCGTGGAAACTCAGTGGCAAGGGAAAATTTTATAAACCAGTGGGTTGCGATGAATGTCGTCAGACCGGCTTCCTTGGGCGGGTCGGGATTTATGAAATGATGATCCTGGATCAACCATTACGGCAAAAGATCACCCCGGAAAGTGACGCGACTGCGATTCGCAGTGAGGCGGTCAAACTCGGTATGACCAAAATGCGCATTTCCGGTGCGCGCAAGGTGGCAATGGGTTGGACGACCATTGATGAAGTGTTAAAAGTCGTCCCGGTGGATGAGGAACTTGCGGATTAATTAAGATTAATCCCGTGTGCGTATTTGCAAATAATGTCGATCAGTGCCGCCGGTTCAAACGGTTGCAGCAGATGGTCCGTGACTCCCAGCTCAGTTACCCGTTCGATTAAATCCAGATCGTAATAATTCATCAGCATGATCAGTGGAATACCTTTCCACCTCGGTGTTTCCCTGAGCTTTTTCAGCACGACGGGGTTGTCTTCACGTAACCAGCAATGACTCACAAACAACATCATAGGTGCAGAGTTTGCCTGCATATGTGGTATGAGATGATCGACGTGGGTTACGGCGGCAATGTTAAAGCCTTCCCGGTAAAGCAATAAATGCATCAAACTTGCAAGGTACTCGTCCTGTTCCAGTATCAGGATCTTGCGCCGGGTATCTGGCGCTGTCATGGCATCCATGCATGTCCGCATAGAGTGGGCATGCATCATCAAAAACCTCGTTGTGATTATAATTTGAATATTTCGGCCATGGTTGGGTGGGCTTTAAGGGTTTTTGCGGACCTGGAGAAAAGCTGTGATCGACCGCGCATTCTTATCCACCGAATAAATGGTTTGCTGCAACCCTGGGCAGGAATATCAGGGGATTAGCTTTATGACAAGCTTTGTGTGGCTTGCTGGGTAAATAATTGACATTTGCGATTCTGTTTGATGTGCAGTCCTGCAAATCAGGTCTTAACACAAAATTCTTGATATATTGGCCACTATCAACAGTTGTAAATTCAAGAGTCGGATTGGGAGTCCGTTTGTACGGGAGTTGGAAGACAAAAAGTCCAATGGACGGGCGCAAACGTATGATAATTATGAGGGGAGCTCTATACTCAGAATGTATTATTTATTTCGTGAGATACCCTGAAGAACGATGGTGAAGTTCCGCGTAATTGTCGGTCCGGACAAGGGTCAGGTTTTTCGCTTCAGTGATCGGCTCACTTTTGGCCGTAGCAAGAGTACGAGAATCGATCACACATCCTATGCTTATTTATCTGATCCCCGTATTAGCCGTGAACATCTTGTTGTTTACCGTGAGGGGAAAGACTACTTTGCCATTGATAAATACTCTTCAAACGGAAGTTACATCGAAGGACAGCGTCTCAAGCCAAATCAAGCCATTCTTTTGCATGACCAGTCACAGGTCAGGCTTGGAACCACTATTCTCATTTTCGACACGGAAATCACAGAAGCCTCGTTAACAGGCGGTAATGCGCTATCGCCATCGCTGGAGGAATCCACCAGCAAACAGATCAGTCCCAGCATGATTATCAATGCTCAGGAGTGGCTGGATAAACTCCAGGAGACAGGCCCGTCAACTGATGCACAAAATTTATCACGTCAGATTAAAGCCATTACCCGCGTCAGCCTGGCCCTGGGCGGGACAACAGACAGTGGTCAACTCTCGGTTCAAATTATCCGTTGCCTGTTTGATGTCTTTCAGAATGCCGAGAATGTTTTCCTGTTTGCCTACGATACAAAGACCGAGATTCTTACGCCACTTGGCATGAATACCGGGCAGACACAACACAAAAGACGAATATCGCGCACTATCATCAACCAGGTCATCAAGGAGCGCAATGCGATTCTCATCTTTGATGCCATGAGTGACAAACACTATAAGGATCAGGACTCAATCCATGCCTTGCAACTACGTAGTGTCATTTGCGCGCCTCTCTTATTTAAAAATCAGATCCTTGGCCTGGTGCAAATTGATTCGCGCAGTGATGCTAACCGGTTTAACGAAGAAGACCTGGAGATACTGACTGGTATCTCGGCGCAAATTGCCGTCGCTTTAAAGAACACAGAACTGTTTCGCGATATCGAAAATCTTCTGGAGGGTTTTGTGTCAGCGTCGGTGCAAGTAATCGAATCACGGGATCCCGTAACGGCTGGGCATTCATTTAGGGTCGCACACTATACCGAAAACCTGGCGAAAGCGACGTCCAAACACGATAAAGGATTAATGAAAGATGTGAGTTTCAATGAGGCACAAATACGTGAGCTGCGTTATACAGCGCTTCTGCATGATTTCGGCAAGGTTGGGATCAAAGAGGAGATTCTGACCAAGGAAAACAAACTGTTTGAATATGAGATAGAAAATATACGACTACGCTTCGAGTATGCCAAGGCATGTATGGAGCGCCATGCCTATTATCAGATCCTGAAAAATCATGAGACAAAATATCTTTCCAAAAGCCAGTTACAGGATCGCATCAATCAGCTGCAGGCGCAGTTTCAAAAAAGCCATGCACGCGTGGATGGTTATTTGGAAAAAATACTGCTGCACAACAAACCTAACCTGACTTATGCTGATATGTCTGAGTTGCTTACAGATGTCTATCAGGATACCTTTGAAGACCTGAATGCCACGGAACGCCCTTTACTGACTGAATTCGAATTTTCTGCGTTGCAGATCCCTAAAGGCAGTCTTACGCCGGAGGAACGGCGAGAAATCGAAATGCATGTGACACACACCTATAATTTTCTCAATTTGATCCCATGGACAGAAAATTTACGGGGTATACCGGATATAGCCCATGCCCACCATGAAAAGCTCGATGGCAGTGGTTATCCCAACAAACTCATGGCAGCAGACATACCCATACAGTCACGTATTATGACAATAGCAGATATCTATGATGCCTTAACGGCAGGAGATCGGCCATATAAATCCAGTGTTATGCCTGATATCGCGTTAGCAATGCTGGAACGGGAAGCAAAAGAGGGAAAACTTGATGGTGATTTAATCGATATTTTTATCAAATCAAAATCCTATCTGACGTAGTCAGTACAGTTTTGCTTTAAAGATTTTAACTCTGCTCTGGATTTTATGGATACCCTCACACACGCCCTGAATGCCATGCTCGCCGCACGCGCCAGCGAGCCCGTTAAGTCCAGGCCCGGGCAACTATCCCTGCCCGCGAGGACCTGGGCGGGATTTTTTGCCGGCATGTTTCCCGATAGCGATTTTATTACCACGGTATTTGGTACCACGACCTTTCTGAATTACCATCGGGGAATCACCCATTCGTTTATCCTGGCGCCATTATGGGCCGGGCTCCTGGCGTTGCTATTCAGTCTGTTATCCCGCGGACGTTATACCTGGCGTGCATTCTTTGGTGTGTGTCTGCTCGGTATCCTGGTGCATATCTTTGGTGATGCCATTACGGATTATGGCACCATGGTCTTTGCGCCGTTCAGTAATTACAAACTGGCATTTTCCACGACGTTTATCATTGACTGGTATTTTACCGGCATCATTCTCCTCGGTCTGATCGCAAGCTATTTGAGTAAACGCTATAAACGACATTTCGCACTGGCAGGTTTCATCCTGCTCATGGGCTACGTAATTGCTCAGGGCTGGTGGCAACACATGGCACTACGTGAAGCCTACGCCAGTGCTCCTGCAAAAATCCTGCAGAAGGCGAAGGTCTATGCCTTGCCGCAACCAATTTCACCTTTCAACTGGAAACTGGTAGTAGCCCTACCGGATCACTACTATGTGCGCTATCTGAATTTGTTTCGCCACGAAACCAAGACGGCTCGGGCAAACGACAATTTCTTTCAACGGTTGAATGCCCTGTATCTGCCGCGTCGCGAGGTTAACTGGGAATTGATTCCACGGTACGGGGCAAAACCAGTCCAGGCTCTGGCGCGTCGAATCTGGCAGGAACCAGCAATGGCTGACATTCGTCGCTTTATGCAACTCCCAGCAGTACAGCGTGTCCAGTTGCTGGATGATTCCAAATGTGTCTGGTTCACCGATCAGCGTTTTGTATTGAAAGGAATACGCTCACCGTTCACATTTGGCGGGTGTGAGCGCAAGAATGGTGGGCAACTCAGGATTTTTCAGCTGGTAGGCGGAAAGCCGAAACCGCTGAAATAGCCGGTTTATCCAAACAAAGTGAGATAGATTGATTAAGGCAATTGTTCGCTAACAATCAGTTCATTTTACTCTATTTATCCTGATTTGGGGAAAGATACAAGAGTATATGCAACGGATTAATGCTTATCCTTTACTATAATTAAAATACACTAAGTTCTAGCTAAACAGTGCAAGCAACTCACCGGCATTTTGCCGTTTATTACCATTGCAACTGATGAAGCGGCGCACGGAAAAACGTTTGATATTGTTGGCGCTGCGGTAGGCCTTGCGGGTGAAATGGGTGTTATGGTTGGAAATCAAAACGGGGATGCCGCGCTGGCGTGTCTGTTCGGCCAGGTCGGCCAGACGTTGCTGTTGTGGCATATCGAAACCACCTGCACTGTAGCAGGTAAAGTTTGCAGAACTGGATAAAGGTACGTAGGGCGGGTCGCAATAGACGACATCGCCAACCTGTGCGGATTGCATGACCGCATCGAAATCCAGATGAACAAACTCAGCGCGTGCAGATTTTTGATAAAACGCCAGCAATTCCTTTGCAGGGAAATATGGCCGCTTGTAACGACCAAACGGCACGTTGAATAGTCCGGCAGCGTTATAACGGCATAAACCGTTATAGCCATGGCGGTTGAGGTAGATGAACAATGCGGCTTTACGTTGCGGGTCGCGGCAACGGTTGAATTCTTCGCGTCGACGATAGTAGTACGTTTCCTGGTTGGTTCGAGCCTGAAACAGGCGTTCACACTCAGAAATAAAATCTTTGCCCTGTGTCTTTAAAATTTGATAAAGGTTGATCAGATCGGCATTGGTATCCGCGAGCAGGTAACTGTCAAATTCCGTGTTCATGAAGACCGCGCCAGAGCCAGCAAACGGTTCGATCAGACGTTGTCCCGCCGGCAACATCTCGTGGATATGTTCAAGCACCCGGTACTTACTGCCAGCCCATTTAAGAAATGGACGCGTCATGGTTTGTCGTTTTGCCATTAGCTGCTCAGGTCCTTGATAAATACCTTGGAGTTGCGTTGATAGTTATACATCTGGCGCTTTTTGACCGGCAGTACATCGATACTGGCCGGTTTGAAACCCCGTTCCCGAAACCAATGGGCGGTGCGGGTAGTGAGAACAAACAATTGCATAATGCCCATGGCCTTGGCCTGTTTAATTAAAAAATTAAACAGCTCGTCACCACGACCTTCCTTGCGATAGTCCGCGTGGACGGCCAGGCAGGCCAGTTCACCCACACCGTCCTCCGGATAGGGATACAATGCAGCACAGGCCACAATCAGACCGTCACGTTCGGTCACACAGAAATAATCGATTTCTATCTCCAGCAGTTCACGGGAACGACGCACCAGGATACCTTCCTGTTCCATGGGCGAGATGAGATCGAGGATACCGCCGACATCTTCAATCGTGGCGCGCCGAATGTCTTCAAACGAGGCACTGCTGATAAGTGTGCCGATTCCATCGCGGGTGAACAGCTCCAGCAACAAGGCGCCATCAGTGTGGCGATTGATGAGATGCACACGATTTACACCGCCATGGCAGGCACTCACGGCATGCATCAGCGTTTGGCGAATCGTATCCTTGAGTTTGCGCTTGCCTTCCAGAATCGACTGGGCTTCCCGTTGGGTGAGTTCCCGGATGAGCTGGCGACTACTGTCCGGGATACCGTCAATATCGGTGAGCATGAGCAGTTTATCCGCCTTCAGTTGCTTAGCCGCTTCGGTCGCTACGGCCTCGGCGGTAAGATTGAATACCTCACCGGTCGGCGAGTAACCCATGGGCGAAAGCAGGACGATATTTTCCTGCTGCAGGTGGCTGTGAATGGCCTCCGCATCGATTCTGCGAATTTGGCCAGTGTGCAGGTAGTCCACACCATCACGAATACCCAGTGGCATGGCCGTGACGAAGTTGCCCGAGACAACCTTGATCGGGCACTTGGCCAGGGGCATGGCGCTCAGACCCATGCTCAGTTGCGCTTCGATCTCGACGCGTACGGCACCGGCAGCCTGTTTAACACATTCCAGCGCGCCATCATCGGTGACACGCAGGCCATTGATGATCCTGATCTCGGCACCCAGTTGTTTAAGCTGTTTATCGATCTGGGGACGTGCACCGTGAACCAGTACCAACCGGATGCCAAGGTTATTGAGTAGGGCGAGATCGTGTACCAGGCTGGGAAACTGGGCATCGGTCAGCATCTCGCCGCCAAAAGTGATCACGAACGTGCGACCACGAAAGGCACGGATATAGGGTGAGGATTGGCGAAACCAGTCGACAAAATCCAGTTGTTGTTGTTTTTCTCGCATTTGCTTAAAGAACCCAGCGTATCTGCTTGTTTTACAAGCATAACCCATGTGCGGATCCCTGCAAACGTTTTGCCGTAAAAAAATTCGCGCGACCTAGAATTGAATGCCGATCCCAAAATGAAAGTATGTCTGGGTATTAGAGCCCGATGTTAGTGGCCAGAGATAGAGTTGGTCAGGCAGGATGACTGGGAAGCGATAACTGGCTTTGCCTACGGTACCCATTTGCGGCTGCCCTATCGTACCCACGACTGAGAGCCAGCGTCCCGGGGCGAAATCCGCGGGCTCAAGATAGCCCTTTCTCTGGATAAGAAAGCGACCTTGACTGGACGTCTGGCGATCCGGTTCGCCGTTTGAGTCTACAGGAAAGGCGAGGACCTCGATCTGCGTCATTTGTTGGAGGGGTTGGGTCTTTACGATCATGCCTCCCCATACCACCCGCATGCCGGTATACGGGTGCGCATCATCGATCATGGCAGGGGTGATGGTACGGTTGACGCCTTCGAGTTTGAGCGGTGAACTGGCGCATGCTGTCATACTCAGCACAAAGAAAATGAAAATCGTATTTCTCATTTGTTAGCTGGCGGTAGTTTCTGGGGGCCTGGCTGGTATGTCGGGTAATAGTAGTACATCGGGTACCCTGGATACCACGGATACCAGGGGTCGTACCACCAGTAATCGTGAGCATCGTAGTAACGGGTGGTCTGCACTGGCCATAACCGGTAGCTATCCACCTCAATCACCGGGTGAACATAGGGATAATTGCCGATCTTACGCGTTTCGCTGCCCTTAATTTTTCCCGCAACAGTCAAACTCCGGCCTGCTGCAAAGACGGCAGGGTCACGGAATCCACTGAAGCGGGCAAGGAAACGGCCTTCACTCTTATCGGTATTGATGGGTTCACCATTACTGTCCAGTGGTTTGGCCAGAATGGTGACCAGGGAGGTTTCCTTTTTGACTTCAATTGCCAGAATCTGGCCACCCCAAACGACCTGTTGATCCTCATGAGCGGCGAGGTTGTAACGGACGTTTGTCACGGTTGGATTATTTGCCGGGACTGGAAACGGTTGTACTGTGGCACAGGCTGTGATGGATAGCAGCAATATAATCAGGCCCAGATTGAATAAGCGTTTAGTGTGCATTTTGGCAATACCGTTGAATCATCTTACTGATTAGATCGATACACGGCTGGATTTGTTCCATTGGCAGGTATTCATTTGGCTGATGTGCCTGTTCAATATGGCCGGGACCGAGAATGATTGTCTGCATTCCCAACTGATTCAGGTATGGGCCTTCCGTGCAATATGCGACGGATTCAGCCTGATGGCCGGTCAGCTGCTCCGCCTGCTGAACAATGTCGGCTGAAGCCTCGGTGTGCATGGGTTCGGTGCCCGTGATCAAGGAATTGCGCCTGACCTGTAATCCACTATCGGCAAAACATGCCGCCAGGCGTTGATCCAGCTCGTGGCGCAAATCATCCTGGGACATACCGGGCAGTGAGCGCAGGTCAAAGTGCAACTCACATTCGCCACAGATACGATTGGGATTATCACCGCCGTGGATATGGCCGAGATTCAGGGTTGGATAGGGCACGGCAAAGTGGGGATCCTGATAGCGCTGTTGTAATTCCTGCCGCCAGCGCAGGATTTCCGCGATCGCCTTGTGCATACCTTCGAGGGCACTTTTACCCAGACGTGGGTCACTGGAGTGACCGGAATGGCCGGTAATCCGAATAGATTCCATGATGATGCCCTTGTGGGCACGAATTGGCCTGAGCCCGGTGGGCTCCCCGACAATGGCGTGTTTGGCCTTGGGTTTATCTGCCGCGACCAGTGCCAGGGCGCCATCCATGGAGCTCTCTTCATCGGCGGTCGCCAGCAGGATCAGCGGGGCCTTGAGTTTTTTGGCATCGAACTGGCGCGCGGCCTCGATGGCCAGGGCAAAGAAGCTTTTCATGTCGGCACTGCCCAAACCAAACAGCCGCCCATCGCGCTCGGTGAGCGTGAATGGATCAGATTGCCAGCCGCTGTCATCGTATGGGACGGTATCGGTGTGCCCGGATAGCACCAGTCCGCCCGGACCGGAGCCAAGGGTCGCAATCAGGTTGGCTTTGTGTGGCTGATGCGGGAGGGGCATGATGTCGATCTGATAACCCAGATCGGCCAACCAGCCCGCAAGCAAGTCGATTACCGGCCGATTGCTTTGATCGAATTCCGGGCTGACGCTGCTGACCGACGGTGTGCCTACCAGGGCACGCAAACGTTCCATGATGGTAGGGAAAGTCCTGCTCATGGTGCTAGTGTAGAAGCAGTCTTGTTAAAAGACATCCACCCAATCAAACGAATTTTGCGTCTCTAGAAATCCCAGCCGTCTTTGCGGCGAAAACGCAACTTTGGGATGGCCAGACCAATCACGATGCCAATGAGCACAACCAAGGCCCCGGCCAGAAACCAGTAACGTTTGGAACGGTCCTTGAGCACCTGGTTTTCCTGCTTAATCAGGTTATATTCATTACTCATATTGGCATACTTTTCCCGAAGGTCGACATTTTCGCTCTGCAGTTGTTTCGGGTGCGCCGCGATTTGCGTCAGCTTGGTCAACTCTTCGTTAGTGGATTTATTGTCGCTCTGTAGCTTGCTGTACTGGCTATCCAGGCTTGCCTTTTGTTTACGCAGGTCATTGTAATCCTGCTGCAGCTTACTCAGTTTGTCCTGCAATTGGCTGAGTTTGTCCTGGGCCTTGGTCAGTTGCATGGCTGCGGGTGGTTCGTCACTGAGGTACTGAGTACGAACCCAGCCTTCGGTACCGTCACTCGTCCGCACCTTGGTATAACCGGTCTGAGTCTCTTCCAGCACGGTCAGGAGGGTGCCACTGGGCAGGGTTTTGATGATCTGGTACTGGTTGCCCTGGCCGGTGCGCAGGGTGATGACCAGATTATCACTTACGTACTGGGTAGCAGCCATCGCGGTCATCGGGATGAGCAGTGTCAGAACTAGCCAAAATCGCATTTTCATTGTTTTTCTCTCGTACCTTAATATTTCCAATTTTATCAACCCCCCTACACTGAGAGTTGTTGACCATGTCACATATAGATAGGTGTTGTCAGGGATTATGACTCTTCTGTGAAAAATCCTGCCAGTAAATCAAGTCAGTAGGCAGGGATGTCATCACCCTGTAACATTGGTTCGTTGTAATCCGCTCGTCACAACATAGAGCGAGTGTCATGATGCTGAATACTATGGCCAAGGATAACCCAACCATATTAGTAGTTGAAGACGAGGCTGCCATCCGGGAGATGCTCAATTTTTCTCTGGGGCGGGCAGGGTTTGCTGTGTACGAGGCGGCTGATGCAAGGCAGGCGCAGGACATGATTAACCAGCAGGTGCCGGATTTAATCCTCCTCGACTGGATGTTGCCTGGCACCAGTGGTGTCGATCTGGCACAAAAGATTCGGCATAACACCCGTACTCGCGAATTACCCATCATCCTGCTCACAGCGCGCGGCGAGGAGGAGAACAAGATCAAGGGGCTTGAGGCGGGCGCCGATGACTATGTCACCAAACCCTTTTCCACCCAGGAACTGATTGCACGAATTCGTGCCGTGCTACGGCGGACTGCCATCCCCGGGAATGAGGATATTATCAAGATGGGTGATTTGTCGCTGGATACCGTCAGCCATCGGGTTTTGGTGAAAGAAATAGCGGTGGAACTGGGACCCACTGAATTTCGCCTGTTACACTTTTTTATGTCACATCCGGAGCGGGTATTCAGTCGAAGCCAGTTGCTGGATCAGGTTTGGGGTAACAACGTCTATATTGAAGAACGTACGGTTGATGTGCATATTCGTCGCCTTCGCCGTGCCCTTGAGACCTACGAATGTGACAAGTATATTCAGACAGTTCGCGGTGCAGGGTATCGTTTTTCTGAACAGGTGTAATCAAACTTGAATAACAGTTGGGTCACCGAAATCTGGAGTTTGGCAGGCATTCTGCTTGTAGCGTTGTTCCTCGGCCTGGTGTTTGGTCATCTCACTCTGTTTTTACTTATCACCACTTTCGGTTACCTCGTCTGGACTTTTTATAATCTTTATCACCTGCGTCGTTGGCTGTCGATCGGCAGAAAATATCATCCACCGGATTCATTTGGTGTCTGGGGTGATATCTTTACCGAGATTTTCCGGCTACAGCGCCGTAACAAGAAACGACAAAAACGCCTGGTCAAGTTGCTTGGCCGGTTTCGTGAAAGTACAGAGGCCATGCCCGATGGCGTGGTCGTCATGCAGGCCAGCGGCGTAATCGAATGGTGGAATGAGGCCGGGGAACGATTGCTCGACCTCAAGTATCCACAGGATGTCGGCCAACGTCTGACTAATCTGATTCGAAATCCCGAATTTCTGGCCTTCATGGCGCACAACAATAAAAATGAAGTCCTGAATTTTGTTGCTCCGGCTGATAAAAACAGGATTATCGCCGTACAGTTGACACCGTATGGTATGGACCAGTCATTACTGATTGTACGTGATGTCACCCTCCTGCAGCGCGTGGAACAAATCCGGCGTGATTTTGTTGCCAATATCTCTCATGAATTACGTACTCCATTAACGGTGATGAGCGGTTTTCTGGAGACTCTATCGGGTGATGACACCATTACAGACAAGAATTTGAAACGTTCTCTGGAATTAATGAAACAGCAATCCAAGCGAATGCATCGTCTGGTTGAAGACCTGATGCTGTTATCAAAACTGGAGAACGAGCAGAGACCGATCAAACACGAAGTTGTCGCGATTCCCCAATTACTCGCAACACTTAAGGAAGAAGCAGAAATCATTAGTGGTGACCGTCACCATAAGATTACACTCGACATAGATTCTGATCTGTATCTGTATGGAGACGGTAAGGAACTGGACAGCGCGTTCAGCAATCTGGTTATTAACGCGGTGAATTACACACCGGAAGGTGGGGACATCATTATTCGCTGGTATCAGGATGAAGAAGGTGCCCATCTGGCTGTGTGCGATACTGGCATCGGGATACCACCTCATCACTTGTCACGTATAACCGAGCGTTTTTACCGTGTCGATGTTGCCCGCTCACGTGAGACTGGTGGATCGGGTCTGGGGCTGGCTATTGTGAAACACGCCTTGAGCCGACACGAGGCAAGTCTTCGCATCGACAGTGAAGTCGGGCGGGGCAGCACATTTATCTGTGATTTCCCGCCGGATGCCATAGTGCATAAATCCGACTCACGTGAGGCAATCTGAAGCCGGCTCGTCACGGCCGGGATTCGGGAATTATCTTACACTTGTGATTCATTCCCGGGTAAAATTACTGTTATTCACAGTGTATATGCTGGAGTGGCATCAAACGGATGCAAATTACTGCTAGCCTGGCTACAGCGTCAGCCGCAGTATCTTTTCAGGCAGACGGCCGGCCTGTCACTGACAGAAACAGGCGTGCTAGTCAGGCTTTGACTAAACTAAACAGGTAAGTATTACAGAGGATATTGCAATGGATAAAGCAGATCTTGGTCACCATATATCACAGCAGTACAACCAGGAACTGGAAGATGTACGCAATCGTGTTTTACAAATGGGTGGGATTGTTGAACAACAATTGGCAGATGCTGTGCAGGCACTGACGACTATGGATTCGTCACTGGCCGAAGTCGTGGTTACCAATGATTACAAAGTGAATAGACTAGAAGTCAGCATTGATGAAGAGTGTACGCATATCCTGGCACGTCGGCAGCCGGCAGCGAGTGACCTCAGACTCTTGATGGCGATTATCAAAACGATTACAGATCTGGAACGGATTGGCGATGAAGCAGAACGGGTGGGGCGCATGGCCCTGCATTTTGCCGATGCTGACACCAAGGAGACAAAGGCGCTGGTGGGTATCGGCCATTTAGGTGAACATGTTCGTCATATGCTGCATGAATCTCTGGATGCCTTTGCACGTATGGATATCGCGGCGGCGACCCATATCGCCAAAGAAGATCTGAAGGTCGATCAGGAATACGAAAATATTCTGCGACAATTAATGACCTACATGATGGAAGATCCGCGTTCGATTCCTCGGGTGGTGAACGTTATGTGGGCAGCACGTGCTCTGGAACGCATTGGCGACCGGGCTCGCAATATCTGTGAATACGTCATATACCTGGTTCGTGGCAAGGACGTGCGTCATATCAGCCTGGAACAGGTGGAACAAGAAGTCCGCGATCAAAATCGCGGCAAAAGTTAATATCCTCACAACACAATCTCATTAATACTTTTGTGTTGCTGCCTGGCTCAGGCAGCAACACCCTATGTAATTTATTTTCCCTGCCAGGCAGCTAACCTGTCATCGTTTCGCTTCTCTGGATTTATTCTGTACTCAGTTACCACTTACACATTAGCTATTCAACCAGATTGTTTTGGTCGTAATTCATCCTGCTCAAACTGTGCGGGACTGCTTTGTAATAAGACTTTCACCTCAATTTCATAAAACTTTCTCCCGGACGTAACACGTGCAAGACATCATCGCGTCTGTTTTTAGCAACATTGTTGTTTTTTTACACGTTCCTTGGAGGAAATATGAAAAAGAAATTAATCGCGTTGGCAGTGAGTGCGGGTGTGGCTCTGCCTGGTTTTGCGAATGCCGTTGAGGTTGCGGGGAAGGCGCTGGAAATTTATGGTAAGGCGCATATCAGTATCGATTCTGTCAGTGCCAAAGAGGTTGGTACCGGTGATTCTATCAGCAACCTGAGCATGTCCAGCAACTCTTCTCGCCTGGGCTTTAAAGGTGAAGGCGCACTCGGTTCAATGACCGGCTTCTACAAAATCGAAGCAGCTTTGACCTTTGACAACGGCGACGGTTCTCACGATTTCGCTCACCGTGCCGCCTACGCAGGCCTGAAGGGCAGCGGTGGCAGTCTGTTAGTGGGTTATCGTGATACTCCGTTTAAGGACGTACGCGGTAAATTCGACCTGTTTGGTGACACTGTAGGTGATGCCCGTGACATCGTCGGCAGCGTTGACGACACGAACTACACTGACCAACGCTCGAAAAATGCCCTGATGTATTCTTCTCCAAAGATGAGTGGTTTCCAGGTAAATGCCATGTATTCCACTGCCTGGCAGGGGGATACGTCGGCACAGCAAGGTCAGGATAACAATAATAACAGCTTGTCTGCGGTGAACCTGCTGTATAGCGGCGGCGGTTTGGGTATTGCTGCCGGTTTGGTTCAACAAAATTATGTGGACACTACTGCGACTAATCCAACCTTCGGTGACAAGATCGGTAAAATTACCGGCACGCGTCTGGTTGTGACCTACGGCATGGGTGCCATGCGCTTCGGCTTGATGTACGATAAAGTAAAAGCTGAAGACAACACCGGTTCTAGCGAAGATCGTACCGCTTATGGCGCGAACTTCAAGATCAAGGCTGGTGATGGAGACGTCAAGCTTCAGTATGTGAAAGCAGATGATGTTACTGGTGTAGACGCGTCTGGTGCCAATCAGGTCTCTATTGGCTACGGTGCCAAGCTCGCCAAGAACTCTACTTACTATGTCATGTATTCCAAGCTCAGCAACGATACTAACGCTTCATACTTGATGGGTAACGGTCACGATCAGAAATACACGACTGATACTGGTAAGGACCTGAGCGCCTTCTCTGTTGGTTTCACCTATAGCTTCTAAATGATGACATTGTTCAGGGAAGAGATAAGAACAAACTAGAGTAGGTAGGTTATTGGCCCGGTTTTACCGGGCCAATTTTTTTCACTCGCCTGCCATGTTAGGCATCACTGTTTGAAAACGGGCAAGCTATTGCGTGAGTAACAGTTCGATCAACGCCTTCTGGCTGTGAAGCCGATTTTCTGCCTGATCCCAGACAACGCTCTGTGGACTGTCAATAATCTCTGCCGCAACTTCTTCGCCACGATGTGCCGGCAGACAATGCATAAACAAGGCTTCCTTGTTGGCCAGGCGCATGAGTTCCGTGTTTACCTGAAAATTGGCAAAGGCATGTTTACGTTTGTTTTGTTCTTCTTCCTGACCCATGCTGGCCCAGACATCGGTACTAATCAGATCGGCGCCCTCAATGGCTGCCTTTGGATCATTACTCAATAAAACGTGGTCAGCTGCAGCATCCATAATGCCGCGATCAGGTTCATAGCCCGTTGGTGTGGCGATTTGCAGTTTGAAATCGAACTGACGCGCGGCATTAATATAGGAATGGCACATATTGTTGCCGTCACCGATCCAGGCCACGGTGCGGCCCTTAATCTCCCCGCGGTGTTCGATAAAAGTTTGTATGTCGGCGAGTAACTGACACGGATGGTACATGTCGGTTAACGCATTGATGACAGGTACGCTGGAATTCGCGGCAAAGGTTTCAAGGGTGCTATGGGCAAAGGTACGAATCATGATGATGTCTACCATACGAGACAACACACGTGCGGTATCTTCAATGGGTTCGCCACGGCCTAACTGGGTGTCGCGCGGTGAGAGAAAAATCGCGTGTCCGCCGAAATGCGTCATAGCGGCTTCGAAGGAAACGCGGGTGCGGGTGGATGATTTATCAAAGATCATCCCCAGCGTGCGCGCTGTAAAATACTGGTGATCTTCACCGGCCTTGTGCATGGCCTTCAATTCCACAGCACGTTGTATCAGTTTTTGGAGCTGCGTCTTATCGAGATCAAGCAGTGTCAGAAAATGCTTAGGCATGACAGTGACCTTGTCTTATGCTGCCAGAAACTGGCGAACCTGTTCAGAGACAATCTGTATGACCTTGTCAGCCTGTGCAGTGGTCATAATATAGGGAGGCAGTAACCGTATAACACTGTCGGCGGTGACATTGATCAGGACACCTTGCGTGAGGCAATGTTTCACCAGATCAGCGCAAGGCTTGTCCAGTTCAATTGCCAGCATCAGGCCCTTGCCACGGATGTCGTTTACACCACTGACATCTTTTAGTGCTGCAGTGAATCCTGCAATGAAATGCTTGCCGAGTGCTTCCGCTTTTTGCATTAGCTGCTCGGCTTCGATGCTATTGATGACGGCAAGTGCTGCACGAGAGGCGAGCGGATTACCACCGAAGGTGGTGCCGTGATTCCCGGGCTTGAATAGATTGGCCGCTTCACCTCGTGCCAGGCAGGCGCCAATGGGTACACCATTGCCCAGTGCCTTCGCCAGTGTCATGATGTCCGGTTGTATGCCGTTGTGTTGGTGTGCAAACCACTTGCCGGTACGGCCCATTCCGGACTGGATTTCATCGAGGATCAACAACCAACCATGTTGATCGCATATGCTGCGTAACTGGTTCAAGTAATCCGGCGACGGAATGCGGATGCCGCCTTCACCGGTGATCGGTTCAACCATCACGGCAACGACATCCTTGTTGTTCTTGGCAATGTTAGCCACGGCGTCAACATCGTTATAGGGTGCGCGTACGAAGCCTTTCACCAGCGGCTCAAAGCCTGCCTGGATTTTACGATTGCCGGTAGCGGTCAGTGTGGCCAGGGTTCGGCCATGAAAGCTGCCCTCCATGACAATGATATTCGGGATTTCTATTCCTTTGGCATGTCCGTACAAACGTGCCATTTTAATCGCCGCTTCATTGGCCTCGGCACCACTGTTGCAAAAGAAGGCATTATCCATGTTGGCCAGCCCACACAACTTGTCGGCAAGTTCGCGTTGCACGGCGATTTCATAAATGTTGGAGGTGTGTACCAGCTTGCCTGCCTGATCGCAGACGGCCGCGGTGACGGCGGGATGGGCATGGCCCAGGGCACAAACGGCAATACCACCCAGGGCATCGAGATACTGTTTGCCCTCGGTGTCCCACAGATAGGCGCCTTCACCATGGCTAAAACTGAGCGGGATGCGATTGTAGTTATTCATCAAATGGTTCATAACATTTCAACATTACCAAAAAACAAAAAGCAGCCTGATAAAGGCCGCCCCGAAACAACCAATTCTAGTCATAACACCCGGCGAGGGCAAATCACTGAAAACAAAAAACCCGGCCACGGTGCCGGGTTTTTTGCATTATGACAGTGCGATGACGTATTAGAACGGCAGACCGTGCATAAAGCCGGTCATGCCCAGAATCATGGGGACTGACAACAGCGTGTTGGTACGAGAGGCCATCAAGGCAACGAAGCCGGCTTTGGCCTTTTCTTCATCCGTAGCCTGCACCATGCCCAGCACCTTTTTCTGGTTTGGCCAGATCAGGACCCAGACGTTGAACAGCATGATGGTACCTAGCCAGGCGCCCATGCCGATGATGCGTGCATTTTCCTTGAAGGTGAAGACGTCAAGTACACCAAAGCCGGTTTTGGATTTCATGGCTTCAATGGTGAGGACGCCAGTCAGCCAGGTAGCAAGTGCAGCCCAACGAAACCACAGCAATGCGCGTGGTGCGATGTGCTTGCTGATACCTGCGGCCGTGCCGTCTGCCTTGGCGCCTGCCATGGCCGGTACTTGTACGAAATTGAAGTAGTACAGTAAGCCAATCCAGGTAATGCCAAACAGTACGTGCAGCCAGACCCAGAATTCCCACGGATTGATTGTGCCGTTACGGCCGAGTACGAAGATCAGGATAACCGCCAGGACAAATCCTGAAATGATCGTACCTGTAATACTTTTTAATGGATTCATGGAAGAATCTCCCTTTATGGTTAGTGGTCAGGTAAAAAATTTTTGAGCAGTTTACTATAGTACTGTTTCTCCTTGCACCCCTATCAAGCACCACCATGGCAGCATGTTATGATTCCCTTATTCCGAGCGTGAGAAATGCAGATGAATCCGGTTGAACTGAGTATTTTTACCAATCGCATGAATGCGGTCTGCGATGAGATGGGGGCGGTACTGCAACGTGCTGCCTTTTCACCCAATATTCGCGATCGACTGGATTTTTCCTGTGCCGTCTTCGATGCAGGCGGAGAATTGTGTGCACAGGCTGCGCATATACCTGTACATCTTGGCAGCATGGCCTATGCCATGCGCGATATCGTGCAGCAAATTGAATGGCAGGCTGGCGACATGGTCGTGGTGAACGATCCCTATCTGGGTGGCACGCATTTACCGGATGTCACACTGATCGCACCCGTATTTATCGGCAACCGGCTTGCAGGCTACGTAGTGAATCGCGCTCACCATGCGGATATTGGTGCGCATACACCGGGCTCCATGCCAATATCCCGCAGTCTGGCAGAAGAAGGCATTGTGATCCCGCCGCAGCATTTGCTGCGACAAGGCAAACTCAATCAATCGCTGATGCAGCAGATTCTTGCTGCGACACGAAATCAACGTATCGGGGAGGGTGACTTTGCTGCACAAATCAGTGCCAACAGGACCGGTGTCAGGCGATTAAGCCAGTTAATCGAACAAATCGATCTCGAACCCTATTTTCAGGCGCTGGTCGAGCTCAACAATTATGGTGAACGGCTTGCCCGTAATGTGCTTGCCGAAGTCCCGCCAGGTACTTATACCTTTGACGATTATATGGATGATGATGGACTGGGCAATTCGCGACTACCCATTCACTTGCAACTGAAGATAACTCATGAGGGTGTCGTTGCAGACTTCAGTGGTACGTCAGGGCAAACTGCCGGTAACATCAATTGTCCGTTGTCAGTGGTTGCGGCCGGTGTTTACTACGTATTTCGCTGCCTGATGCCGACACAGACGCCGGCCTGTGCCGGGACGTTCCGTCCGATTCAAGTCACGGCGCCTGTGGGCAGCTTGCTCAATGCACAACGGCCTGCTGCTGTGGCTGCCGGTAATGTCGAGACCAGTATGCGCATCGTCGATGTGGTTATGGGCGCGCTGGCCCAGGCTATGCCGAAAGCTATCCCGGCCGCCAGCCATGGCAGTATGAACAATCTGGCCATGGGCGGAGCCTATGCAGGCCAGTATTGGGATTACTACGAGACCATGGGTGGTGGCATGGGGGCAGGACTTGCCTACTCGGGATTGGATGCAGTGCAGGCTCACATGACCAATACCCGAAACACACCGATTGAAGTCATGGAAAGTAGCTACCCGGTGCGCGTGCGTGAATACGGGCTGCGTCAGGGTTCAGCAGGACCCGGACTGCATCGGGGGGGGGAAGGGATTCTACGGGAGATTGAATTTTTGGCACCGGCGACGGTGACGTTGCTCAGCGAGCGCCGCAGCCTGGCACCCTGGGGTCTCCAGGGCGGACATGATGCTCGGCCTGGCATCAATCGGCTGAATGGCCAGGCTTTACCAGGTAAAATCTGTTGTCAGGTCAATGTTGGCGATGTTCTGCACGTTGAAACCGCCGGTGGAGGGGGATGGGGAGAGCCGCCAGCGAAGTTGGTAGTCGACAGAACAGTCTCTTGAAAATGCCCAAGGGCAGCCTAATAACTGAGTATATAGCTAGGATATTCCATCCTGGCGAAAACTATATTAGAATTGACTGATATTTTGAGGGCCCATTCACGGGTCGTGCGCTTGTAGTCAGATAAAGAGGAATCGCGATGGACGTTTTGCAACGAATCGACAAGATTGTCAAAGACAACCCAATTGTCATTTTTATGAAGGGCACCCCCCAGTTACCGCAATGCGGGTTTTCCATGCGTGCAGCCCAGGCGCTGCAGGCCTGCGGTAAAGAGTTTGCCCACGTTAATGTGCTGATGGACCCGGAAATTTTCGAAAACCTGCCGCGTTATCAGAACTGGCCGACCTTTCCGCAGATTTACATCAACGGCGAATTGATCGGTGGTTGTGATATCACGCTCGAGCTGTATCAAAAAGGCGAGTTGCAGAAAATGGTGACCGAGGCGGCTGCCTGATCCGAAATAAAGCCCGCAAGCGAAAGTAAAAAGCCCGCATCTGCGGGCTTTTGCTTATTCGTCGTCACGCAAGGGAATACCGATATGCTTGTCCCACTGATTGACGATCTTGCAAAACAACTGCGCAGTTTTTTCCGCATCATAGATGGCTGAATGGGCCTCGGCGGCATTCCATTCAATGCCAGCGGCGATGGCTGCTCGTGCTAACACAGTCTGGCCATAAGCCAACCCGCCCAAAGTGGCAGTATCGAAGGTACTGAAGGCATGGAAAGGATACTTCTTGATGTGGCAACGCTCGATAGCGGCCTTGAGAAAACTCAGATCGAAAAATGGATTATGCCCCACCAGGATGGCTCGGCTGCACTGCTGGCTTTTGATCAACAGCCGAATCGGCTTGAAGATATGTTCCAGGGCCTCGGCTTCGGGTTTGGCGAAACGAAACGGGTGATGTGGATCGATGCCCGTGAATTCCAGTGCCTTGGGATCGAACTGGGCGCCGCTGAACGGGGCAACATGGCAGGCAATAGTGGCGCCGGGACGAAAAAAACCTTCACTGTCCAGTAACACCGGTACGGCGGCGATTTCCAGGAGTGCATGTTTTATCGGATCGAAGCCGGCGGTTTCCACGTCCACGATCACCGGCAGAAAGCCCCGGAAACGGTGTGCAAGCAAAGGTGCAGGGGCTGTTTCAGATTGCTCGTGCATAGTCGCAAAGCATAGCGAATCAACTGTAAAATTCATACCACCTGTTTGGTGATAACGAGGTATTCCGCTACAGATGTTACGCTGGCGACGTCAAAAGCTGCTTTACACGCTCTTGCTGAGTGTATTTGTCTCTGCAGTGGCGACATCGGGTTGGTGTGGCGAATTCACGCACGGGCTGCTGTGGGCGATCAGCAAACCGGGCATCCATACCAGTTATCTGCTGGGGACGATCCATTCCGATGATCCCCGTGTGACAAGATTGCCAGCGGCGGTGGCGCAGGCATTTGCAAAGGCGCGCAGTTTCACCGGTGAGCTGGATATGAATGCAGATTCGCTGGCACAGACCCAACAAGCGATGTTATTGCCAGATGATAAAGTATTGGAATCGATTATTGGACATGCGCGTTATGCACAATGCGTAAAATTAATGGCGGACTATGGTGTGCCGGCTGTTGCCGTCAACCGCATGAAACCATGGGCGATCGCATTGCAACTGAACATGCCCAAGCCAACGACTGCACGCTTTCTGGATCTGATTTTATATCAGGAGGCTGTTGCGCGTGGATTGCCGGTCCATGGCCTGGAAACCATTCCCGAACAGATTGCTGTGTTTGACAAGCTACCTGTCAAACAGCAGATCGTATTGCTGGATGAATCGATCAAAAACCATCGGGAGACACCGGCCCTGATCGAAACGTTGATTGATTTATACCTGGCCAGGGATCTGGCAGGGATGCAGGCAATCAATAACGATCAGATGCAAAAAGCCGATACACGGCTTGTCGCAAAAGTGGATCGACGTCTGATAATTATGCGTAACCACCGTATGGTAGAACGCATGCAGGCGCGATTGGATGAAGGTCGAGCCTTTATTGCAGTTGGCGCATTGCATTTACCCGGCAAAGAAGGCATTTTGAATTTGTTAGAGCAGCAGGGCTACCTGGTCAGGTACGTGTACTAACAAATTCAGATCAGGATTTGACCCGCCATTGGATGGTTTCCCCGGCCCGCAGGGGTACCAGGGTGTCCTTGCCAAGTTGCTGGTGGGTTGGCACCTGCCATTCCTGTTTTTCCAGAGTAATTGTTTGTGTGTTGCAAGGTAACCGATAAAACGCCGGGCCATGGCGACTGGCAAAGGCCTCGAGTTTGTCCAGGGCGTTTTCCTGCTCGAAGACCTCAGCATATAACTCGATGGCAGCATGGGCGTTATAGATACCGGCACAACCGCATGCGGATTCTTTTTTGTCGATCGCGTGTGGCGCACTGTCGGTACCAAGAAAAAATTTGGGATTGCCACTAATGGCAGCGCGTACCAGCGCCTGGCGATGCTGTTCACGTTTGAGTACCGGTAGACAATAATAATGCGGCCGGATACCACCTTTGAACATGGCATTGCGATTATATAATAAATGATGCGGTGTGATCGTTGCGCCAATATTCGCAGGAGCTTGCTCAACAAACTGTACGGCATCCTCGGTGGTAACATGCTCAAAGACAACACGTAATTGTGGGTAGCGCTCGGTGAGTGGTAACAGTACCCTGTCGATAAAGACTTTTTCTCGATCAAAAATATCTATCTTGTTGTCGGTGACCTCACCATGCACCAGCAAGGGCATGCCCGTTTCTGCGAGCTGTTCCATGACGGCGTATGTGCGCTGAATATCAGTGACACCGTCATCGGAATTGGTGGTGGCACCGGCGGGGTAGTATTTCACCGCATGGAGCAGGCCACTGGCCTTGGCTTTTGTGATTTCCTCTGGCGCCGTGTTGTCGGTCAGATACAGTGTCATCAAGGGCTCAAATTGTGATCCCTCAGGTAACGCGGCCAGAACGCGCTGACGGTAGGCCAGGGCCTGTTCGGTAGTGGTCACTGGTGGTTTGAGATTGGGCATGATGATGGCGCGGGCGAAACAGCGCACCGTGTCTGCTATCACACTGGCGATTGCGTCACCGTCGCGCACGTGCAGGTGCCAGTCATCGGGTTTAATGAGCGTGAGTGATGTCATGATGATTCGGAATTAAAATGGCCAGATTTGTTTGGTCAGTGCGACGGCAATGATATAGGAAAAGCTCAGGCACGCGCCAATAAATCCCGCCAGTGTCTGGGCACGTGTGCGGGCAAAGCGCAGGGTGATGAGACCAAAGCCAATATATAACATCAGTAGCAGCAACTTGACCGTAACCCAACCCGCAACGAACGGGTATTGTCGGGTTTGGATCACCAGGACAATGGCGGAAGCCAATAACACACTATCAATGATATGTGGTGTGATCTTCAGCCAGCGTTGTTGCAGTTGTTGTGGCGAGAACCACTTAAGCGTGCTGCGTCCTACAAAGCCTGTGATCGAGAGCATTGCACAACTAATGTGAATAATTTTAGCAATCATCATGTGCTGGTGGTTTTCATGCCGGCGCGCAGTTCTAAGGGCCAGTGCACCGTGACCTGTTGTGCTGGATCGCCCCACACCTGGGTCAGTGCATCTTGAATTTGTAATAAGGGATCCTGATTCATGGTCTTGGCGTAATTCATACTGGCCGACCAGGTACCGAGATAACCAAACAGATCTGCCAGGATCCATTGCGAAGTCATTACAAACCCGGGCACTTCGATTTCGTGAAAGGGAGATGGCAGTGGCGCATAGCCCTGTTCCACCAGGCGGCGTTCCGGTGGCCAGAACGGACCGACGATGTCCTGATAGTAATGATTTACGATGGCATCGACTGATGGGTTGATCGACAGCAGCTTGTAGCTCCATACTGCCAATACAGCGTTTTCCTTTAATACTCGCCAGGCTTCCTGAAAAAACTTTGTTTGATCAAACCAGTGCAGGGCCTGAGCAACAGTGATCAGATCCACACTGGTATTCTCAAACGGAGCGTGTTCGGTATCGGCAACCCGGTAATCAATACGCGGATGCGCCGGACACTGTGCAATCTGGTTTTCACTGGCATCGGTGGCAATGACTTTTTCAAAGTGGTTCACCACGGACTGTGCAGCCTGACCATTACCGGTTGCACAGTCCCAGGCCAAGTTATGTTGTGGCGTTTGTTCTGCCAACCAGGTAAACAATTCAGCCGGATAGTGCGGGCGATAACGCTGGTATTGCGATGACTGCGCAGAAAAGTGATCTTTAAAATTGGCAGACATAAAACTCGACACAGTTGAAATGCCTGAATGGCATTCTACTCGATATGCCATTTAATTACTCGATGCCACCTTTTGTTAATTTTGCAGGATCGAGCAATTGTTTGAGCTCTTCTTCGCTCAGTTCAGTATTTTCTTTGGCAACCTCGAGGATGGGGCGGCCTTCAGCATAGGCCTGTTTGGCGATGGCGGCACCTTTTTCATAGCCAATGACGCGATTCAAGGCGGTCACCAGGATCGGATTTTTATCCAGCGCCACCTTGATATTGGTTTCATTGACGGTAAAGCCGACAATCGCCTTGTCGGCGAGCAGGCGGGTTGCACTGCTCAGGATCTCGATGCTCTGTAGCAGATTATAGGCAATCACGGGGAGCATGACGTTGAGTTGAAAATTGCCGGCCTGACCGCCGAGGGTAATCGTGACGTCGTTGCCGATCACCTGGGCGCAGACCATGGCTACTGCTTCGGGGATCACCGGATTCACTTTGCCCGGCATGATCGAGCTACCTGGTTGCAGGGCTGGAAGTGCTATCTCTCCAAGACCGGCAAGGGGACCCGAATTCATCCAACGCAGGTCATTTGCGATTTTAGATAGGGATACGGCAAGGGTTTTGAGTTGGCCACTCATCTCTACCGCTGTGTCCTGACTGGCCAGGCCCACGAACAGGTTGTCCATTGGGGTAAACGCGAAACCGGTGCGCTGTTTCAATGCCTTGGCTACCAATTTGGCAAAATCTTTGTGGGCGTTGATGCCAGTACCAACGGCGGTCCCCCCTTGCGGCAGGGCCCGCATCCGGGTGATTGAGGCCTGGACGCGATACATACCTTGTTTGATCTGGCTGGCCCAGGTCTGCAATTCTTGTCCAAGCGTCACCGGCATGGCATCCATCAGGTGGGTGCGACCGGTCTTGGTCACGTTGGCCAGTTCTTTGGCACGAGCTTCAATCGTGGCCGAGAGATGGGCAAGTGCCGGCAACAGTTGTTCTTCAATCTCCAGGCAGGCACTGACATGGATGGCCGTCGGGATCACATCATTGGAGCTTTGACTCATGTTGACATGATCGTTAGGGTGTACCGGTGAGCCGAGACTGTCTGTTGCGAGACGTGCGATGACCTCGTTGGCATTCATGTTGGTGCTGGTGCCGGAGCCGGTTTGAAACACATCAATGGGAAATTGGTGATCGTATTCACCAGAGGCGACGAGCTCTGCACTTTGCTGAATGGCTGCAGCAATCTTTTCATCGAGCAGACCCAGATCCGTATTGGCCTTGGCGCAGGCAGACTTGATCAGGCCGAGGGCTCGAATAAAGGCGCGCGGCATGCGCAAATTGCTGACGGGAAAATTATCGACTGCGCGCTGGGTCTGAGCACCGTAGAGGGCATCGGCCGGTACCTGTAGTTCACCCATGCTGTCACGTTCAGTCCTGAACTTTGTATCTGCCATGATCAGTATTTACTGAGATCGATATTCTTGATTTGCCAGTTGGTTACGTTTTCTTCCACGACGCGCCAGACACCATCGTCTTCGTGTTCCAGGATAATATTTTTGTGTATTACCAGCATTTTGCCATTTTTTGCGACAGTCGTCTCGCTAACCGAGAAACGAATACGGCGCGGGGTACTGCTGATGAGCCGCACCTTTTGATAGTTCAGCGACAGGACCTCGCCGTTGGTAAATTCATATTTACGCCGTGACTTCCAATCGCGATAGTCGATGATGTCCTTACTGGGGATGCCATAGACTTTGACTCGGCTGGAAACATATCTCATGTGCGTATCGAGATCGGCATGTTTGACGGAATCGGACATGCCCAGACACCAGGCCGAGACGGCATGTTCGGCAATCATGTGATCACTGGCTGCACTCATAGGTATCGACTTTCGTTGCTAAATTTTGTCAGTGAATGAATCCGTGTTGGAGTGTCTTGGTGTGGTTTCCCTAGATCTATAGCATCGTCCAATCATGTGCCCGACTTAAATTTGTTACGCCAGACCACATTCATTTGTGCCAAGGATACTGCATTTTGCCTATAGACCTGTGTATTTAAAGGGGATTTCTTGATTTTCCCCAGGAAAAAGCCGATCATACGCGCCTTTGACGTCTGCGTAC
>JBECKZ010000082.1:0-7037 GCA_040235555.1 Thiohalomonadales bacterium | reverse complement strand
ATCTAGACGTAAGCATTTATAGTGGTGGCGTCTTTATAGGGAACACCAGCGAAAGCGCATCAGGTACGGAACCTTTTTATGGACTAGGTGTGCAATGGAACGTCAATTCGCAAGTTAGTGTGCGAGGGGAATGGACTCGTTATTCGAATGTTGGCGATCAGAATACGACCGGTCAGAGTGACGTTGATAATCTTTCCATAAGTGCCATTTATAATTTCTAAAATCAGGTGGCCTATATCGCTGAAGATATAGGCCACGATTCCCCGGTTTGTATTAAGAGGCGCAGGATGCGCGCGATAATAGTAGGTGGCAATGATGCATACCATCACGGTTGCTATACTGAATAAATATTTCCGCAAACGATCTTGAAGACTGCGAGTGCAGTGGCAGCCGGGGAGCGAAATGCCAGCCAGAAGACACTGCCGCAATTCTGTGACTGGTCTGTTATCCGGCCTATTGCTCTTCGGCCTGTCATCCGTGGCAAATGCCGAATTCGATGGTGGTTTGTATTTTGGCAAGTCGTCGAGTCAGGCGAGTGATGTCCACCTGAGTCTACCCAATAATACTAACCTGACTTTTAGTAATGTTAGCTGGGACGATAAGTCATTTGAAAATCCGGTGTACTGGGGATTGCGGCTGACCTATTGGTTACCGCAGGCGCAACACTGGGGGATTGCACTCGATTTCACCCACGCCAAGATCCACGCTGATCTAAATGCAACGGTACAGGTCCGTGGTATCCGCGGGGGCAGTGCAGTCAATACGCAGGAACCATTGCGTAATACCTTTGCTGAACTGGCGATGTCCCATGGTTATAACCAGTTAACCCTCAATGCGTTCTATCGCTGGCCGATACAGTCTCGTCAGAGTCGTGACGGGTTGTCGGATCTGACACCTTATGTCGGTGTGGGGGCCGGCATTGCCTATCCGCATGTCGAAGTGACAACGGCTGGCAGTGTGACCGATGAATACCAGATAGCAGGAATGGTGGTGAATGGCATGGCAGGTATTAACTATGAACTCAGCAAAAGCCTGGCCATGTTCGGTGAATATAAACTGAGTTACGCTGATATGCATGCCGAGCTGGTAGGGGGAGGCAGTCTGGATACAAAGCTATGGACGAGCCATTTCAATCTCGGTGTGATCTACCATTTCGGCCATAAAAACTGACCAGATAACTAAATTGCTGGCAGTCTGAAGAAAAGCAAGCAGCTCGTATTTGCATGAACGAAAGCAAAACTCATACCGTCTTCAGGAGATAAGCGGATTCCATTTTGCAGATGACGGTGCTTGCCGATAACTACCTGTCAGGCTTTGCAAAAAACTGTCACACGGATTATATTTCGCCCATGAGAATAACAAGCATACTTATATTATTGTGCTGGGTATCAGTTGCATTTGGGGTAGAAACCGCCAGTGTGGATACCGCCTCTGGCACCAATCACAGCGGACAGACGCAAAGTCCGGCAGTCGACTCGACGCATGCAGGCAGCACCTATCTTGGCTTGTCGCATATTACTGCGAGAGATATCCGCAAATACGGTAAGACGACACGTCTAAAGCTACGTTCTCATGTCGCGCTGGTATTCGATGAGCGAGATGAGGAAGTGATCCTGCAACGGCATGCCGAACAGGTAATGCCAGTGGCCTCGCTCACCAAGCTGATGACGGCCATGGTCGTGCTCGATGCCGGACAATCCCTGGATGAGGTGATCACGATCAGCAAGTCCGACAAGGATCGCATACGCTATTCGCGTTCACGTTTGCGTAATGGGATGCAGTTTACCCGTAAGGATTTGTTGTTGATTGCCCTGGCCGCCTCGGAAAACCGTGCGGCCCTGGCACTGGCGCGGACTTATCCGGGTGGGACTGCGGCATTTGTAATTGCGATGAACAATAAGGCACAACGTCTACACCTGACCCATACCCATTTCACGGACCCAGCCGGCCTGGGTAATGGTAATGTTTCCACTGCTTACGAATTGACGCAAATCGTCAAGTCTGCAAGTCAGTACTTTATGATCAAGGATTTCACTACCCAGTCGCGCGACAGCATTACTAACCTGAAGTCTGGCAGGGAAGTCAAATTCGGTAACACCAATCGACTGGTCATTGGCGATTCCTGGCCGATCAGTTTGAGTAAAACCGGTTTTACCGATGATGCAGGAAACTGTCTGGTAATGAAGACAGAAATCAATTCAAGACCGGTCATCATTGTCTTACTCGACTCCTGGGGCAAGTTGAGCAAGTACGGGGATTCTAACCGGATCAAACAGTGGCTGATAAAAACAGAGCGGAAAATATCAAAGATTAAAGTCGCTGACTCAATTTAGCGGCACGTCATTCGTGGATCCGGCCAGATTGCCAACTTTCCTTGTTGCCAAAACCCGTTAAAGTCCGCACTCTATTGTGCAGGATGTACCTAAATTAATAAAAATACAGTTGGGATGATTTGCCCATGCCAATCCGTCTCGCCATCAGCATTATTGTTGTTGCCGAATTTTTCGGTACCTCCATGTGGTTTACGACCAATGCCGTGGCAGACGCTCTGCAACGGCAGTGGGGTATCTCGATACAGGATATCGGTCATCTTACAAGTGCAGTACAACTCGGTTTCATCGCGGGCACATTTTTGTTTGCCTTGTCCGGCCTGGCAGATCGGTTTTCCGCCAGCCGCATTTTTGCGACATGTGCGGTTATCGGCGCCATTGCCAACGCTGCACTCGCTTTTGGAAGTAAAGGACTTGCCAGCGCCCTGGTGCTACGCACGATAACGGGCTTAGCCCTTGCCGGTATCTATCCGCTCGGGATGAAGCTGGTGGTGAGCTGGTCACCGCAAAAAGCCGGTAATGTTTTGGGTTGGCTGGTGGGGATGCTGGTGCTGGGTAGTGGCGTCCCACATCTGGTGCGTGGTCTGGCATTGACTCCACATTGGCAGATTGTGATCGCAACCTCTTCCGGCTTGACCTTGCTTGCAGCACTGATGGTGATCTGGGTTGGCAATGGACCACATCACGGAATTTCGCGACGCCTGAACTGGGGCGCCGTGCTGCAAACGTATCGCGTAGCGGATTTTCGTGCGGCTGCTTTTGGCTACTTCGGACATATGTGGGAGTTGTATGCCTTCTATGCCCTTGTTCCGTTGTTGATCGCGAATCATTTTGCCGGCGTGTCTATCAATCTGGTTTATCTGCTTACAGCTGGTGTGTTTCTTAGCGGAGGGCTGGGCTGCATCGTTGGCGGGCTACTCAGTCATCGCTGGGGTAGTGGCCGGATTGCGATGATGGCCCTGACCGGGTCCGCGAGCTGTTGTTTGATATATCCAATGACACAATATATGGCAACGCCCATTGTCCTGGTCATCATTCTGGCCTGGGGCCTGTTGGTGGTTACCGATTCACCCCAGTTTTCTGCTCTTGCCGCCAGAGCCTGTCCACCGGAAAGTGTTGGCAGTGCACTTGCCCTGATGAACAGCATTGGATTTGCCATTACCATCGTGTCAATCGAACTGGGAACCAGTCTCTGGCAAAGTCTGCACAGTCAAATTAGCTGGCTGTTGTTGCCCGGTCCATTGCTGGGCCTGATCGCCATGCGGCGGCAATGGCGCTGGCCTGGAGAGTCAGGCAGTTAATAATTTGGGCAGGATTCGACGGTCCGGGCAATTGCTAAAACATGAACATAGACACTGTTCACAATCGCGGGATCTGTTTGAATTTTTGCAGGTGATGATACTGATAGCGCATATTCAGGGTGACATATGAACATACACAATAAATTCGCAGGCCAGTTACTGCTATTGCCTTTTTTAATGCTGGCTGGAGCCGCGACGATGGCCGCTGAAAAGGGCGGGATGGAAATTCCATATACTCCACCTATTAATATGATGCAGACAGGACATGTAGGTACTCAGGCGGCGGAACACGACCTGTATGGCCGGGTGGTGCAAACGATGGACTCCGGCGGCTATACCTATGTTCAACTAGATACCGGCGATCACAAGGTCTGGGCCGCAGGACCGATTACTCCCGTCAAGAAAGGTGACGCGGTAAAAGTCGGTACCAATATGCCAATGCAGCATTTTCACAGCAAGACACTGAAACGGGATTTCAGCCTGATCTATTTTTCCAATTCGATTGTTGTAGCCGGAGCGCCAAAAATGAACGCCAGTATGGACCCGCATCACGGCATGTTGCCTAAGACAGAAAATGTTCCAGTGACAAAGATCAAGAAGGCCAAGGGCGGGAAGACCATTGCCGAGATCTACAGCAAACGCAAACAACTGGCGGGAAAACGAATACGCGTACGCGGTAAGGTCATCAAATATATCGGAAATATCTTCGGCAAGAACTGGATGCATATTGCAGACGGTAGCAGTAAGCAAAACCTGCTCGTCATCACTGCAGACAAAAAACAAGCAGAGGTTGTGCTGGTCGAAGGCACCGTGGTACTGAACAAGGACAACGGGATCGGACATGTCTATCCAGTGGTGCTCGATGATGCCAAAGTGATTAGCAAATAAGTATTTTTATGGGTTGGCGGGTTGTCGATGAAACATCAACTGTCATAAGCTTGTTAGCAGACCGTGCAAGATTTCAATAAACAACAAGAAAGGAGTCATCATGCCGGATTATAGGGCGACAGTGATCGGGGAGAATTTTGAATTTCTGGTAGACGAGGAAGCGCAATATCTGGATTTTACGCGCACCGTCTATGTGACTGCAGATGACGAGTCAGCTGCACAACAGGCGGCATTGGCACTGGTGCGTGAAGACTTGCTGGTCCAGGCTATGTTGAATGATGAGGTGGAACAATTAATTAGCATCGATGATATCTGTCAGACCGATGTCCTGGCCGAAAAGGATTTGCAGGGGGATTTTATCTGGTATTTTCCTGATGATATAGATAACGAAGATGGATAATGCTGCCTCAAGCTCGTAGCGTAGCTCCCTGGAGCAAGGAACTTCAACTCGTTGTGGTCGCAAGACGGGTTCGGTAGCTGACAGACAGACATCATTCATAGAGTAGGCTTCTGTGGTATGTGTTCCCTGAGGGGAATGGCGCTGGACTTGGGGAGAAACGGCAATTATGCTTTCCATAGTCCATGCCGAGTTGCCTATAACGATGGCCCTGATTCTTAAAACAAACAACCCCTTTGCAACGCCACATGGGCGGCGCCAGCTGTTATGGATTTTTACCGCTCTGGTGATGATGAGTTCCTGGGCAAATGCGGAACCGCAGGCATCACAGGCGGGTATCCTGCAGCCGCAACAGCTGAATGCGTTATCACAGCAGCTCATCAATAAAGTCAAAACCGGTACGGCTGAGGCAACCAAGTTTCGTATCACTGTGGTCTATTATCGCGAATCGCTGCGTGGCCTGATGCTGGCGAATGAAAAAGCCACATCGCACAAAATCACATCTGAGCTGTTGATGAAAATGGTACGCATGTCTGCGCTGTTGCAGTCCGCTGCAGAATGCCAGACCGGGCGTTATATTAGTTGTCCCGTAAATTTGCTACACGAGCTTGACCAGCAGCAACAGCAGCTCACGCTACCTCGACCGGGTGCAAAATCATCGCCATGATAACGCCTGCGCATCACTATTGGACGACATTTAGCTCAACAGTCTGGTCGATTGGTGTCGAGTCAGCACCGTGGGTAATTGTAAGTTTGCTGGTCGGTGGACTGGTCCATGAATTCGTCGCCACAAGTCATCTTCGTCACCGACTAAACCGGCGAGGCAGTGCTGGATTGTTCGGCGCTGTTGTGCTGGGGGCAGTGCTGCCAATATGTAGTTGTGGTGTGATTCCATTGGCAGTGAGTTTATACAGGTCGGGAATACGCACTGGGACAGTGATGGCCTTTGCCGCAGCGACTCCAATTATTAATCCCGCTGCTGTTATTCTTGCATTTGCACTACTCGGTCCAAAAATCGCGTTGGCCTATATTCTCCTCGGACTCGGTTTACCGATTGTGCTCGGCATTGTGACAGAACGTTGGGGTGATCACGCCAAGTCATCATCCGCAACGAATGAGGACGATACACCTGCGCGCGATGACACGCATGTGGAACAATTATCCTGGTATAAACGGGCGATACGCGGGTTACGCTGGGGTATCGTCGATCTGGGACCGAATATCGGTTTCTATTTAATGATTGGAATCATACTTGCTGCTCTGATAATGACGTTCGTACCGCAGGACTGGATGACACGGTTTCTTGGTGGCGGTTCTATGCTGGGGCTCTTTGCAGTTGCGATTCTCGGCGCCAGCATTTATGTCTGTGCTGTTGCGAATATTCCGTTGGCGGCTGCACTTCTCACTGCTGGTGCCGGTCCCGGCGCAGCTATTGTGTTTTTGGTAACGGGAACAGCGACAAATCTACCGGAACTGCTTGCACTCTATAAGACTATTGGACGCCGGACAGTGGTTATCTATGCGGTGACACTTATCATTGCATCATTTGTGGTGGGCATTATTGTGAATGCCTGGTTATTGCCAGGATTTGTGGTGAGTGTAGATCCCTTGCACAGTCTTGACCTGGTAGCGGCAAGTGCGCGCTGGCAGCCAACAGTGTCGACAGCTTTTGCTGCAACATCGGTCTACTTCATGGTCTTACTTGGTGGCCTGGGTGGGTGGCAGCGGATCCGCCAGCACTTTTTCCCTCGAACCGTCTCCTCTTCCTGTTGCAGTAGCAGTTCGTGCTGCGGCGATTAAGGTATTCGCCATTTGCAAATCCAGTTTATTCAATAAGCGTGGCCACGGTGGCATGCGACTGGCGAACACCTTGAGTTGATGTGCATCCATTGTGTGCAGTGTCATGCCCGCCTTGTGCAGGGAGGCCAAAGCCTGTTGTTGTTCCTGAGCAGCCTGTATGCGCTCCCACGTTGTTATGTTTGCCAGTTGGCTGGTAAGGTTGGCGCGTTGTTGGCTTGAAAGAGCATGCCAGAGCGAATTCGGGACAGCCAATGCAAAGCCTTCATAGCGATCATGCGTTAACGTAATATCGAGGTGTACTCGCTGCAGGTGCTCGCGCCA
>JBECKZ010000217.1:0-4963 GCA_040235555.1 Thiohalomonadales bacterium | reverse complement strand
GATCCTGCTCGACGTGATGCTACCAGGACTGGATGGTTTTAGCCTGTGCAATCGCATCCGCGAACAGGATCGGGTACAGCCCATTATCATGCTCACGGCCAAGACCAGCGATGAAGACATTATCCAGGGCCTGTCCCTCGGTGCCGACGACTATGTCGGCAAACCCTTTTCCGTTGCCCAACTGGTGTTGCGCATCCAGGCGGTACTACGCCGTAGTGGGATTGATACTGAAACACCTGCAACGATCCGTCTGGGAAATGAGGTTGAGATCGATACCTCCAACCTTGCTGGTCAATGTCGTGACAAGACCCTGTCCTTCACTCGACGCGAAATGGACATTCTGCAATACCTGCACAGTCATAACAGTCGACCAGTGCCACGTGAAGAACTCCTGAGCAAGATCTGGGGCTATGCGAAAAATATTGATCTGGAGACCCGGACGGTGGATATTCACATCGCCAAGCTGCGACGCAAGCTCGAACCCGAACCGGCACAACCGCGCTTTCTGATCACTGTCCGCGGCGCTGGCTATCGCCTGTTAGTGGACTGATGTTACGCCGCAGTTTGACATGCTGGACACGCCAACGCCTGGCCTTATGGTTGGGACTGTTTTTCATTGCATTGGCGATTCCCACTGCGATCCTGATCCACCAGGCCTATCGTCAGCTGAAATACGAATCGTTTCATCAATACCGGTTGTTGGCGGAGGATCTCAGCAAGCAGATCGATCGGCGACTGCTGGCAATCATCGCGACCGAGTCAGCGCGAAGTTTTACCGACTATAGTTTCCTGAATATCGCGGGTGGCCCCAAATCTAATTTTGTCCAGCGCTCGCCGCTCTCGGCTTACCCGGTACAATCCACCCTGCCCGGTATCATTGGGTATTTTCAGATAGATGCCCAGGGCAACTTCAGTTCACCCGTATTGCCACGGAATAACAGCACTGCTCTGGCCTACGGTGTCAGCCAAACTGAATTACAACAACGGCAAGACCTTCAGACTCGCTTGCACCACATTCTGAGTGAAAACCGTCTGGTCGAAACACCGCGTGCCTATGCTGCGATGCCATCGCCTCGTCGCAAGCTGGAACAACGAACACGCGATAAACTGGCGAGTAACGATGCCATCAGCAGTCTTTCAGAGCCAACAGCACCGACGACTGCCCGCGCAGAGGCACAGAAAGGATTTGACCAGTTGCGCGAGACCGAATTGCAACTGTTAAAGAAACAGCAAAAGCTGCCCAACACCCTGGGCCGGATCGAGGAATTGAAACTGAATTCGCCGTATGCTGGCAAGCCGGCCGAAGAAAAATCCAGATCAATGAAGGCTGAACAGGCTCCACTGATGGATAAACGGGTGTTACGTAAGGAGCAGAGCATCTTGCCGGAACAGGAATTAGCAACCGCCAAAGATCCACAACAAAAAGCTAAATCCGATCTGGAGCAGGATGTGCGTGTGCATATCTTCGAAAGCCAGATCGATGCATTTGAAATCAGTCTGCTCGATAGTGGCCAATTCGTGTTGTACCGTAAAGTCTGGCACGATGGCCAGCGCTATATCCAGGGTGCCTTGATCGATCCTGCGCCCTTGTTTCACAGCTTGATCGAATCCGCTTTTCGCGAAACTGCCCTGTCGCAAATGAGTAATATTGCGATTGCATACCGTGGCAATGTCTTTACTGCCTTCAGCGGCAAAGCTGCACAACGCTATCTCTCCAGTACTGAACAACTACAGGGTGCCCTGCTGGCACAGACCCGCTTATCGGCGCCGTGGAGTGACCTGGAATTGATTTTCACTGTCAATCAATTGCCTGCCGGACCCGGTGGCAATGTACTCGCCTGGGTGGCATTCAGTTTAATCGTGGTGTTATGCGGCGGCTTTTATCTGATGTATCGCCTCGGTGTCGGTCAGATAGAACTCACCCGCCAGCAGCAGGATTTTGTATCAGCCGTCAGTCATGAGTTAAAGACGCCGCTGACCTCGATTCGTATGTACGGGGAAATCCTGCGTGAAGGCTGGGCCAACGAAGACAAAAAACACAGTTATTACGATTACATCTTTACCGAGAGTGAGCGCCTGTCTCGCCTGATTGGTAATGTCTTGCAACTTGCGCGTATGACTCGCCATGACCTCCAGGCTGAGTGCACACCGTGCCGAGTGAGCGAGCTGTTGGATAACATCCGTTCCAAGGTCAGTTCACAAATCGACCATGCCGGCTTTGTGTTAAACCTGCAGTGTGACGAGAGCCTCCAGACTGAGAGCTTAGAGGTTGATGTGGATTTCTTTAGCCAAATCCTTATCAACCTGGTGGATAATGCCCTCAAATTTGCTGCCAGGGCTGAAAATAAAACCATCGATATTGGCTGCGCTCGTCAACAGGATTACATCGTATTCAGTGTACGCGATTATGGACCCGGTATCCCCAAAGATCAGTTACGCAAGGTTTTTAAATTGTTTTATCGTGCCAGCAATGAATTGACACGTGAAACCGTGGGTACCGGGATCGGTCTGGCGCTGGTACAACAACTGGCCACCACCATGCGGGCCCGGGTTGATGTCATTAACCGGCAACCTGGGGTAGAATTTCAGGTCAGTTACCCGGTACTGGAGAAAGAATAATCCATGTCATCGCAATCTGGTATCGCACTTGCCATGATCGCCTTCCTGTTGCTGGCATCCTGCAGCGGCGAAACCGCCAAGCGCACTACCTACCAATCGTTGCAAATTATGAAACAGCGCGAGTGCCAGCAACAACCGGGAAATGAAGACTGTCCGGACCCGGAGAGTTATGACAAGTACAAAAAAAAACGCGAAGAAGAACTCAAGCAATAACTGTTGAATAATCATTATGCTAAACCGCTGGAACGACCAGGAAGCCGCAAGCTTCAACGATGAATTGCAACAGCGTGTCTACACCTCGCGTCTGTTGGGAAGAGATACCTCATTGGTACTGCACGGAGGTGGTAACACCTCAGTCAAACTGACCGGTACCGATATCTTCGGTGCAGAACAGGAACTGTTGTACGTCAAAGGCAGCGGCTGGGATCTCGAACACATCGATGTACCTGGATTTGCCCCTGTGCATCTGGACCATTTACTGAAACTGGCAGAGTTGCCGAGCCTGCCTGACCCCCAAATGGTCAATGAACTCAAGACGCACACGACCGACGCCAGCGCCCCCACACCTTCGGTCGAGGCCATCCTGCATGCGGTACTACCCTACAAATATGTCGAGCATACGCATGCCGACGCGATTATTGCGATCACCAATACGGCCGACGGTTTACACCGTATCAAAAGCATTTACGCAGACACGGTCGTGATCATTCCCTATATCATGCCCGGCTTCGATCTGGCACGCCTGTGTGCGGTGGAATTTGCCAATCAACGAAACCCCAACACCGTTGGCATGGTGCTGATGAACCACGGTATCTTTTCCTTCGGTGACACTGCGCGAGAATCCTACGAACGTATGATTCAGCTGGTCAGTCGTGCGGAAAATTATCTCCAGCAACAACAGGCCTGGGACATCCCGATGACAACTGCCCGGCCTCCGGCCGCACCCATGCGCCAGGACATTGCCGCGTTCCGCAAGCAGTTTGCCGAGTGCATCGGCTACCCGGTCATCCTGCAGACCTCTCAGCTTGAGGCAGCGATGAATTTTATTCATCGCAAGGACATCGCTACCATTTCACAGCAGGGACCGGCGACACCGGATCACGTGATTCGCACCAAGCGTCTGCCACTACTCGGTCGCAATCTGGATGAATACGCCACGCAATACAAAAATTACTTTGAGATCCTGGCGCCGCAGGCAAAGGAACCCAAGACTATGCTCGACCCACTACCGCGGGTGATCCTAGACCCTGAGTTTGGCTTAGGCACGGTAGGGCGCACGGCCAACGATGCGCAGATTGTGCAGGACATTTATATGCACACCATGGAAATCATCCAGCGTGCCACCTTGCTCGGCGGTTATCAGGCACTGCCTGCCAAAGATGTCTTTGATGTGGAGTACTGGGACCTGGAACAGGCCAAGTTGCGTAAAGCGGGAACCCCGCCCATGTTCAGCGGTGAAGTCGTGTTAATCACTGGTGCCGCCTCGGGCATCGGCAAGGCCTGCGTTGATGCCTTTCTGCAACGAGGTGCCGCGGTGGTCGGCATCGACATCAATCCAGCCATCACGACATTAAAAAGCAGTCCGGCCTATCTTGGTTTGGTCTGTGACGTGACCGATGTGGCTGCCATGGAAAACACACTCGAGCAGTCCGTACGTCGTTTTGGTGGTCTTGATATGCTGGTACTCAATGCCGGGATCTTTCCCTCAGGTAATCCTATTGCTGAAATCGATCTGGATGAGTGGCACAAGGTCCAGGAGATCAATCTCAACGCTAACTTGAAATGGTTGCACGCCTCTCACCCCCTGCTCAAGCAGGCACCACAGGGTGGACGAGTGGTGATCATGGGTTCGAAGAATGTTGCCGCCCCCGGCCAGGGTGCAGCCGCGTACTCGGCAGCCAAGGCCGCTCTCAATCAGCTCATGCGCATTGCCGCCATGGAATGGGCGAGCGATCACATCCGGATAAATGCCTTGCACCCGGACGCTGTCTTCGACACCGGCATCTGGAACGAGGACGTACTCGCCGCGCGCGCCAGACACTACGGTATGACTGTGGAAGAATACAAACAGAGAAACCTGTTGAAAGTCGAGATCACCAGCGCCGATGTCGCCGCACTCACCGCCGAACTGTGTGGCCCCTTATTCGCCAAGACCACCGCAGCGCAGATACCTATCGATGGTGGTGATATTCGTGTCATTTAAATTAGTAAATAAACTCAACGAAAATTTCACGACCAGAACGAGCAAAGCGAGGCTAGGAAGTACTTGATGAACCCGAAGGGTGCTGAAGTGCGACCAGAACGAGCAAAGCGAGTTTAGGAAGTACTTGATGAACCCGAAGGG
>JBECKZ010000212.1:0-12518 GCA_040235555.1 Thiohalomonadales bacterium | reverse complement strand
ACACAAATTATCAGTAACCGCCGGCAAAACTCGTGATCGATTTTGGCCGTCTCGGGTAGAATATGGATACAGTTAATGCAACCTGGCGTGAAGAAATCCAACAGGACCACGTGTCCCTGCAAATCTTTTTGCGTCAGGGCCCGGGTGACATTGAGCCAGGGCGCATGTTCGGGTAGCGGAATTTCAGCTGCGCGTGCTGTAACCATCGCAAGCCATGTCAGGATCAGCACGCCCGCCAGGGTATAGGCACGGTTGCGAAAGGTGGATTCGGATTGTGGGCAGGCAATCATCGTCGAATCGGACATGGCAACTATCCTTTTACCAGGCAAACTTATTCGTTGGACAGGGATTCATACGGCTGGTGCCATCAAATCTGTAACGGTTTCGTCATGTGTGGAACAAGCGAAAATTGCTGAAAGATGCCTGCACGTAGTGCACGCGCCGCGCCTGACCATCGACGTTGATCTTCATATCGTCGTATTACACCGATGATTTCACCGGTTCCACCTCTGCCCTGAATTGGCTCCAATCCGCCGTCAACTGGATAAACCCTGGCGGGGCATCCCTTTTCGAATCCGCCCGGATTTGACGCCAGTCATGAAACCCTGCAACAGCACCTGACAGGCCACGTCGCTCCCTCGATCTCTCCCTGTCCCGGTGGTAACGTTATGAAAACTTAACAGGTTTTCAATACGATTACGGATAATCCCAGCACGGTAGATGCGCCAATGACCGCGACGCAAGGCAACGATATGACGCTTACCCCGGTAGGGACCATCACGGCGGTACATGGACCGGTGGTGGTGGTCGACTGCGAGGTATTACCGCCACTGCACCGCGCTCTGTGTACCTGTCTTGGTGACGAAACTTACCTGTTTGAAGTCCATCAGCACCTGGATAACCGCCATGTCCGCGCCATTACCCTGCATTACACCAGTGGCCTGCAACGCGGGATGACCGTATTCGATACCGGTGGTCCCACCCGGGTCCCGGTCTCAGAAACCTGTCTGGGCCGGGTCCTGAATGCCTTTGGCGAACCCCTGGATGGCAACCCTCCCCTGAGCACAGCGGAAACCCGCAATATCCACGGCAGTCCCACCGCCCTGAACGACAGCGTTGCCGTCAGCGAGATCCTCCAGACCGGGATCAAGGTCATTGACCTGTTATGCCCCTTCGTCAAGGGTGGCAAGACCGGCCTGTTCGGCGGGGCCGGCGTGGGCAAGACCGTGCTGGTGATGGAATTCATGCATGCGATTGCTCACTTACATGCCGGCGTTTCGGTCTTTGCCGGAGTCGGCGAACGTATCCGCGAGGCCCATGAAGTCTGGCACGAGATGGAAAAGGCCGGGGTCATGCCACAGACCACGATGGTATTCGGCCAGATGGACGAATCGCCCGGGGTGCGTTTTCGGGTGGGCCTGTCGGCCCTGACCTATGCCGAGTACCTGCGCGACACCTTGCACAAGGAAGTCCTGTTCGTTATGGATAACGTGTTCCGATTTGTCCAGGCCGGCAGCGAGATCTCCAGCCTGCTGGGGCGGATGCCGGCGACGGTCGGTTACCAACCCACCCTGATTACCGAAGTAGCCGAACTGCAGGAACGTATCCTCACTACCCGCGCGGGTGCCATCACCTCGGTGCAGGCGGTGTATGTGCCGGCTGACGACATGACTGACCCGGCAGTCAGCACGATCCTCAGTCACCTCGACACCACGGTGATCCTGTCACGCAATCAGGCCAGCAAGGGTATCTACCCGGCGGTGGACCCCCTGCACTCGGGCAGCAAACTCATGGACCGCCACATGCTTGGCGAACGTCACTATAGCCTGGCCGAAGGCGTTCGCGAACACCTGGCACGCTATACCGAGCTGGAAGATATCATCACCATGCTTGGGATCGAGGAACTCTCGGCCAAGGATCGACAAATCGTGTTACGGGCCCGACGCCTGCAAAAATACCTGACTCAACCCTTCTGGGTGGTGGCGGGCCACAGCGGGATTGCCGGCGTCTCGGTGGCCCTGAAGGACACCTTACGTGATGTGGATGGCTTCCTGACCGGCCAGTTTGATCACCTCGATGAGGCGCAATGTTACATGCGTGGCGCCATGCAGGAGACACCATCATCATGAATGTCTTCTCCCTGCAATTACGCGATTATCAACACCAGCAACAGTTCGATGACACGATCTCGTTCGTCGGTGAAGACATTTCCGGCAGTTTCGGCATACTGGCGCAGCACACGCGCATGATGACCTCACTAGTCTTTGGCCTGGCACGATTTCGCCGACGTGAAATTGGCTGGACCTATCTCGCCTTGCCCGGCGGCCTTACCTATTTTCACGATAATATCCTGACCATTGTCACTCGCCGATATTTTCTGGATGCAGACTACGATCGCATTAGTCATACCCTTACTGAAGAATTACTGGCAGAGGAGACAAAATTGTCCGCGATCAAACAAAGTCTGCGCCATATGGAAGAAGATTTGTTAAAGCAGATGTGGTTGCTGCGCCGTGAGATAGGGAGTGTCTGATTTGGGATAGGGTTATGGATCCGCAACAGGAGTTAAAAAAGAATATCCAGCGCCAGGCGCGCCGTATCAAGAAGGCAAAACGCGAGCGCGGCAGTCTGTTGTCGGAAACGATTTACCTGGGGACGGTTGGTTTGCTGTTTATCGTTCCGATGGTGGCAGGCGCCTATCTTGGCCACTGGCTGGATGTGCGTGGTGGCCACTACTCGGCGCGCTGGATCCTGCCATGCCTGTTACTGGGAATTGTCCTTGGTGTCATCAATGTATATCTGTTCTTGAGGAGTAATAGTGACAACAAGCGCGATTAAAAGTCAGGTCGTCACACAGATTGGACCTCTGATGATTACCGAGCCGGTGGTCATCACTTGGGGCATTATTGTCGCGGTCACTATTGTGATTTTCATGATCACACGGCGCCTGGCACTCTCCCCCGGCAATGTTCAGACTGTGGTGGAAGGTATCGTTGCCGCCCAGGAGGCAGCGATCCGGGCGGTGGCGCCAGGCTATGAACGCAGCATGCTACCCTTTATCGGCGGTTTGTGGATCTTCCTGGTCATCGCCAATCTGATGGGGCTGATTCCCGGTCTGATTTCGCCGACCCGGGACCTCTCTACCACCAGTGCCCTGGCAATCCTGGTGTTTCTGTCGGTTCACTGGTTCGGCATACGCAGCGTGGGTTTAAAACATTACCTGCAACATTACCTCAGCCCCAACCCGATCATGTTGCCGTTTCACATCATCAGCGAGATCACCCGTACCGTAGCCCTAGCGGTGCGCCTGTTCGGCAATATGATGAGCCTGGAAATGGCGGCGCTGTTGATATTGATGGTTGCCGGCTTCCTGGTCCCGATCCCAATCCTGATGCTGCACATCGTCGAAGCCCTGGTGCAGTCCTATATCTTCGGCATGCTGGCGTTGATCTATGTCGCCGGTGGTATCCAGTCACACCAAGAAAAATTAACCGAGTCAGAAAAGGAGTCCTCATGAGTGATATGAACTGGTTAGTCATTGCCTCCACCGTGGCCGCGGTGTTTGCCATCGCTATCGGTGTCCTGCTGCCGGCACTCGCCATGGGTCGCGCCATCAGCAGCGCACTCGATGCCCTGGCGCGTCAGCCGGAGAGTGAGCGTTCTATCATGCGCACGTTGTTTATCGGTCTGGCCATGATTGAATCGCTGGCCATCTACGTGCTGGTCATTGTGCTCATCGTGTTGTTTAACAATCCATTGCTCACCTACATCCTGAAGTAACACGATGGCACGAAATCAGCGAAGAGGAGCCTTTACGTGGAAGTAAACTGGTCCACTTTTATCCTGGAAATCATCAATTTCCTGATCCTGGTCTGGATCCTGAAAAGGTTCCTGTACAAGCCAGTGATGGATTCGATTGTCAAACGTCGTACCAGTATTGAACAAAGTATGCAGGAAGCCAGCAACAAGGATCAGGAGGCACAGGCACTCAAGACACAATATGAGCATCGGCTGGAGGACTGGGAACGGGAAAAACTGGAAGCACGTGAACATTTGCATGATGCGATTGAGCAGGAACGTCAGCAACTGCAAGCACAATTACACGATGCATTAGATCAAGAAAAGGAAAAGGCAAAAGTAATCGCCGCCCAACAGGAACAGGAACTGCAACGACGCTATGAACAACAGGCCCTGCAAAACAGCATGCGTTTCACCAGCAAACTGCTTGGCGAGCTGGCCAGTGCCGAACTCGAATCACGCCTGGTCAATCGCCTGATCGAACAACTGTCAGCATTACAAGATGAACAACGCAAACGCCTGGGCCAGGCGCTCAACGCACACGAACTCACCGCGCAAATTCAAACAGCCTTTTCCCTGCCAGAGGTCCAACGTAGCCAATTACAACAGGCATTACAATCAATCAGCGGGCATGAGATAAGCTGCCAGTTTGAGCAGGACAACAGTTTGCTCGCCGGTATCCGTATCCACCTAGGCCCCTGGTTATTGCAGGCGAACCTGCAGGACGAACTGCAGGCCTTCGTGGAATTCGAACACCATTCTCCATTACCGGCATCCCATGAATAATCTCCTGGCCCGGCAACAGACCTGGCTGGATCGCTACCAGCCGGGACTGCGCATTCGCGAGATCGGCAATGTGCTGTCGGTGGGCGACGGCATTGCCTGGATCAGTGGCTTGCCTTCTGCCGCCATGGATGATGTGTTGATACTGGCTGACGGCAGTCGCGCGCAGGTGTTTGATCTCAGCCCCGAACGCATTGGCGCAGTATTGCTGGAAGAAAGCGATCGTCTCACCGCCGGTGCAACGGCGTATTTAACCCACGCCCCCTTACGTATTCCTGCCGGCCAGGAATTGCTGGGAAGGGTGATCGATCCCCTTGGTAACCCGCTGGATGGACATGATCTGCCAGACAATATCAGTCTGCAGGATTTGTATGCGCCATCTCCGCCGATCATTGCACGCGACTATGTGAACGAACCCTTGTACACCGGCAGCAAGATCATCGATACCCTGATCCCTATCGGTCGCGGACAACGCCAGTTGATCATCGGTGATGAAGGCCTCGGACGCAGTTCCCTGGCACTGGATAGTGTGATCAGCCAGCGTGATCAAAATGTAAAATGCATTTACGTCTTGATCGGCCAGAAGCGTACCACGGTCGTCAGCACCATCGACTTGCTCGAAAAGTTTGGTGCTCTGGATTACACCACCGTGGTGGTTGCCGAGGCCAATGCCTTACCCGGCCTGGTGCACCTGGCACCCTTTGCCGGTTGTGCCATCGCCGAATACTGGATGGCACGCGGTCAGCATACGCTGGTCATCTATGACGATCTCTCCACCCACGCCAATACCTATCGTGAATTGTCCTTGTTGTTACGGCGACCACCGGGGCGCGAGGCTTATCCCGGTGATATCTTTTCGATCCACGCCCGTCTGCTGGAACGTTCCACCTGTCTGAATACGGCGCAAGGTGGTGGCAGCATGACAGCCTTGCCTATTGTGGAAACCAAGCAGGGCGAGATTGCAGCCTATATCCCGACCAACCTCATTTCGATCACCGATGGTCAGATCTATCTAGATCAGGAATTGTTCAGTGCTGGTTTTCGCCCAGCCATCGACATTGGTCGTTCCGTCTCACGCATCGGCGGTGCCGCCCAACATCCACGCATCAAGGCCGAAGCCGGACGCATGAAGCTCGACTACCTGCAATTTCTTGAACTCGAGGTATTTACCCGCTTCGGTGCACGCATCGAGGCATCGATGGAGCTCGCCATTGCCCGTGGCCGGGTCCTGCGCGAGATCCTCAAACAGGATCGTCTCAGCCCTTTACCTATTCGCTATCACCTGGCCTGGCTGGTCGCCTTTAACGAACGTCTGTTTGATAACATCGATCCGGACGCGGTGAATAAAACACTCCAGTCATTGTCGCAATGGTTGACAACGACCACACTGACACTGGATTCACCGCGTAGCGAATGGGTCAATGGCCTTACCCTGTGGCAGAAGCACAAGGTGGATTCAGCAACATGACACGCCTGCGCGAAGTCATTCATCACCTGGAAACACTCAGCGACATCCGCGAGATCATGAATGCCATGAAGAATCTCGCCATCATCGAGAGTCGCAAGCTTGAGAAGGTACTTGATAGTCAGCATGTCATCGTGAATGACATCGATACCATTGCTACTGACTTTACGGACTATCACCCATTTACGCTACAGGTAGACACACAGTCTCACCTGTACATCCTGATTGGCGCCGAACGGGGATTTTCCGGCAGTTTTAATCACCAGTTGCAGCAACACTATCGCAAGCTGCTGCAGGCAGACCCGGACAGCACAGCATTGACCATCGCCATCGGCCGTAAATTTGCCACCACCTTTGATTCACCCTCACCACAAACCATGCTGTTGGATGGCGCCAGTGCCCAGGAAGAAATCAGTCATGTGCTCAATCAACTGGTTACACAGATCGAAACGATCCAGGCTCAAAACGGGACCAGTCCCTGCACGGTCGTGCGCCATGATCAGCTCACTCGCGGTATCGTCACCCAAACCCTGTTACCACCGTTTCAGCAACGACAGGCCGACCACAGGCCAGCGCCGTTTCCTCCCCATCTATACCTGGCACCACAGCAGTTCCTGAGTGATTTGATCCAGCAGTATCTGTTTGCCCATCTCTACAGCGCACTCAGCGCTTCGTTGCTGGCAGAGAACGAATACCGAGTCGCTCACCTGCAAGGTGCTATCCGCCACCTGGATGAACGTAGTGTGGAACTGGGAAGACAGCGCCGAAGCCTGCGTCAGGAAGAGATTATTGAAGAGATTGAAGTCATCCTGCTCAATGCCAACCAGGGCGAACTCGATACAAGCAGTGGCGAACCTGAAGAGCCCGGCGTTACCTGAACACTACCGAGCCCTGATTGTCGCAAGCATATCAAACCTTTCTATCTTGTTAGCAAATGCGTAGGATCAGCGCCTTCGTGACCAGGTAGTCAGACATGTCATTTTCTTTATTTGCCACTGCACCCAAAAATCTGGAAGCCCTGCTTGCCGAGGAAATTCGCCAGCTCGGTATTAGTGCGCGTGATACCCGGGGTGGGGTGACGTTTCAGGCCAGTCTGGCCGAGGCTTATCGGGTATGTTTATGGTCGCGGGTCGCCAACCGGGTGTTGTTACAACTGGCAACGTTTGCCGCAGACTCGGCGGAAGCCTTGTATGCGGGTGTACAAAGTATCCAGTGGTCGCAACACTTCACCACGGACCAGACCTTTGCCATTGATCTGAACCTGTCCAGTTCCAACCTCACCCACAGCCAGTTTGCTGCCCTGAAAGCCAAGGACGCGATCGTCGATCAGTTTCGTAGCGAAACCGGCGAACGACCCTCTGTGGATACCGAGCAACCCGACATCCGCGTCAATATCTATTTATATCGTAACCAGGCCACACTCTATCTGGATCTGTCCGGTGGATCCCTGCATCGCCGCGGCTATCGTGCCCGTGCAGGTGCTGCACCGTTAAAAGAAAATCTGGCTGCAGCGATTTTATTGCGCGCTAACTGGCCGACCTTTGCCCGAACTGGTAGCACGTTCATCGACCCTATGTGTGGCTCCGGTACCTTACCCATCGAAGCAGCACTGATCGCTGGTGACATCGCACCGGGTTTGTTGCAGCAACAATTTGGCTTTCTCAATTGGCTGCAACACGATCGCACAGCATGGGCAACAGAACTGACAGAGGCCAAGTCCCGGGCTGAAACAGGACGCAAAAACATGCCGCCGATTCGTGGCTACGATCAGGACCCGTCATCGGTGCGCATTGCCCAACAGAATGTACGTATCGCCGGGTTGCAGGATCACGTACACATCGCGCAACAGCTTTTGCAGGATTGTGCGCCGCAGGATGAAGACGAGCAGGGTCTTATTGTTGTCAATCCTCCTTATGGTGAACGCCTGGGCGCAGACAGTGATCTGCCGGCCTTGTATGCGCAACTGGGGGAGGTGTTAAAGTCCCGCTTTTTGCACTGGCAGGTTGCTGTTTTCACCGGCAATCCGGAACTGGCGCGGCACATTGGCATCCGCAGTACTCGCCAGCATGCTTTATATAATGGCCCTATTGCCTGCAAATTGATCCACTACAAAGTGACACCTGAGGCCTGCTTCGTCACTGCCCAGGCCCCACGCGGACTACCAGCGGATAAGCGCAGTGAGGGTGCCACGATGTTTGCCAATCGCCTGCGCAAAAATGAGAAAAATCTGCAACGCTGGCGCAAGCAGGAAGACATACACGCCTATCGACTATATGACGCCGACATGCCGGAGTATGCCGTGATCATCGATGTCTACGAAGGCGCAGAACGCTGGGTCCACGTGCAGGAATATCAGGCACCGAAAAGCGTAGATGCCGAAAAGGCACGCTTTCGACTCAAGGAAGCCATGGGCGTGATCGCTGAGGAGTTGCAAGTGGATGAGTCACATCTGTACTTCAAGCTGCGCAAGCAACAAAAAGGCAAGGCCCAGTATGAAAAACTCGGTGAGAGTAAACACTTTCATGAGATCGAAGAATACGGTTGTCGTTTTTTAGTCAACTTTCAGGACTACCTGGACACCGGCCTGTTCCTGGATCATCGTCCCATTCGCAGGCTCATCAGCGAACATGCCGCGGGCAAGGATTTTCTCAACCTGTTTGCCTACACCGGCACCGCATCGGTCTATGCCGCGCGTGGCGGTGCCCGTTCTACTACAACAGTGGACATGTCCAATACCTATCTTGAGTGGGCGCAACGCAACATGCACCTCAACGGCTTCGGCGGTAAACATCACCAGTTTATCCAGGAAGACTGCCTGCAGTGGTTGGCACAAGCGCCGCAACGTCAACGCTATAATTTGATCTTTCTTGACCCGCCCAGTTTTTCCACCTCCAAACGCATGGAACAAACCTTCGACGTGCAACGCGATCACGTCATGCTGATCCGGCAGGCGCTGCAACGGCTGGCGCCGGGGGGTCTGCTAATCTTCTCCAATAACCTGCGCAGTTTTAAGCTGGACAGCGTGGCACTGGCTGAACTCGAAATCAAAGACATCAGCCGCCAGACCATCCCCAAGGATTTCGAACGCAACTCGAAAATCCACCAGTGCTTCCTCATCCGGCAATAAAGGGCATTGCATTACATCATGAATACTTCACCTACAAAGCCAGCCGTTCCCCGCGGGGTCTGGGCCCTGGGCCTGGTCAGCCTGTTCATGGATATTTCCTCGGAGATCATTCATGGTCTGTTACCGGTATTCCTGGTCACGGTGATCGGCGCTAATGTGGCGATGGTGGGATTTATTGAAGGCCTGGGCGAAGCCGTTGCGCTAATCGTGCGGGTGTTTTCCGGCGCCCTGAGTGATCGCCTGCGCCAGCGCAAACCCTTGATCGTGGCCGGTTACCTGTTAGGTACCTTATCCAAGCCACTATTTGCCCTGGCCCATGGAGTCGAACTGGTAATCACCGCCCGCGTGTCGGATCGTATCGGCAAGGGTTTACGTGGGGCACCACGTGATGCCTTGATTGCAGACCTGACACCCGCGGCCATACGCGGTGCTGCTTACGGTCTGCGTCAAACCCTGGATTCACTCGGCGCATTTATCGGTCCGCTGTTGGGCATCGTATTGATGTTCGCCCTGAATAACGCCTACCGCAGTGTGTTCTGGCTGGCATTAATCCCTGGCTTCATCTCTGTCACTATTTTGGTTTTGTTTGTACGCGAACCAGCACGACTGCAACCGACGCAGGAGACACGGCGCCTGCTGTTCAGGGAAGTCCAGCGCCTGCCCAAACAGTTCTGGCTGGTCCTGGCCATTGGTGTGGTATTTACCCTGGCCCGCTTCAGTGAGGCCTTTTTGTTATTGCGCGCCGAAAAACTCGGGCTGGCACCGCACTGGGTCCCGGGCATACTGCTAATCATGAGTCTGTTTTATGCACTGACGGCCTACCCTGCTGGCCACCTTTCCGATCGTGTTGGCCGCATCAGCTTGTTGTGTGTCGGACTGGTATTTTTGATCAGCGCCGACTTCCTGCTTGCCTTCGCCACCCATATGAGCTGGGTGATCATCGGTGCCAGCCTCTGGGGTATCCACATGGGTTTCACTCAGGGTTTATTTTCTGCCCTGGTAGCAGACACGGCGAGCGCAGACATGCGTGGTACCGCGTTTGGCATGTTCGGCCTGGCCACTGGCCTTGCGATCCTGATTGCCAGTGTCTTTGCCGGCTGGTTGTGGGATCTATATGGCCCGCGCGCCACGTTTCTAGCCGGTGTCGGTTTTGCCGCTATCACCTTGATGGCACTGCTGGTGTATCAATACCGCCTAAAAACGCAACGACAAGGCTAACGACTCGGCCACCTATGCCCCACACCCTTGCCGATTTTGAATTCAGCCGGGATTCAGATTGGTTTCAGCCTCAATTCAGCAACAGCCATTATGATGGTCACAGACTAATAGCCTGGAGATCAACCATGTTTACTGTTGCCAAGGAACTTGATACACGCTTTCTGAATCCACCCCAACCAGCCCTGCGCGCCCTTTGCGCCATGCAGGATATGGAAACAGGCCAGGTTCTCAAACTGACCACTACCGATACCAACAACGATGCCGTCGACAATATGGAATCGCTGTGTCGTCACACTGGTCTGGTCCTGATGCAATATATGGACTGGGATGGTGAATTGACATTCTATATTCGTAAGTGCAACTGATAGCCATCGCCACCATAGTCCAGACACAACCCGCCCTAGGCAGTTGTGCCTGTGGCGTTTAAACGTCAAATCATTAATTTGGGAGCAGTTCCGGTATTACTTTGGGTAACAATTCGGTTAGACTCAGCATAGTCCGGGTAAAGGCACAACCGACAGTCACGCAGGCAAGATGTCAGTTCACCTTCAATCCAGCAATCGATTTTGTTATCAATTTGTAACACGAGGTCTTTTACATGAGTACTGGTACCGTGAAATGGTTCAATGAATCCAAAGGTTTTGGATTTATCACTCCCGCCGACGGTGGCAAGGATGTCTTTGTGCACTTTAGTGCTATTCAGGGCGGTGGATTTCGCAGCCTCAAAGAAGGTCAAACCGTAGAATTTGAAATTGAAAACGGCCCTAAAGGTCCCCAGGCAACCCAGGTTAAAGTGGCAGAATAAATAAATTCTAATATTTCTGCGACGACCCCGTAACAAGCGCGCGGGGTCGTCGCCACTATTCCAATGGCATATCTTAAGGTGTGCCCATTTCTCCTACTTTCACTCTCGCCACCCCCGGCTGGTATACGCCAATCCGGTTTCAGGTATCATGTTGCCGACAACACGGGAGCATATGGATTGAAAACCCCACTTCTCGAAGTCAGGAACCTGGTAAAACACTATGCTCAGGTTCAGGCGGTCAATGGCGTCAGTTTCACACTACAAGCTGGAACCTGCTTTGGGTTACTGGGGCCGAACGGAGCCGGCAAGACCACCACTGTGGAGATTCTCGAGGGTATACACACGGCTACCGCTGGAGAGATCTTGTATAAAGGCGAAACGCTCGGGAAACGCTTCCGCAACGAAACCGGCATCATGTTCCAGTCCACCGCACTACAGGATTTCATCACGGTGCGCGAAACCCTGACCATGTTTGCCCGGCTCTATCCAAAAAACGCTGACCTGAATTTCATCATCCAGCGCTGTCACCTGCAGGAGTTTCTGGATCGGGACAACCGTCAGCTCTCCGGTGGTCAACGCCAGCGTTTGTTGCTGGCGATTGCCCTGGTCAATGACCCGGATTTGTTATTCCTGGATGAACCCACCACCGGACTGGACCCGCAGGCACGGCGCAATTTCTGGGATTTGATTGAAACCATCAAGGCCGAAGGCAAAACGATTTTACTTACCACACACTACATGGATGAGGCTTACGTGCTGTGCGACGAGATCGCCATCATGGACCACGGCAAAATCATCGCCCAGGGTAGTCCCAAGAATTTACTGAATGCGCATTTCCATGATGTCATCATACAAATCCCGGCAGAAGCCATCTTGGAAAGTACGGAACTCCCTTTTCCGGTACACAGACATAATTCCATCATTGAAATTACCACGAATAATGTCAACCAAACCATCAAGGCGCTGCTATCCAGAAATATCTCTCTGTCCGGCCTGCAGATCCGATCACGGAATCTTGATGATCTGTTTCTGGAATTGACCGGCAAATCCCTCAGGTCATAGGAGACCGTCATGTTCATGCAGCGCTTTCTGGCCTTACTTTCCACTCGTAACAAGGAGTTTATGCGCGATCGCTCTTCGGTCAGCTGGAATATCATTATGCCCGTGCTGATTGTACTCGGATTCGCCTTTACCTTTACCGGCAAGTATGCCGACCAATATAAAGTCGGTATCGCCAATGTACAGGCACACAATCCGGCCATAAGCGCTTTTCAGCAGACCAAGTACATCGAATTTATTCCGATTCGCAATCTGAACAGGGC
>JBECKZ010000122.1:0-3317 GCA_040235555.1 Thiohalomonadales bacterium | reverse complement strand
CCGGTTGTGCAGCGCGATCGTTTATCTCCATTTCGTCATTGGCCTGTGTGACCAGGCGTGATTGTTTGCGGATGATGTCGACAATTTTGTGTTTCAGGATACCGGTCAGCCAGGTGCGTTGGCTGGATTCGCCGGAGAATTTATCCATGGCTTGCAGTGCGGCAAGCAGTGTTTCCTGAACCGCGTCTTCAGCCAGCGCGCTATCACGCAGCTGTTTCATCGCAAAACGAAATAAATAATCCCCGTGATCATCAAGCCATTGCGCCGGGTCCATGTTGTTCCTGGTCGAGTCCATTGTTTTGTATTTATTTGTCTTATAGCAGTTAGTGGCGGTGTCCAGTAATACAAGCATACCACAAGATGGTGATGCCGCAGTGGCAGGCTTGGGCTTGCCAGTGGATCCCGGCACATGTGCTATCCACCACGCAGTCATGGGCATAATGGTTAGCACACGCCGACCGGAATCTCGCATGCTATCAGTTATTACGGGCAAAACGGGATGACAGCCAGTAGTCCAGACTTAACTTGCCGGCACCGCCCATTAACAGGGGTACAAACATCACCAGGTAGATCAGTGGCAGTTTCCAGCCATTATTACTGACGTTATAGCCATTGCCGGCATGTACCGCCGCCCAGGCCACGATCGTCACAATGATCAGGGACAGGCTGAAGAAGCGTGTGCCCAATCCGATGACCAGGGCAACGGCGCCTAGCAGCTCTGACCAGGTCGCCAGTTGCCAGCTAATATCCACGGGGATGACATTAAATGGAAAAGGAAATGCATCCTTGATGTCGGCAAACCAGTTGGCACCGGTATATTTCATGACACCGGAATCCCAGAACTCATAGGCCAGTAACAGGCGTAGTCCGACAGTGGAAATATAAGGGTGAATAAGGTTCAATTTGGATATGGCAGTGCGCCAAAGAGTTAGTATCGTATTCATTGTGAATCCTTGGTGTATATCAAGTGAGTTTTGTTTTAGTCGCACTTACTTGCCAAAACTTACAAAGTCACGCTAACGCAGACAGCATGACTTAAAGCCAGCGCGTAAAACGCAGTGGCACAGGGCGGACAAGATCAGTAATCAGGGGAGGAAACGGTGTTGCAGTAAATAAAAAGCGCATTGCAGCGAGGTGACGCCACCTCGCTGCAAGCTTACGTTACATATATAACTAGTTGGTGCGCAGTGGTATTGAGTGTTTACTTGGTCCCACCGCACTTGCCTTCGCCGGTTTTAGGTTTGGTCTTCACCTCGGCCTTGTTACCGCCACATTTACCGTCATTGGCCTTTTTCTGGGCCTTTAGCTTATCGGCACCACATTTGCCTTCGCCGCATTTACCGTCCTTGGCTTTTTCGGCCAGCTGTGTATAGCTGCTGTGTATATCCTGCATGGCAAACGGATTGTTGCTCGAGGTAGCGGTAGCTGCAAAACTGCTGGCTGCGACGGTGGCAGCGAAGGTGGCACCGATGGCCAATGCGGCTGGTTTGAGTCGTTTGTTAGGCTGTTTCATGTGATATCACTCCATATATTAAGTTTCATAATTCACCGTCCCCTTGCGATTCCCTGTGCATATCCAAAACGACAAAGGATGCGCATAAGGTATGGGTTTTGTGGGCAGAAACCGTTAAACCGCAGGATTTCAGTGTGTTAACCAAAGATCCTGGTCCGGACGCGGGGTTCTGCTACCGGTTTAGTCGCGGTGTAGCCGGAATACTTACAGTCAAATTGGATAAAAAACCCTGCAGTAAGCCGTGGTGGGGGGTAGCGATACTTATATATATGAAAGCTGGGGGGCCTATTCAGGCAAACTGGTCGCCGGGAGGAAGGAGGCCGGTGCGTATCAATAGTTATCTATGGTTAGCATATAAAAAGCCAATTTTAATTTATAACAAAACGACTGCATTCTGTATGCTGTCTACTGGTGCAGTCAGATTTAGTCCGGCTGACCGCCGACAACATTCATGTTCATTTCCAGAATAAGGGTATTGCGATGGCGTTGGTCAATATGAAAGATTTGTTAAATCACGCCCATGACAATCACTATGCAGTAGGTGCATTTGAAATCGTGAACCTGGATTTTTTGCGTGCCGTGATCGCCGCGGCGGAACAGGCACGCTCTCCCGCAATACTGAATATCGTGGAACCACATTTTGACATGTTTGATGTGGAGATATTAATGCCCGCTGTGGTACAGGCAGCGAAACGGGCCAGTGTGCCGATCGCCATCCACATGGACCATTGCAGCAACCTGGAATCAATTCAATCTGCCATCCGCCTGGGTTGTAACAGCGTGATGTATGACGGTGCCAACGCAGAGTTGCCGAAAAATATTGAACAAACCCGCAAGGCAGTAGAACTGGCACACAGTTGTGGTATAGCTGTCGAAGGTGAACTGGGCTATGTCGCTGGCATCAAGTCTGAAAATGGCGATGATGACCAGTCGGTGCAGACCTCGGCAAACGAGGCCAGGGTCTATGCCGAGCGTACCGGTGTGGACTTTTTGTCAATCTCTATCGGTACGACACATGGGTCGGGCAACGGCAAACCACGTCTGGATTATAGTCGACTTGCACGCATTTATGAAAGCGTGGATGTCCCCCTGGTGATTCATGGTGGAACCGGCTTGAGCGATCAGCAATACCACAAATTGATTGACCATGGGGTCGCCAAGATAAATTACTTCACTGCCTTGGCGGAACTGACTGTGGAACAGGTCAGGAAAAACGTGTCACAGGATAATGCGTGCTACCGTGACATGATATCTAATCTACATGAAGCGATGACAGCGACGGTATTACGCGTCATGCAGGTGTGGCGTAGTGCAGGGCGAGCAGCGGAAGTCATGATCCAGTGCGGCACCTGGAATAATGTCGAACATGTCATCGTCTACAATACCAGCGATAATGACCCCTCCGTCATACAAATCATGTTGCGAAAAGGCAAGCAGCAACTCAGTAGTATCCCTGGCGTGCTGGATGTGCGAATCGGCCGCGCAACCGATGACAAGAGTAAATATCGCTATTGCTGGTTAGTGCGTTTCGCCCATGAGAATGTCATCGAAAATTATAAGACGCACCCCGTACACGTGGCGTATGCAGACAGTTATTTCCGGCCAATTGCTGCTGACCGTGTGACCAATGATTATGAAATTCTCGATGACCTGGAATTAGGCCGGCCATTTCACGCCTGACAGTTTCATTACATCTTGATGCAAGCCAATGGACGGCTGGCATAGCTTTTAAGCTATTACTCCTATTTGCAATTCCGATATGTCCTGACTGGCTCACCGTGTAGACTCGCTGGGGTATAGCCAA
>JBECKZ010000109.1:0-4906 GCA_040235555.1 Thiohalomonadales bacterium | reverse complement strand
CGCAAATCGGACTTGGCATGCACCCGGCTGCCCAGACGCAGCAATTTGCGCCCCAGCTGGTACTTGCCCCCGGCGTCGCGTTCGATAAAACCATTGGTCTCCATCGAGTTGAGGATGCGAAACGCCGTCGAATTGTGCAGCCCACTCTCGGCCGCGAGGATCTTGAGACTGACCGGCTCGGGATAGCGGGCCACGGCGTCCAGCAGACTGGACATGCGGTCGATGACCTGGATTGTGCTTTTTTCTGGCATATTGATTTCGTATAGTGAAAACGATTGTTCATTGTGACACCCAATATGGATTCAAACAAGTTTTTCAGCCACTTAGACCACACTCACATTTGCTATTAACAGAAAATTTCACTATACGAAATTTATTTTACTTTATGAAATCGCCTTGCTTGCCTATGGTTAGTCCCAGACATTGACCGCATTCCAGGAGACGCGCCATGAGCAGCCCAGCCAGCACAATGACACAAGACGCCCAACCCGGCTTTACCCAGGGTATCCGCTATTTCGCCCCGGATAGCCCCGATTTCGTTGCCCATGGCCACACTGCGGTGATTGCCGACGGCAAGAGTGCAATTGACCAAATCGATGACACGGCTATCTACCAGACCCAGCTCGCGGCCGATGCCCTACGCTACCTGACCTTACAGGTCTGCAGCAGCAAGGAATCCGGCCATCCCGGTGGCTTTGCCAGCAGTGCAGATGCCTATGCCGCCCTGGTCATGCTCGGTCATACCAATATCGTGACCGAAGTGGGTCACCATGCCCCCGGCTTCTACAGTGCCATGTTCCTGGATGGTTCGCTGGAAGACATGGGCATCAACACCATGGACGACATGATGGCTCGCTTCCGGGAACGCCATGGCCTGCTCGGTCATCTCTCCGGCGCCATCCCCGGGTTATTGGCGCCTGCGGGTCCGCTCGGCCAGGGCCAGCACTTTGCCATGGCCGGCGCCTATCTGCATCCGGACAAACTGTTCCCATTTACCCTGGGCGACGGCGGCATGGGTGAACCGTATGTCCTGTCCTCCATGATGCACTTCCACACCGCCTATCCCCGCTGCACGAATTTTCTGCCGGTACTGGTCTGGAACGGTTACAGCCAGGAACACCATTCCATGGTCTCGATCAAATCCAATGAGGAAATGATCGCTTACTGGAAGGGTCATGGCTTCGACAACATTGTACTGGTCGATGCCAAACTGTTCGACGATGCCGATCAACCCGGCGACTATGTCGACAGCACGCTGTTCTCAGCCAAAGGCCGCCTGGCATTCACTCGCGCCGTACTCGAACAAATGCAACACGCGGCTAACAGTGCAATGAATGGCAAACTCACTGTCTTTATCATCAAGCAACTCAAGGGTGCCGGTGTCCACACGGTTGGCGCCAAATCGCATAACCTGTACCCGGGTGATAACTTCGACAAACCCAACATTGCCGAAGGCCTGCAGCGGCGCGCCCTGTCACCCCGTGCCTGGCAACTGGTGCGTGACAACTTCCGGCGTGCCGGTGGTGGTCCTGCAGTAAAGACCGTGGTCACCGAATTTGAACTGGCCCTGCCGGAACTCGGCGAATTGCCGAAGCAGGAATTCACGCTTGGCGAAAAGGCCGTGCCTTCCACCGCGATGGGTTTGCTGGTCGGTGAAGTGGGTAAACGCGACAAGCGCTTTGTGGTCACCAATGCCGATGGCAATGAAGCCTCCGGTATGAAAAACATTAACGAGGCATTGCAGATCCGCCATCCAACGCAGGACAGCCTGTATAACCAGGGACCGGAAGGTCAGGTGTATGAACCCTTGAGTGAAGATGCCTGTGCCGGATTTGCCGCGGGCCTGGCGCTGTTTGGGTCGCGTGCCTTGTGGTTATCCTATGAGAGTTTCGTCATCAACGGTATGCCGATAGTACAAACCGTGGCCCAGGCCATGGCGGAACTGCGGCGCAAGACCCCGGCTATTGTCAACATGTACACCGCTGGTGCACTGGAGCAGGGTCGTAATGGCTGGACCCATCAACGCCCGGAGATCGAAAACTACATGGCAGCCATGATGCGCACAGGCAATTATTATTCACTGTTTCCCTGCGATGCCAACATGATCCAGGTAGCCTATGAATGGGCCACCAACAGTTTCAACAAGGCTATCGCTATCGTCGCTTCGAAGAGCGCCCTGCCGGTATACACTACCCTCGCGCAGGCGAAACAGGCGATCGAGGACGGTGCCATCAGCTTGTACGAAACGTCGAAAGGCGACAAAGGCACGATCGTGTTTGCCGCCACGGGCGACATGGTGCTGCTACCGGTGTTTGAAGCCAAAGCAACGCTGGAACAACAAGGCTACAAGGTACGCATCGTCAGCGTTGCCAATCCGCGACGCCTGTATCGTCCCTACGATGTGGCCTGGGATACGGTGTCGCAACCGGATGGCAAATTTATGAGCGACGCAGATTTTGCTACGCTGTTTGACGCAGACATTATGATTGGTGTTACCGGCGGAGCCAGCGGATCCCTGGAACCAGTGATGTTGCGCAGTCGCGCGCCACGGCGTGATGTCATGTGCTGGAAACGCGGCGAGACAACGGCCTCACCGGGTGAGATCATGGCGTTCAATGGCCTGTCCAGCACTGATATTATCAACCGGGTGAACCAACTGGCGGGTACCTGATCGTCATGAGCGAAACCAAGATCATTGCGATTGATGATGATCCAACCGGATCGCAGACCGTCCACAGTTGTTTATTGCTGACGGCCTGGGATGTGGAGACCTTGATCATCGCATTACAGGATGACTCGCCCTTGTTTTTTATCTTGTCCAATACCCGCGGCATGGATGCTGCGCGTGCGGCCACCGTCACCCGCGATATCTGCATTAACCTCAAACAGGCGCTGGACACCCTGCAACAGCGTGGCCGTGTGATCAATCCGATTGTCGTGAGTCGATCCGATTCCACGCTACGTGGGCATTACCCGGTGGAAACCGACATCATCGCTGAAGAGCTGGGACCGTTTGATGCACATTTCATGGTACCGGCCTTTTTCGAGGCCGGTCGCTTCACGCGTGACAGTGTGCACTACCTGGTTGTAGACGGTAAACCGGTGCCGGTGCACGAGACCGAGTTCGCCAGGGATTCCGTGTTCGGTTACAGCACGGCATATCTGCCGGACTACGTCGAGGAAAAGACCCATGGCCGCATCAAGGCCAGTCAGGTCGAACGCTTCCTGCTGCGCGATGTGCGTGGCGACAGTTGTGAGCGTCTGCGCCATCTTTCCGGCAATGTCTGTTGTGTTGTCGATTGCGAAACCCAGGCCGATCTGAATCACTTTGCTGATCAGTTACAGGCAGTCGCACACGAAGGCAAACGCTTTCTGTTTCGCAGCGCCGCCAGCCTGTTAACGGCACTGGCCAAACTGCCACCACAACCGGTCCAGCCGCAGGACATGGCGTATTACGTGCGTGACAAAAAACCCGGGATCATCCTGGTTGGGTCGCATGTGGCCAAGACCTCGGCGCAACTGTCTTATTTACTGAAACATACGGATGTTGTACCGCTCCTCATTGAAGTCGAAAGACTCAATGTTACCAACGCCACAGAGAGCGCTAAAAACGCGGAAATCCTCGCGGACAACATCATTTCGCAAGTTGACATGATCCACGCCAAAGGTAGAACCGTAGCCCTGTATACCTCAAGGAGTGAATTGCAATTCCCGACCCAGGCGCAACGCCTTGCGTTCGGCGAACAGGTTTCGGCATTTCTCATGGACCTCGTCCGCCAACTGCCAGAGGACATCGGCTTTTTGATCAGCAAGGGCGGGATTACCTCCAATGATGTACTGAGCGCCGGCCTGGCATTGAAACAGTCACGGGTCGTTGGACAAATCCTGACTGGGTGTTCGGTTGTGCGCTGCCCATCGGACCATGCACGTTACCCGGACCTGCCGGTTGTGATCTTCCCTGGTAACGTCGGTGATGAATCAGCCTTGACCCAGGCATACGCAATCCTGACCCAAACGCCACTGTCCGGAACTTTGCAGCAATCAGTTTCAGGTTGAATTCCGTATCCGGCTGGGCGAAGCTTCCCAGCCACAATGAATACACTGAACCGGAATTGCCTCCGGAGGCCTGGGTTAATGGCGATATATCATTCACTATCGCCATACCATTCTTATATATATAGTTAGGGCTTAAAATACTGCCAACCGTCTTTCTGTTTCTGCACAATATAAACCGCGCCAAATGGCACAACGGGGATGCCCGGGGTCAAATCATCTTTACTCACGTGATCGGTTTTAAGGGAACGCCCGCAAGCGATGATCTTGATCCCCTCTTCCTGGACTTTCTGAATGAGCGGTTCCTCATTACTCAATGCCGTTAACAATTTCACTGTCGGACCAAAGACCACCACCTCAAATTTGGTGGTTTTCAGGACTTCGTGCATATTCGAGGCAAGCTTCAGGGCCCGTTCGAATTGTGCCTTGTCACCATTGCCCTGCACTACGACACCGTCAACCTTGGCCGCCGATGCCACATTCGTACTAAACAGCATCACTAATATTGAAACCAAAAAAATACCTTGCTTGTACATAACCCTCTCCCGATGCATTGTTGTTCATCTCACTACTTGCCCGCTATTTTGCCACAAGCCGGCGGAATGCCAACTCATCATGTTTTGCTCATGTTAATGCGGTGCTAACGCTTTTTAACTCTACTTTTATTTCGCGCCTAGCTTTAGACCCGAGATCGCCTCTTGCAGTTCAAGGATGGAAATGGAGTCGTTATCACCCTTGCCCTGGCCCACAACGGCATTGAGGTACTGTGCGGCGCCCGCCGCACCTGGCAGGGCGATACCGAGCTCATGCGCTGATTCCATCGCAATCCGTAAGTCTTTTTGATGTAACCGGG
>JBECKZ010000038.1:0-3621 GCA_040235555.1 Thiohalomonadales bacterium | reverse complement strand
GCCACTGGCCGCAGCCTCAATGAGAGTCAGACCAAACGGTTCGGTTAGTGCCGGGTTAATAAACACGCCATGGCGCCTGGCGGCAAGTCGATATAACTCCGGCACATCATCGGCACTATGGTGTTTTGGATACGCGACATTGCCATACAGATCATATTTATCAATTAACAACAAGAGATCTGTCAGGACCTCGCGCGGACCTTTTTCCATACTGCGAATTTCATCGCGGTTACCAGCAATGATTACCAGGTTCGCCAGTTCCTGCAGGCTCGAAGATTGTCCATAGGCATGCAGGAGGGCTGCGATATTCTTGCGTTCGTCCGGGCGTGACAAAGCCAGAATTATGGGCTTGTTGGGTTTATGCAGAAATTTGGCAATATCTCTGGCAATCTCGCCGTTGCCCTCATACAGACCGGGAGGATGAAATCGACTCAGATCGACACCAGGCGGGATAACCTGCATACGTTTTGGATGATAATTATCATATTCTGCGTATTGTTCCTCGACCTCCTGCTGGGTGCTGGCGACAACGATGTCTGCTGTACCGAGGACTATCTCTTCAGCTTCGATACGTGTGCTGATGTTATATTGCTCTTCCAGTGTGGATTGTTTCATGCCCTTGGCGCGTAACTGTTTTTCTTTTTCACGCCCGAGGGAGTGTCCAGTATGGATCAAGGGCACGCCCAACAGACCAGCAAGTCGTGCCCCGACATAACCGGCATCGGCGTAGTGACTGTGGATCACGTCTGGCACACGTCCAACACTGCGCACATGCTGGAGAGCCCGATCGATAAACCCTTGCAGGTGTGGCCACAACACTTCCTTGCGCAAATAACGCCTGGGACCACAATCCAGTCGAATCAGAAATGCCTTGTCACCCAGCTTTTCTTCTGGCTGGGCATAATCATTACTGACTTTGGGATCGATAATGCGTCGTGTAAGCAGGTCCACCCTGGCCACGTTAGGCTGGGCTGCCAGTGCTCGCGCTAATTCCACCACATATAAGGTTTGACCGCCGGTATCTGCATCCCGACCCAATTCCAGATTTTCGCCACGAATCAGACCGTGCACACTGATCAGTACGATGTACAATGCCTTGGGATCATTCATGAACTACAGAAACTCCACGCACTTCCTTCGCCTCAACCTTCCTGACTTCAGCAAAAATCAGTCGCTCGAACATTGATTTTAATCAAAATACTACGAATTCTGAAAAAATTGGCATAAGCTTTGAATGTCTACCTTGGCCAGGTGAACACTGTACATGAGGAATTGCAGAGGTACAGTGATAATCTTTACACTGATACCTTAACACGATTTGCAGCCACAGGTCTTGCCAGATTAATGGATACAGTCAATCAATCAACCATGCTCGTCATAAACGCGGCATACGAAATTCTGGAACAATCCATCATGTACCATAATGGCAATGCCATTGGTACCTGCGCCGCCTTGCAGAGCCCCCGCCTTGCGGCAGAAAACTATAGTGACTGTTTTGTTCGAGATTTCGTGCCATCTGCCCTGGTATTCCTCGCCGATGGTCGACCGGAGATCGTTAGAAATTTTCTGCAGACCGTACTCGCACTGCGTACTCGTAAGCGTCTGGCCGCCGGCCATGAAATACAGCCTGGCGTCATGCCTGCCAGCTTTCGCGTGGTTCATGATGAGCATGGAGAGGAATTTGTTCAGGCAGATTTCGGTGAACGCGCTATTGGCCGGGTTGCACCGGTCGATTCGATGATGTGGTGGCTAATCCTATTATATATTTATGAAAAAAGCACAGGTGATGCCACATTGGCAAAAACACCGGATTTCCAGAGCACGATGGAGCAAATTCTCCATCTGTGTTTACAGGACAGTTTTGAAGTCAGCCCCGCCCTGTTAGTGCCTGATGCCTGCACGATGATCGATCGCCGCATGGGGATCTATGGTCATCCGATCGAAATCCAGGCGCTGTTCTACGGTGTTTTGCGCATTATTCATTCCCTGCTCGAAGTCAACGATGAGCGTCAACAAAGTTTGATCAACACAGCCCTCATCCGTGAAAAAGCGTTGCTGAATTACGTCCGAATTTTTTACTGGCTGGATCCTGATCGTCTGAATGAAATTCACCGCTACACCACTGAAGAATTTGGACTCGACAGTATCAACATTTTAAATATTTATCCCGAATCCATTCCGGACTGGGTGCCGGATTGGCTGCCGGATGATGGCGGTTACCTGGTCGGTAATATCGGAGCAAGCCGAATGGATTTTCGCTTTTTTGCCCTGGGCAATTTCCTCTCTATCATTTTCGGACTTACCTCTGAACCCCAGTCTTCACGCATCATGAAGCTTTATGAAACACGATGGGATGACCTGATTGGTGCCATGCCGGTTAAAATCATCTATCCGACGATGCAGGGGCTGGAGTGGCAGGTCATCACGGGCAGCGATCCCAAGAATGCCCCCTGGTCCTATCAAAACGGTGGTAACTGGCCCGCCCTGTTATGGCCGTTTGTTGCCGCGGCCATGAAATCCGGGCGCGGTGATCTTGCAGAACGGGCGTTCAATATTGCCCTGAACAGGTTGTCGCACGAAGACTGGCCGGAATATTATGATGGCCGTTCTGGACGTTTGATTGGCAGACGCTCCAACTTCAAACAGGTCTGGTCCGCCACGTCACTGATCCTTGCGCACAAGCTGCTCGACAATCCTGCCTTGATAAACCTCTTGCCATAAATATCACCGATGAAATTATCGCAAGCAGAAATCGAAGCTCAACTGGCAGAAGTTCGTCGGTCATACATTGCGAGCCTCGAAGACAAACGCGATGCGATCGTTAATCAATGGACATCTCTGCACCAACAATGGAGTGATGAAACCTATCAGTCACTGTATTTGATTATCCACAGTCTCGCCGGTTCTGCGGAAACTTTTGGTCTGATCAAGGTTACGCAAGACGCGCGTCTTGTTGTGAATCAGTTTAAACAGTATGCACAGCAGCAACCCCTGCATGCCGATGTCATAACCAGCATCAGCGCCAGCATCGACCAGCTGGTCTTCAGCATGACGAGCGCAGTATCCGAACTTGATTAGCTTGTCTTAAAATTTTTACGCTACCCTAAAAAAATGCCCTGCATAAGCAGGGCAAGGGTGTGTTTGCGCATCTCTGCGCAGGGGGAGGAATCATCATGAAGTCTCACAAACGAGACAAAAAAATACCTAACCACTTTGGTTTTCGGCATCCTGCCAGCCGATCTTTAGAAAAATTGCTATTCCCTGACAGTCTGTAACAAATAGTCAGATTTCCTTGTAAGCGCCTGTTTTGTCTGATACTTTACTCAGCGCTATCGCGATTGTCCGCATTAATAGCCCACTAAAAGAAAGCACAAACCCCATGAAACATTTGCTTCGGTTATTTCTTCCATCACTCTATTTATTCTGCTTTTCCGGTCTGGCGCTGGCCAGTACTGCGAATGAAGTGTCCAGTATCAATCTGACGGAGAGTGGTTTTGGCATCATCTCGCTAATAATCTTCGTCGTTGCCTACGGCGTGGTGATTAGCGAGGAATTCACCCACGTGCGTAAATCCAAGCCAATGATGGTCGCTGCAGGTCTCATCTGGACCCTGGTCGCGAT
>JBECKZ010000014.1:0-23205 GCA_040235555.1 Thiohalomonadales bacterium | reverse complement strand
GCATCTGGGTGAAGTTCAGCACCACCACTAGGATGCGATCACCGTCCTTGCGCAGATAACTGATCACCGATTGAGGGGAGTCATGACAATCAATCCATTCAAAGCCGGAGTACTCAAAATCGTGACGGTATAACTCTGAGCGTTCACGGTAGAGACGATTAAGATCACTCACCGCTTTTTGCACGCCCTGGTGTCCGGGATAGTCCAGGACATACCAGTCCAGTGGTGCATTAAAATTCCATTCACTGCCCTGGCCGAACTCACAACCCATGAACAACAGCTTCTTGCCCGGGTAAGTAAACATGTAGGTATAGAGCAGGCGCAGGTTGGCGAAGCGTTGCCATTCGTCACCCGGCATCTTATATATCATGGAGGCCTTGCCGTGCACGACCTCGTCGTGAGAGAAGGGCAGAATAAAATTCTCGGTAAAGGCATAGAGCAGGCCGAAGGTCAGCTGATCATGGTGATAGGAGCGATGCACTGTCTCCTTGGAAAAGTACACCAGGGTGTCATGCATCCAGCCCATGTTCCACTTCATGGAAAAGCCCAGACCGCCCATCGAGGTCGGGCGGGTCACTGCCGGCCAGGCAGTGGACTCTTCTGCCATCACCACCGTGCCCGGATGTTCGCGATGGGTTACGGTATTCAGCTCGCGGAAGAAGTCGATGGCCTCCAGGTTCTCGTTGCCGCCGTGAATGTTGGGCAGCCAGTCATGCGCCTCGCGGGAGTAATCCAGGTACAGCATGGACGCCACCGCGTCGACACGCAGGCCATCGATGTGAAATTCTTTCAGCCAGTAAATGGCACTGCTGATCAGAAAGTTGCGTACTTCATTTCGCCCGTAGTTATATATCAGAGTGCCCCAGTCCGGGTGTGCACCGCGGCGCGGGTCGGCGTGTTCATAGAGGGCGCTACCATCATAAAAGGCAAGACCGTGTTCATCGCGCGGGAAGTGTGCCGGCACCCAGTCCAGCAGGACACCGATACCGTGCTGGTGGCAGTGATCGACAAACCAGCGAAAGTCATCGGGCAAGCCGTAGCGCCGGGTCGGCGCAAAATAACCCGTGGTCTGATAACCCCAGGAATCATCCAGCGGATGTTCGGTGATCGGCAGCAATTCGATATGAGTAAAGCCCAGGCGGGTGACGTACTCCACCAGGCGTTTGGCCAGTTCGCGGTAATTCAGAAAGTGACCGTGTTCGTCTTTCTGCCAGGAACCCAGGTGCACCTCGTAGATGCTCATGGGGTGGTGTAACCAGTGTTGCTCTTCGCGTTGCGCAATCCAGTCGGCGTCTTGCCAGTGATACGCGGTGGTGTTGACCACCGACGCCGTGCGTGGTCGCAGTTCACTGCCCCGGGCATAGGGATCGGCCTTTTGCTTGACCAGGCCGCTATGGCGGTTGCGAATCTCGAACTTATATATAGTGTCGGCATCCAGGCCAGGAATGAAGAGTTCCCAGACCCCGGAACTGCCAAGTGAGCGCATAGCGTGGCTGCGGCCATCCCAGCGATTGAAATCCCCGATCACACTGACGCGTTCCGCATTGGGGGCCCAGGTCGCAAAACGGACACCGCGCACCCCCTCGATTGTCATGATGTGGGCGCCCAGTACGCTGTACACATGCAGGTGCCGGCCTTCACCGAACAGGTACAGGTCATAATCTGAAATGCTGGGGGCAAACACGTAGGGGTCGAAACTGGTCTTCGTGTTGCCGTCGTGATCGCGGAATTCGAGTTGGTAATACGCCGGTAACTGGCCCGCTTGACCATGCCATTCAAATAAGTCGGTACCGGCAACCCGTTGCAGCGGGGCATTGATGTCCTTGAGGGTGACCTGGGCGCAGTTTGGCCGATAGACACGCACGATTTCCTGACCGTTTTGCTCGTGTCGGCCCAGGTACTGAAACGGGTCGTGGTGACGGGCATCGATGATCCGTTGCAATTCAGGATCGAGCACTGGTGTCGTCTGGCTGGGCTTACCTTTTGTTGTCATGGTCTGAGCGTATTAGTGCATGCATTCTGTTACGGGTTGTGAAATACGTGCCGTCAGTGAGGTCCTTGCAATTACTGTGCGCATTCCCGGTGCAACAGCAAATCGCGGCAAAATCCTTGCTACGGCTGGCGTTGAGTGGCCCGTGGTGCGCGCTGACCGAAAATCAGGCTAACATATTTGAATTGTATGCCTTATTCTCGTGCGTAGCACTATACTCAGCATAAAGGATGCCGTGTAATAGTGCGATGTCGAAACTTGGTTGGCCAACAAGGGTCACATAAACGGCGTCAAAACCGCACCATCTTGTGTTACGTCAATGTAATAAGCAATAAATCTGCCTAACATATTCTTTGGCTTGCAATTTGCTAAACAGTTTTTACGGCATTTGAATTTACTAACACTGTCAAGGTTCAATCGATGAGTCATAACCGCTCGCCCCGTTTCGTCAGTCGGCTTACCCGCGATACCCTGGCCCTGATCATGGCCGGTGGTCGGGGCTCACGACTCAAGCAGTTGACGATGTGGCGAGCCAAACCGGCCATGCCATTCGGCGGGAAATTCCGTATCATCGATTTTCCACTTTCCAATTGCATTAACTCAGGCATCCGCCGCATCGGGGTGTTGACCCAGTACAAGGCCCACTCGCTGATCGTGCACATCCAGCAGGGTTGGGGGATGTTCCGTGGCGAATTTGGCGAGTTTGTCGAACTGTTGCCCGCGCAACAGCGTATTGAGACCTCCTGGTATGCCGGTACCGCCGATGCCATCTTTCAGAATATCGATATCATCCGTACCCACGATCCGGACTATGTCCTGATCCTGGCGGGAGACCATGTGTATAAAATGGACTACGGTGCCATGCTTGCCTATCACGTGGAGCAGACCGCGGACATCACGGTGGGTTGTATCGAGGTGCCGCTGGAACAGGCCAGTGCCTTTGGGGTGATGGGCGTGGATCAATACGGGAGAATCGAAAGTTTTCAGGAAAAGCCATCAGATCCCCCGCCAATGCCGGGCAATCCGGACATGGCCCTGGTTTCCATGGGTATCTACATCTTCAACAAGGATTTTCTGATTGAACAATTGATCAAGGATGCGGACTCGCGCAGCTCTTCCCACGATTTCGGCAAGGATGTGATCCCCTCCATCATCAACAAGTATCGCGCCTATGCCTATTCCTTCCGGGACCCGGTAAGCGGCAAACAGGGCTACTGGCGTGATGTCGGTACCATCGATTCCTTTTGGGAGGCCAACATGGAGCTGGTCGGGGTGACCCCCGAACTCAATCTCTACGATCGCGAATGGCCGATCTGGACCTATCAGGAACAATTGCCGCCAGCCAAGTTTATTTTTGATGACGAAATCCGCCGCGGTCGCGCAATCGATTCCATGGTTTCCGGTGGCTGCATTATTTCCGGGGCGCTGGTGCGCAAGTCGCTGTTGTTCTCCAGCGTGACAGTGGAATCCTTTGCTGATGTCAGCGGAGTCGTGGCCTTGCCGGAAGTGACCATCAGTGAACATTGCAAAATCAAGAACGCCATCATCGATAAGGGCTGCGTGATCCCACCCGGTACGGAGATCGGGATGGACAGGGAAAAAGACAAGAAACAGTTTTATGTATCACCCAAGGGCATCGTCCTGGTGACACCGGAGATGCTTGATCAGGAAATTCATCATGTCCGCTAATCCGCTGAACGTGGTGGTGTACTGGCATATGCACCAGCCACAGTACAAGGATGTGCACACCGGTATTTACCAGTTACCGTGGACTTACCTGCATGTGATCAAGGATTACGTGGACATGGCGGCACACCTGGAAGCCTGTCCACAGGCGAAGGCTGTCGTTAATTTCACGCCGACCCTGCTCGAACAGATCGACGATTACAACCGGCAGATTGCCCATTATTTTTCCCACGCTGCTGCGATCAATGATCCGATGCTCGAGGCCTTGGTGCAACCAGCCTTACCAACTTCACCCCAGCAACGTCTGGACATGATCAAGCATTGTCTGCGTGCCAACGAGGAACGTCTGATCAAGCGCTACCCTGAATACGAGCGCCTGGCGGAACAGGCGAAGTTCCTGGAAAAACATCCGGATACCGTGATGTATCTTCACGATCAGTACCTGGTCGATCTGAATGTCTGGTTTCATCTGGCCTGGATGGGTGAAACCGTGCGCCGCAGTGACCTGCGTGTGCGCAAGCTGATTGATAAAGGTATGAGCTTCAGCATGCAGGATCGCAATGAATTATTAAAAGTGATCGGCGAGTTGTGTGCCAATGTGATCGCACGCTATCGCGCCCTGGCTCAGCGTGGTCAGATCGAATTGTCCATGACGCCCTATGCCCATCCGATCATGCCGTTGTTGCTGGACATCAAGAGTGCGCACGAGGCCATGCCCGATGCGCCCTTGCCCGGTTGCGAGATCTATCCCGGCGGGGAAGAGCGCGTGCGCTGGCATATTAATAAAGGTATGGCCGTGTTTCAGGACTATTTCGGTTTCAAGCCAACCGGTTGCTGGCCTTCCGAGGGTAGTGTCAGCGAGCGCACGATCCAGCTGCTCGCCCAGCACGGGGTCAAATGGATAGCCAGTGGCGAGACTGTCTTGCGCAACAGTCTCAACCAGCAACAAGACGGTGGCCTGGTGCATTGCGTACATCGTCCTTACCTGGCGCCGCACAGCGATGCTCATTGTTTTTTCCGCGATGATGGGCTCTCGGATCTGATTGGCTTTACCTATGCCACCTGGCATGCCGATGATGCGGTAGCAAATTTAGTCCACCACCTCGACAACATCGCCGTCGCTTGCGCCGATGATCCGGATGCGGTTGTCTCAATCATCCTCGATGGTGAAAATGCCTGGGAATATTATCCGGAGAACGGCTATTTTTTTCTTAAGGCCCTGTACGAAAAATTAAGTACCCATCCAGGCATTAACCTGACGACGTATTCGCATTATCTCACTGAACACAAGAAGGCACGCCAGTTAGACAGGATCGTGGCCGGCAGTTGGGTCTACGGTACGTTCTCCACCTGGATTGGATCGCATGACAAGAACCTGGGCTGGGACATGTTGTGTGATGCGAAAAAGGCGGTAGATAAGGCATTAGCGACGGGCCGCTTCAGCCCGGGTGATCGCGACCGCATTGAAACGCAACTGGCGATCTGCGAGGGCTCCGACTGGTTCTGGTGGTTCGGTGATTACAATCCAGCGGAGTCCGTGCATGATTTCGAGCGGCTGTATCGTTTGCAGCTTTCGCATTTATATATGTTGATCGGAGAGCCGGCACCGGAATATTTGTCGCACTCGTTTACCCATGGTGGTGGCAAGCCGAGTGCGGGGGGGACGATGCGGCGAGGGCAGGAACACTGACAGCGTGATTAAAAACGATTGTGCTTACCCTTGTGGTGCGCATGACGTTTTATTGAGTTGTCCTAACAAATAGAGTGTAATAATTCAGTCTATGACGACTCCACGGGATCAGCATATCCTGCACCAGCGCCGGCGCGCTGGGATCCTGTTACATCCCACTTCCTTACCGGGTCCGTTTCCCAAAGGTTTGATCTGTCACGATGCCTATCGCTTTGTAGAGTTCCTGGCCCGTGCAGGAATCAGTATCTGGCAGATGCTGCCGCTAGGTCCGACCCATAGCGACGGTTCACCGTATCAGGCCTTGTCTGCCCATGCCTGTGAAACCAGTATGCTGAGTCTCGACTGGTTACAGGATCGCAATTTATTACACGATCAGCCGGACGCGTGTGATGCCGCCTCGCACCGTCGTTGTCTGGAACAGGCCTGGACCCTGTTATCAGTGCATAATCCGGGTAACCTGAACGAACAGTTCGCGATCTTCTGCGAACAACAATCCCACTGGCTCGACGACTACGCGCTGTTCATGAGTCTGCGCGAACAGCAGAGCCACAAGGTGTGGAGTGAGTGGCCGGCTCCGTTACGCGATCGTGACCCGTCAGCATTGAAGCAGGCACGCAAGCAATTGCAACAACGCATCGGTTTTTATCAGTTCGGCCAGTTCGTGTTTTTCCAGCAATGGGCAGACCTCAAGCGCTATGCCAAGGAACACGGTGTCTTGTTGTTCGGTGACCTGCCCATCTATGTTGCCTATGACAGCGTGGATGTCTGGGCACGGCGCGAACTGTTCATGCTGGATAATGAGGGTCAACCACGCTTCGTCGCCGGGGTACCACCGGATTATTTTTCCGAGACCGGCCAGCGCTGGGGTAATCCGCAATACGACTGGAAGGCCATGCAGGCTGACAACTTCCACTGGTGGCAACAGCGGCTGCACACGCAACTGCAACTGTTTGACCTGGTGCGGGTGGATCACTTTCGCGGCTTCGAGGCCTACTGGGAGATCAAGGCGGAAGAAGAGACGGCGATCAATGGTAAATGGGTCAAGGCCCCGGGCAAGAAATTATTGCAGACCCTGTACAACACCTTTCATGCCTTACCGCTGGTGGCTGAAGACCTCGGCGTGATTACCGATGAAGTCACTGCCCTGCGCGAAAAATTCCATCTGCCCGGCATGAAGATCCTGCAATTCGCCTTCGACGGTAATCCAAAGAACGCTTATCTGCCGCACAACCATGAATTCAATAGCGTGGTATACACCGGCACCCACGATAATGACACCACCTTGTCCTGGTATGAACAACTCGACGCAAATACAAAAAAGCTGGTGAAAGATTATCTTGAAATTACTAATGACGAAGACATGCCCTGGCCGCTGATCCGCAGCGCATGGTCTTCCGTCGCCTGTCTTGCCGTAGTGCCCATGCAGGATGTCATCAGTCTGGGACAGGGTGAACGCATGAATACCCCCGGCACCACTGAAGGTAACTGGCGCTGGCGCTTTGAGTGGCAACAACTCAATGACGATATCGCGCCACGCCTCAACACCCTCTGCCAGCGCTACGACCGCGAATAATGCATTACATCTGGCAATTCAGCCAGAAACTGGCGATACTTTAATCGCTGTTCGTATTTTTAGTTTTATCGGGATTTAGATGAACGGCCGCCTAATACGGTAAATTACGAACGTTCGTCTAAATAACTGTTGGGCTTTAGGAAATAACTAATGAATAAATTTACATTCGCACTAGTAATATTAATAGGGTTCCTTGTTGTGAGTCGCTTTATAGCAGAAGCTGGTATTAAGAAACTTTCAACAGAGCAGAAGGGGCATTTAGTCGAAACTATGACGCCATTTCGAAAAATTTGGTCTAATTTTATGGATTATTTTGGCAGCTCTTGCTTACGATAAGCCTACGTATTTTATTGGTGGTGTTATTTTATACATAGCGATACATCAAGGTGTCATGCACTGGCAAATTAAGAGGCTATCACTGCCACCTGCATACGCAAAGTATTCTTTAGCTACGAGCATAATAATGATATTTGGTATTTGTGTTTATTCATTCATTATGATGACACTCAAATGATTTGGCCCAACAAGTCGCCCAAGTTTGCCTGCTTCGTAGGCGGGACCTCAAAACTGCTACGCAGTTTTTCGGCCCCTTGGCTCAATCGTTAGATTGCATAAACATGAAATTAGCAACTTTGAAGAAATATATACTGTTCACGATTGTTGTAACATTTTGTGTCTCATGTGGTGAACCAAACAAATATAACCAGCACATTAAAATTGGCGATCCAAGTCGTTATAAAATAATTGTGAATCAACTTAAGGAAAAAGATATTGAATTTATAACAGGGGAAGATGGAACAATCTTTTATGGCTCGAAGGACAAAGAGTCAGTCCTTCGCATCGCATTTAACACTGATGTGCCTGAATATAAAACACAAATACCTAACTATGCCAAAACATGGAAAATTACTATAGATGATGCAAAAGAAATAGTATTGGGGAGGTATCCTGACATATTAAAGAACGCTTATATTTCTGTTGCAGTTACAGCGACGCTGCAATCCAAAATAAACGGTTTTGCAAAAGCGAACGAAAAAGTATGGCATTTCCGAATCGTGTGTGACAATGGTGGCATACATGCGTTGTTCTTTATTCATCCGATAAGTGGAAAGCTGTTTATCATTCAATCACCCGATGATAAAGAGTCTAAAAAATGTATATCAAAATAATACAATCTAACAAGCGCATTGAGTTATTCGCTTCGCTCATTGAGACGCTCAAAAGCTACGCTTTTTCGCGCCCCTCATGCAATCGTTAGAGCTCTATAAAGATGGAATTGATAGATAAAAATGGCAAGATAATTATTGTTGGAGCAATGGCAAAAATTCCAAAAATGCCCAAGTGGCTAATTCATGATTTACCTCCAGAGGATGTAGATGCACTAAAAAATGTGGAAGGCGCAATAAAGAAAATAGTCGAAATAGATAAATACGGCTCTATTTGGTTTGGTGCGGAAGATTCAAATATTGGTTGGTTTTGCTTGAAACCAGACGAGATAGAAATAATTTAAATTAACTATGTGCAAAGAAAGCTCTAACAATCTGGCCGAGGTCGCCCTATCGGGCTCGGGCCTCGTGGACGCTGCGCGTCCCCTCGGCCTTTTACCCAACACGTTAGAGCGTAGAAACAAAGAACTTAGAAATGCAACAGCAACTTACACAGATAGAGCTTGACGAACTTAGGGTGGCTTTTGCGGACGTACAGAACTACGAATCTAACGACCCTTTAGCTCCAATAGATCCGTTGACGTACCGCGTACCAGATGATGATACCTGTCTTCATATTGCGGCTAGGCGTGGTGACCTCCGTTCTATCGAGCTACTATTAAAGGCAGGTCTTGATATCAATATAAAAGGAGACATGAGCATGACTCCACTCCATTGCGCTAGTACTCAAGAGATTGCAAACTATCTGCTTAAAAACGGTGCGGCACTCAATATTAAAGATGAGTTTGGGAGGTTGCCACTTGAGGCAGCAAAGTCGCTCTAACAATCACATCAATTCTGCTCCCTTCGGTCGCTGGACGCTCCTTACGTCGCGCCATTTATGTGAGCGTTAGCATTCAAGAGCGCAGACATTATCGATCTAGGTACGATAGCTTATGACTTCACAACAAGACTTAATAATTGGTAATTTAAAACGTGAAGATGGATTGGTTAATTCTAGACTTTCGTGGCTAATGACAGCGCAGGGGTTTCTTTTTGCGTCATGGGGACTTGTTATTGGTTCAAACTTCGACAAAAAGATTGCAGCTTCGACTGTTTTTGCCTGTCTCGGAATCTTTTATTGCCTGGTTGCAATAGCGCTAAATCATATTAGCCACAAGTTCATTAAAGATCTTAAGTCTAAGTGGAAAGCGCTGGAAGGAGAGGTCGAGATCAATCCATTTGGTATCGATGCCTTCGGAGCAGGAAGCAAGCTTAAGTATATAGGATTAAGTTACATGCTCCCCTCTGGCTGTATCGTTGCCTGGCTCGGATTGCTTTTTATGTCGTATATAGGATGAAGGTGTTAACATCAATATCCATCTGATCTATATTTTTCTACGCTTAAAAAATTCAGATGATTTTATCTTTAAATATTTTTGGGTTGCATATGAGTAACAAGGAATTAAAGTTACCATTGACAGGACGATGTCAATGCGGAAACGTTGTATACGAAATTCTGGAAATGCCTTTGACAGTTTACGCCTGTCATTGTACCGAGTGCCAAAAGCAATCTTCATCCGGTTATGGTATGTCCATGCCAGTTCCTAAAACCGGTTTTAAGGTGACTGGTGAGCTTAGCTATTGGTGCCGTAATTCCGAGGATGGTAATACTGTAACCTGTGCATTTTGTCCAAATTGTGGCACAAGAATTTTTCATCTTCCTCTGAGAAATGAAGAAATCGTTAATGTAAAGCCAGGGACGCTGGATAATACAAAATGGCTTGAGCCCGTAGGCCATCTATGGACGAGTAGTGCACAAAACGGGACCTGGCTGCCGGACACTGCACTCTTATATACACATCAACCTGAATCGTTTGAACCATTAATTCAACGCTGGCAAGCCAAGCATAATAATGATAATGCATAACAGGTGAGAGAGCGCTGACTTGCACTGCGCAACTCACCGGGTGCATAAGGCGAATAACAACATCAATGCAGGTACATAAGGACATGACATCAAAAGTTGCTGTTTTCGGGACACTTCGTTTTCCACAAGATCGTATACAAGAACTGCTCCCTCACCTTCGCATTTTGGTAGAGGCTACCTATAAAAACGATGGTTGCATTGCGTATGATGTTGCGGAAGACCCTTTTGACCCTGGATTAATTCGATTCTCAGAACTCTGGCCAGACAGAGAAAGTCTGGAGAGGCATCTTGTCGCACCGCATATTGAACCCTGGCGGGCTGCTGCCAGATCATGCGGTCTTATTGAGAGGAATTTTGTATCCTATGATGTGAACTGCGAAGCGATACCAGTTTAGAATGCAATTACAGTGGGTAGCAGAATGATTGAAACCGTTAATAAAAACAATTTTAAAGAGGCCCTGCCGCTGATTAGGATGTACCAGGCATTTTATAAAATCACCAATATATCGGATGAGCGTAATAAAGAATTCATTTCGCAATTTGGGTCGGAGAGTGATAAGGAATGAAAAACCTCTTATTTATTTCGGCAGCAATCGGTTATCTCGGCGGGATGGTCTGTGCTTACTACCTAACCCGTAGCCTGTTGACCAGGATGGCGTCAGATGCGAACCGCAAGATAGTGATTCGCATTGGCGGGGCCGTGGGTGCGGCAGGTGTGCTGCCGGCATCGATTCTGGCCGCGCTAGTGGGTGGTTACCTGGGTAGTGGTATTGGCGAAGGAGCGGGGATCGCCAGTGTGATCATTGGCATATTTATCGGCATCTTTCTGCTGATGCTAGTCGGGATCGTGGTGCCCGCTGCTATTACGGGCTATCTGGTCAGTCGGTTCAATAAACAACAGTAGCAGCGTACAATAGATCAGTTACTGGCTGTGGAGCAGGGCATGCACCCCGGAACCATCAAAATCGCGCTGATCACCTTTATCATTTCCATTCTTGCGGCAATTAGCTCGACGATCATCTACGTCTACTTTGAGCCGCAGACGGTGCCGAGCACGGCCCTGATTGTACTTTCCGCGATCTTTATTCTGCCGTATTTGATCCTGTTCAATTATATTTACAAGCGCAAAAACTGGGCGCGCTACCTGTGGCTGCTGATTTTTGTGCTGGGTAATATCATGACGCTGAGTGGGCATGCGCCGACGGATTATCACATTGCGGTGTTGAAGTATTTTTCCTATCTACAGACGCTGTTACAGGCGGTGATTACCGTGTTGCTGTTCCTGCCTGCGTCCAACCGCTGGTTCAAAACAAAGGAATCCGAAAGGGAGACCAGGGATTAGTCTTTCGACTGCAATAGCGAAGTCTAACAAGGAGGTGTGTGTGACATATTTCAGTGAAGAAATCACGATTAACTCGAATCCGGAGCAGGTGTTTACGCTCTATGAAGACGTGGCCAACTGGAGCAGTTGGGATCCGGATGTGTCTGCCGCGAGTCTGTCCGGTCCCTTCAGTCCGGGTACAAGCGGTACCCTGAAGCCTGCCCGGGGACCGGAATCCAGGATACAGCTGGTCCACGTCGATAACAACAAGGCCTTTACCGTGCAGTCGAAGTTGCCACTGTGTACCCTGACCTTTGAACACGAGTTATTCCCGGATGGTAGTACAACCCGGGTAATTCACCGGGTGTCGTTTGAGGGGCCGTTGTCATTTCTATTCGGGCGCATCATCGGCGGACAAATTCGTAAAGGTCTGCCCGGGACACTGCGTGGCCTGAAGCAGGCGGTTGAGCAGCGGCCAGGATAATTGGTTGTAATGTTGTCAGGGAGGGGGGGTAAGCGATGGATGTAACGAAAATTCCTTTCGTGGAAAAGATAGGTGTGGTCAAGCAGGCAAACGGCGAGCTTGAATTACCTTTTATCCCATCCAATCACAATCACCTGGCGACTCTACATGCCAGCGCACAATTTGCCCTGGCTGAAACCGCAAGCGGCAAAATTTTACAGGACCTCTTTCCCGAGCTGGTGGGTAAGGTCATCCCCGTTCTGCGCAGTTCGCAAATAAAGTTCAGAAAACCCGCACAGTCTTCTGTCATAGCCCGGCCATCGGTTTCGGATGAGGCGATGCAGACATTCCGGCAGCAGTATGACAAAAAAGGCCGTGCCATGATTACCGTCATGGTGGATGTCCAGGACAACAACAACGAGGTAACAACGAGCGGTGAATTCACCTGGTTTGTACAAAAGCTTGAATAAGACTCTGCAGTTTTATAGATGAAAACACTGCTGCATACCCTGCTTGGCCTGGTCCTGATTATGAGTGTGATCAGTGTCATCTGGCGCTTCGGTTCCCGCCGACAATCGTTGCCGTGCCCGGTGTGGTTACACTGGTTGGTGGAACTGGACAATCCTTTCACCAAAACCAATCGCGCCGCGGTAATCCTGCAGCATCTGAATTTACAACCGGGGATGGTAGTGCTTGATGCCGGCTGTGGCCCCGGGCGCCTATCAGTACCGGCGGCACAACGCGTTGGCGAGCAAGGTAAGGTGGTGGCGCTGGATATTCAGCCCGGCATGCTGGCGCGTGCACGACATAAGGCGCAGCATACCGGCGTCAGCAATATCGAGTTTGTGCAGGCGGGCCTCGGTGAAGGCAAATTGCCACAAAACACTTTTGATTGCGCCTTGTTGGTGACGGTGCTGGGAGAGGTGCCCAACCAGGCGGCGGCATTAAACGAACTCTTTGCCGCACTCAAGCCCGGTGGGATTTTGTCGGTGACGGAAATTATTTTTGATCCACACTTTCAGGGACGCAACACAGTCACGCAATTGTCCAGTGCGGCAGGATTTCGCGAAATACAATTCTTTGGGAATCGGATTGCGTACACCCTGCATTTCACCAAACCTAATAACTAATGTGCACGTCAGCTTGTTGTGTGTGTTGCTCATATTTTTGTGGGTTACAGAATATTTGAAAGTCTACAAACGACTCGAAGCAGCCAGTCGTGTTTCGAAAGTTATATTTCTGACAGCGGTCATTGATGTGGGCACAAAGGGGAAAATACCGTATTGAATTTAGTCTGGTGAACTTAACTGATTTGGTAAAACTCCGCCACAAATCAAGCAGTTATCATGCGTTAAATAACTATTTTTGACGAACGGTACATAACAGAGAAAATTTGTCTATAGATCTTCTGAAAATTGAGCATTATGCTGGTTGTCCCTCGTGCAAAGAGGCTAAAAATAAATTACAAAATTGAGGAGGATTTACCATGTTCTTTTGTGAAAAGAGAAAACTGGCTGCTGTTACGTTGGCAATGAGTGCAGTCGCCCTTACATCTTCTGCGCAGGCACATAAACATAAATTTCCTGTCGATGATGTTGAAGGCAGCCTGTCGGTTATGGTGCTCGGGTCAGGTGGGCCACAAATACAGAGTAGTGGTCGTGCGAGCGCTGGTTACCTGATATTCATCGACGGTAAACCCTATGCAATTATGGATGCAGGTAGCGGCACGTTCAAAAGTCTTGGTATGAGCGGAGCGCACATTGGTCAGGTCAATACGATCCTGCTCAGCCACATGCATATCGACCATGTATCGGAGGTGCCTGGAATAGTTAAGGGTATCTATTTCGATGGACAACTTTCGGGTGGACGCCACACAACGCCAATCGACGTTTTCGGTCCGGAAGGACGTGCCGCTGGCGCCTTGTATCCGGCGTCACCCCCGGGCGTGATGCCTCCTCATGCGGCGTCCCCGCGGTTTCCGTCTACAAGTGAGTATATGGATGCGTTGTTCGCCAAGGACACCGGAAACTTCAATTATCTGCGGACATTCGTGGGTGGCGTCGACGGTGGTCCACAGATCATCGGTACTTTCGGATACACTGCACACGATCTTTCGTCTACCTGGAATGCAGGTTACGCGCCCAATGTGATCGTTGATACGACGACGGCAGATGGTAGCGTACTTAAGATCACGGATGTTGCTGTCGATCATTTCGAAGCACCGGCTGTTGCTTATCGCATCGATTACAAAGGTCATAGTATTGTCTACACCGGTGATACCCATTCCACCAGCGACAATATTGCGAATCTTGCGAGTGGTGCGGATTACCTGATTTACGATACTTCCATTCTCGACAATATACCAAACCCTATGTCGCCATTTGCGAAACGCCACACAACGCCTGGACGTATAGGTGTAGTCGCTGCTCAAGCTGGCGTGAAAACGCTGGTGCTGTCACACCTGACACCGGTCAGCGACCCTAATATCGATTCCATCATCGATGAGATCAAAGCAAATGGTTTCACCGGCAAGATCAAGGTTGCGAGGGATCTGAGGGTTTTCAACACGGACGATTAATTTCTTAACAGTAAACCTATTAAATCCTCGTATTAAGGGTTCTGAACATTGATGTTCAGAACCCTTTTATGACATAAGCCCAGCATCTAAAGCTAGTTTTCAATTCGGATGTCTTCTGATCTTAATGTTTTGAATACGTTAAACGACTACTTTTGGCCGTTCTGAGACATTGGAATATAGGGCAGCTTCCGACCCGAAGCGGACACTCGAAATACTAAAGTATTTGGGTGATGATTCTGCCCCAAAGCGGACGCTCAAAATTAAATCAGGGTCCCGTTTTCATTCTCATCAAATATCTACACACTTCTAACTTGTTGTGTTGTTGTGGGATTTTTATTCATTGGTATAAGTGATGGAATGTTATATGGAAATATTTCCGCTTTTCGTGATTTCAATAATAGCTATAAAATGAAGTAAGCTTCTGATTTAATAAGAGATATAACAAAATCTAGTGGAATGTTATGTGGAATAAATTCCACCTAACCAAATGTTATGCCTTATCAAAATGATATCTGAACCAGAGAAATTATTAATTGGATTTGTTGCATTGGGAGGAGTTGTTAGCTTACTGCCAGTAGTGCTGTTAGGTATGTTGACAGCCAAGGGTATTCTAAGAGGAGTCTACGCATTTTTGATAATAATTTTTGTATCAACCCTGTTCTACTTACTAACTACAGGTGCAGGGTTGATAGAGATTCTTAGTTTAAATGCCGACTCTATAATCTTACCAAGGAGAATATTTACAGTCTCTTACACAATGATTGTAACGCTACTTGTACTTTTGCCAGTAGCTATAATAAGAGCACTTATTAAGAACCGAGATGAAAAGGCATAACAAATCAACCAAATACGCGCTTACGCGCTGGACGGCCAACCCGCTCTGCGGTTTGTCCGCCATTTGTTTCAAACGTTAGGCAACACATCTATGAGGCACGAGTTGAATCAAATGAACCAGCCGATTGGCCCGATTGTCCACGAGTGGAAGTCTCCGCCCCATCCTGGGCGTGAAACTATGGAGGGGCGTTTCTGCCGCCTTGAGCCACTCGACGCTCGACATGCCGAAAGCCTGTATGGCGCTAATGCCTTGGACGTTGAGGGAAGGAACTGGACCTATCTTCCATATGGACCATTCGAAACCCTAGCGGATTTTCGCACTTGGATCGAACAGTATTGCTGCGGAAATGATCCTCTGTTTTACGCCATCGTTGATCTCACAAAAAGAGAGGCAGTGGGCGTGGCAAGCTATTTGCGAATCAGCCCGAGTAGTGGCTCCATTGAAGTTGGGCACATCAACTATTCACCGATGCTTCAGCGTACTCCCACGGCGACCGAAGCCATGTATCTCATGATGGCACGGGCATTCGATCTTGGTTATCGGCGCTATGAGTGGAAATGCAATGCGCTAAATACTCCATCTCGTACTGCCGCGCAGCGGCTGGGTTTTTCGTTCGAGGGCGTTTTTCGACAAGCGACAATAGTTAAGGGACGAAACCGCGATACGGCGTGGTATGCGGTAATTGACCAGGAATGGCCGGCCATCAAGGAGGTCCTTCTACAGTGGCTTAGCCCCTCTAACTTCGATGAGCAAGGTAAGCAGAGGACACGACTCTCGGCCTTGACGGCGCCGATCCTTAACCGACGCATTGTAGAGACAGGATCATGAACAAACATGTTGCCTAACAATGCCATCAACGCGGACAGCAAAAAGCGTCGCTCCTTCGTCGCGTCCTTTTTTGCTGCCAGTTATGGCGAACGTTAGGAGGTACAAATCAAAATGCAATTTGGCGTTAATTCAAGCGACATCGCATACACTATCTTTTGGTTAGGCAGAATCTGGCCAATTGCAGCGCCATTGATGTTTTTGTTGATTCTTAGAAAGAAAATTCATAGGCCATTTGCATTTGTTGTGTCTGGGGCTTTAGCGTGCAGCGGCATTTATTCAATTGTCGGCCAAATTTTAATAAGTATGCCGTGGTCTACTCCAGAAAGTTCGAGCGTTAATGAGAAAGTAGCGCAACTAATTGCAGCAGCAATAAGCCGTACATTTATTACCTCAATAATAATTAGTATTCCTATGCTTTATTGGTTATATAAAGCGTATGCAAGCATTCCTCCTAACACATATGAGCCTTCTCCCTGAACATCCCCCGATATAGTGGACACCAAAATCTAACGAAGATAGAGGTGTCAAATGCCAAGATACACACAAGCAACGAGAAAGGCATGGCATTTTCTAACTATTCATCGCCAGTTGCCGCTTCGGCAGCATGCTCAAACTGATTCCGCTGATCACTAATATCCCGCCGATGAGTTGGGGCAGTGTCGGGATCGCGCCGATCACGACACCGATCAACATGGCAAACACCGGTACCAGGTTCAGAAACAAGGCAGTACGCGCGGCGCCCAGTTGTGCTATGCCGGTGTTCCAGAACAAATAGGCCAGGACCGTGCCGCCGATCGCCATCATTGCCAGTGCCGAGATCGCCTTGAGGCCAGGTACATGCGGGATGCTACTGTTGCTCAGGGCAATCAACGTCAACAGGATGGCGCCCGCACTCATCACCAGGGTGGTATTGGTCAGCGAGGAACGCTTAGGCATGTAACGCCGAACGAACACGTTGTATAACGCCCAGGCCAGGTTGGCGCCAAGCATCAGCAGATCGCCACGGTTGATGTGCAAACCGAGCAGGCGCTGCAAATGCCCGCCACTGATCACCACCGTTACACCAAACAAGGCCAGGGGCAGCCCCGCCAGGTGGCGTGCATTCGGCCGTTCACCCAACAGCATTGCAGCAAGTAACATGGTCAGCAGCGGGTTGGTGGCCATGATCAGCGCGGCATTGACTGCCGAGGTAGTGCGCATGGCATAGAAAAACAACACATTGAAGGCACAAACGCCAACGCTGCCCAGTAGCAGATAGACCCAGGCATGGGCACGGGCGGGGGCAAGTAGTTCTTCACTGCGGGCCCGGCTGATGACAAACATCAACAGGGCACCGAGGATGAAGCGCAAGGCCGCGGCCCACAGTGGCGGCAGTTCAGCGAGGACCGGGCCGGCCAGCACGAAGTTTGCCCCCCAGAACAGTGCGGAGAAGGTAACCAGGGTATACACAATGCGTGGCTTCATACTTGTCTCCGGTTAGAATAATTAACGGAAAGTGAGACTAACCTGCACTAAGATAATGAACAAACGATACTTTTTAACTTCTGAGTTAAGAAAAACTAATGTCCAGACGACTCCCTACCCTGACCGCGGTGCGCGCCTTTGAGGCCGCGGCCCGGCATCTGTCCTTCGCCCGTGCCGCCGAGGAGCTGCACGTCACGCCGGCGGCCATCAGCCAGCAGATCAAACTGCTGGAGGATTATGTTGGTCAACCATTATTTCGGCGCGGTAAGACCCTGGCCATCAGTGAGGCGGCGCTGACGGTATTGCCAATGATTAGCGAGGCCTTCGATCAATTGGAGAAGGCCATGGATCGCCTGCGACCAGGTGACGCCAGTGGCCCGTTGGTGGTGTCGACGCCGCCGACCTTTGCGGCGCGCTGGCTGATACCGCGGTTGGAAGATTTTCAAAAGCGCTACCCCGAGATCGAGTTGCGTCTGCTCGCAACACCGCGTCTGGTGGATTTCGCGATGGAGGATGTGGACATTGCCGTGCGTTTCGGTGCCGGTCCGTTTGCGGGTCTGCATGCCGAACCGCTGATGCAGGAAAGCATTGTCCCGGTTGCCTCGCCTGCTGTTGCGAATAACATTCAGGCACCCGCCGATCTGCTGAACAACACCCTCCTGCATGATGAATCACACGAGTGGGATCCGGCATATCCGGACTGGGAGACGTTGCTGCTGTCGCTGGGTGTGAGTGTCGAGACGCCACCTCGTATTCGATATTTTGGTGATACCAACTTGTCGATCCAGGCGGCGATGTCCGGCCTCGGGGTTGCGCTGGTCTGGCACAGCCTGGTGGTGGATGAGTTACGTGTTGGTCGGCTGGTGCAATTGTTAGGTCAGGCGTTGTCGACGAAACATCGCTATCATCTGCTGACGACGCCCAATCGATTGAACCTGCCGAAGGTCAGTGCTTTTCGCGAATGGTTACTGGACCAGACGCAGACGCCAAATGTGTAACATTGATCGTTGCGTATCGGTGAATATTGTTCGTCGTGTACACGATAATGATGAAAAAGGTAAATTCCTGCTGGTTTGCGTGTATCAGACCCACTAATAGTCTATATTTTTTAAGGCTTAAGCAGAAACACACTCGACAATAAGCAATCTCCACCGCGACGCAATCTATGCAGTCTGCGTCCATCATAAAAAAATTAACCAGCAATCGCGAATTCGAGATCGGGTCAGTTGCGCTGCCATCTCGATTTTTAAACAAACGCCAGCGCAGTACATTAATTTGGGAGGGCTACACAATGGCGAAAATTGCAGTAGTGCAGGAAGCGCCCGTTTTTCTTGATCGCAAACAAACTATCGACAAGGCGGTAAAACTCGTGGCCGAGGCCGCGGCAGGTGGTGCCGAGCTTGTCATCTTTCCGGAGGCGTTTATCCCGGGTTACCCGGCATGGATCTGGCGCTTGCGGCCTGGCGGTGACTGGGGGGTAACCGATGCGATCCATGCACGTCTACTGGATAACGCGGTGGATATTGAGAACGGGGATCTCGCACCACTGTGTCAGGCCGCCAAAGATCATCAGGTGGTTGTGCTCTGCGGAATGGATGAGCGCGAGAGTCGACTCAGTCAGAGTACCTTGTATAACACCGTCGTCATTATTAGCACTGACGGACAGATTCTGAATCGCCATCGTAAACTGATGCCGACGAATCCGGAGCGCATGGTCTGGGGTTTTGGTGACGCTTCAGGATTGAAGGTAGTGGATACACCGGTCGGGCGCGTGGGCGCACTGATCTGTTGGGAAAATTATATGCCGTTGACGCGCTATGCCATGTATTCACAGGGTATCGAGATCTATGTTGCCCCGACGTATGATAGTGGTGACGGCTGGCTGGGAACCTTGCAGCACATAGCCCGTGAGGGATGTTGTTGGGTAGTTGGAAGTGGCAACGCGTTCAGGGCCAGCGATATGCCGGATGACATGCCGGGCAAGGCAGACATCTATCCGGATAATGATGAATGGGTCAATCCGGGAGACTCGGTCGTGATTGCGCCCGGTGGGGAGATCATCGCCGGTCCCCTGCGGAATGAAACCGGTTTGCTCTATGCGGAGGTAGACAGTCAACGCGTGGGTATCGCGCGACGCAGTCTTGATGTCGTGGGACATTATGCTCGCCCGGATATTTTCACACTGCACGTTAACACCCAGGCACAAACGCCAGTGAAGTTTGATTAATCCTGATCTCAGGAGAATACTCCATGTCAAAACCTACCATCAGCAGACGGCAATTCAACAAGTTGCTTGCAGGAGGACTCTGCCTGTGTGGTATGCCGTTCAAGGCACAACTCGCCGCCGCGAAACTCACGCAACAATCAAAACAGCAAATCCATGCTGCTGCGATTCAGATGGTACCGAAACTGGGTGATCTGCGCTGGAACCTGAACCAGGCAGAACACCTGATTCAACAGGCAGTACGGCAAGGTGCGCAGTGGATCATCCTGCCGGAGATGTTCACCTCGGCGGCAGCATTTCATGACAACATGCTCAAGGCGATACAGCCACTGGAGGGTGAACCGTTCCAGTTGTTAAAGCGCTTGTCGCGCCAGAGCAATGTGGTGATCGGTGGATCATTTCTCGCAGCACGGATGGAGCAGGTATTTAATACCTTCGTCCTGATGTTTCCGGATGGCACCTATGTCCGGCATGACAAGGATTTACCGACGTATTGGGAAAATTGCTACTACCAGGGTGGCCAGGATAATGGTGTACTGCAGTCGCCAGTGGGACCGGTCGGTTCGATCCTGTGTTGGGAATTCATTCGTTCGAAGACTGCCAGACGTTTATTAAACAAGGTCAATCTGGTCGTCGGTGGTTCCTGTTGGTGGACACTGCCGGATGACGCCGACCCGGACAGTCCGCGTTGGGCTGCGAACCTCAAGATGTTACAGCAGGCGCCACCGCGCATGGCACGCATGCTCGGGGTGCCTGTCATTCATGGATCCCACGCAGGCCGGTTTGAAGGCTTTTTCAGTCCGGAATTGCCGGATGTAGCATATAACTCTGCCTTCCTGGGTGAGACCATGATTGTGGATGCGCAGGGCAAGGTGCTGGCACGCCGATCACAACATGATGGCGAAGGTGTGATTACTGCGAATGTTACATTGCCAGCAACAGCGCAATCCAGCGAAACGATCCCGCAGCGATTTTGGATCCCGGCAGAAATGCCGGAGGACTGGAAGCAGTCATGGCAGCGCTGGTTTGCAAAAGGTGGAGATTATTATGAAGTGGTGACCAAACCCTATCTTGCAACGGGGGAGATAAACGAGTATATCCCGCAGTACATGCGCTAGGCATGGTAACCGGATGATCAATTTTGTTTGAACCGTATGTGCATGTGATTGCCGCGCTCGCGGTGTTATCACGAATTGCTGATGTGTTGTCGACGTATCTGGTGTCACCGACGCTCAAGCTGGAGGCCAATAGTATCGCGCGACGTTTTGGCTGGTGGTATGCATTCCTGACGATCCTCATCGGTTTAATTCCATATGTCTCACCTGCGCTCGGTGTTGTGGTGCTGACGACCTCGTTTATGGTGGCGGCCGCCAACGCCTCCAAGATCCTGATTGCCCGAGCCCTCGGGGAAGATGGAATGGCGGCGCTATCGTTACGTGTGATATTGGCCACACCACCCTGGCCCGGCCTGTTGTTTCTGGTGATGCCAGGGATCTTTGTGGCACTGTTGGGTGGCAGCATGCTGTTGTTTTATCCCCGGGGTACGGAATGGGGTTACTACTTCGCACTGGGCATGTTGGTGTATGCCCTGGCCATTTTCGTGTGGTATCCCTTAAATTATTTTCGTGTAAGGGCGCTGGCCAAGCAGACGTTGTCCAACACTGATCGCGACTAATTTCTGATTGGGTGACGTTGTGCCGAATATCCCTATGCTAAATATTCTCGCCATCTCGGGTAGTTTGCGTAAAGCGTCGTTAAATTCGACCTTGTTGCGCGCCATTACACACATCGCCCCCGAAGACATCAAGGTTGAGTTGTATCGTGGTCTGGGTGAGCTACCACTGTTTAATCCCGATATCGAATCGCCCGAACCTGCAGCGGTGTCGAGTCTACGCCAGCAGATCGTAGCGGCAGATGCCATGCTGATCGCCAGTCCGGAATATGCGCATGGCGTCACGGGCGTGATCAAAAATGCACTGGACTGGATGGTGGGCAATGAGTCGTTTGTCTATAAACCGGTTGCCTTGTTGAATACCTCAGCACGCGCACACCATGCACAGGCGGCCCTGCGTGAAACCGTTGCAACCATGTCGGCACGGATTATTGCAGATGCCTGTATCACGCTGCCCTTGCTAGGCACCGGTTGTAACGAAGCAGACATCGTGCAGGATACCGGGATGCGAACGCAGTTGCTGGCGATGCTCGAGGTCATGAAACGGGCGTGTGAGGAGAAATAAATCACGCGAATGTACATTCGAAAAACTCCGGCTAAAATCTTTCTAGAGAAAGTTGGAGTTTCGTTATGAACGCACCGGTTCGTGTTCATCCCATCATGCGGATCCCGCCACCCCTGTTATTCGTTGCAACCTTTTTTGCCGGGCTGGGCCTGCAATTTCTCTTGCCCTTATCATTGAGGTCCTACAATTTCGTCTACATAGTGAACTTCATTGGTAAAGGTCTGGCCGGAGCCGGCGTGTTACTGGCACTGAGTTGTGTCGGGATGTTTTTGTTTTCACGCACGACCTTGATACCGTTTGCCAATGCCGCGTGTCTGGTCCGGCATGGTCCCTACCGATTCAGTCGCAACCCGATGTATCTCAGTCTGGTGTTGGTCTACCTGGGTGCCGTGGGGATCATGGTCCAGATCTGGCCGTTGATCCTGTTGCCTGTGCCGATCGCGATCATGCACATGATTGTGATCCCCTATGAAGAGGCGCGTATGCAGATTTTGTTTGGTGAGGCCTTTACCCGCTACTGTGAAGCGGTGCGTCGCTGGATATAGCAACAGGTAAAGGCGTTAAGTTTTACGGGCCTGCTGGATGGCGACGACGTCGCGGCGCATGGCCTCGAAGACGATATCCAGACCAAACTCGAAAATCGCATCAAGATTTGCGGCACGCAGATGCGGTACCACGGCACTGACGAGGGGATATTTATCATCTGCAAAGGTTTCCAGGCGCACCGGCGTGGCATCAGGTTGTTGTGCATGACCGGCGATATCCGCCAGGCCGGCGCCACTGGCAAGATAACCAAGGGTGCGAAAATATCGCGCAGATAGCGCGGCATCGAAGCCCAGTTCGCGAAACGTTGCCAGGATCTTTTCATACACAGCCAGGCTGTGTTCAGTATTGAAGCGCCGGGTCGGAATCAGAATGAAGGCATGGGGGTGTCGTAAGGCCATCTGGCGGTGGGAGCGTGCGAACTGGCGCAGGCGCTCCATTGGTGGCAGGGTTTCCATGGTGGGGAAATCCACCTCTTCGAGCATCCGTTCGAGTACCCCGTCCAGTACCTCTCCCTTGTTGGCAAAATGGTGATAAATCGCCATGGCCTCGACCCCCAGTGCAGCGCCGAGCCGTCGCATGGACAGGGCATCCATCCCTTGTTTATCAATGAGTTGTAGGGCGGTCTCGACAATCCTTTCCCGGCTAAGGGGCTTACGGGATTTTGCTGGGCGGGAATTTTTTACCATGCACTAACT
>JBECKZ010000096.1:0-6014 GCA_040235555.1 Thiohalomonadales bacterium | reverse complement strand
CGGCCCACCCAAAACTTTCACAGGAACCAACGGCATCGGACGCCGAAGCTACCGCACCGGCAGTGCCGCCCGAATCAGGTCTGTCACTGGAACCGACTGCGTCGCGTACCGAACCTTCTTCACCGGCAGCGCCGGCCCACCCAAAACTTTCACAGGAACCAACGGCATCGGACGCCGAATATACCGCACCGGCAGCGCCGGCCGAACCAAAACTTTCACAGGAACCAACGGCATCGGACGCCGAATCTACCGCACCGGCAGCGCCGGCCGAACCTAAACTGTCACAGGAACCAGTTGCGTCGGTTTACAAAGCTTCATCGTTGGCGACAAAGCCTGAAGAACCCCAGCCTGAACCATCTTCTGACCTCTCCGCCTTGACCTTTGAAGATCAACTCGAACGTGACCTGGCCAGGATTATGGAAAATGAACAACAACAGCCGTCGCTAGAGAGTGAAACATTAAATGATCCGTCTTCAACCTCTGGTGAACTGGATTTAGATCTGTCCTCTCCGGATGCACTTAAGATTCATTTCGAGGATACGGATAAGGCTGCTGATCAGGAAAATTCTGAATAAAAAAATAATAGAATAATAATAATCAAGGGATAGACCACACTTAGAACCCTTCGGGTTCATCTAAGAACACCTTAGGTGTTCATCAGGCATTTCTCGAATAATTTAACTTGCTCTAGCTGCATCAAGCATTCCCTGAACTACCCAGGGCAAGTTCTGGTCGCACATTTCTCAAACTATTAGAATAAATTATTATCTGTCCCCAATTGGTTAAGCTCGCAAATATACGTCATAATTTGTAAAATAACATAGTAATAACGTAGTTATAATAAGGTGTTAGATAAACGCAGGATAGCAATAATAATGTCCAAACTAAAATGGAATAAAATAGAAAAATACAAACGAGAATGGATTATCATATTTACTATTATCCTTCTATTAGGTGTTCTGCCTCGTATAAATTTCCCAACCAGGATCCCATTTCCTAAAGATTATCCTCTAAAGGAAGCAGGTACATTTGAAAAGGGCGCGAGATCTTATAAAGAAGGCAATTTTAGTTTGGCGCTAGCAAACTTTATTTCGTCTGCAAGTCATCAGGGGGATGCTAGATCTATGTCGATGGCAGCACGAATGTATATTTATGGCAAGGGTGTACAACGTGACATCTGTCAGGGTATCTATTGGGCAGATATGGCAGCCAGAAAAGGCATATACCTGGACCAAGAACGTCTCTCTAGAGCATATTTAAGTAGCTATGGTATAAAAGAGAATGATGAAAAAGCTTATCTCTGGGCGAAAGCAGCGGTAGAGAATATTTCAAAAAAATCGACAAACGAATGGTTTAAGGAACTTACAGGTGAAATAGTAGATCCGAAGATATGGATGGATTTTCTGCTGGAAGGATTAGATCAAACGCAAATTGATTCTTATAACGATTTATACAGCAATTGGGACTATAAGAAAGAAATTCCTGTAACTATCATAAGGACCCGGCATATACCATTTATTGGTATGTCAACAATAACACCTTGTTCACAAAAGATTAACTAGGATTATTTATTGAATTGGACCAGTACGTAGCAGCCTTTCTTTTTCCGCTCTGTCGTAGTCAACTTGAGATTCTTCATACATAACGGTACCAATGCCAAAAGCAATAGCGTAAATCCATCCCAATGCCTTAGCGCCAGTAGATTTGAAAACCGTTGCGCCAATTTCTTTGACCATTTTTACACCTGACATCTCTGCCAGGGCGCCTTTAGGGCCAAGTTTTGCCGTGAGATAGAATGCTCCAGCAAAATTCATCACGTTGAGTTTTAATTCTGCATGCAGACTCAATCTATCCAGTACTTCCATAAGATTCTTGTTTGATTTGGCCATTTGAATAACTTCTTTACCACTCAATGACCAGATATTCCATTGGGGTTGAAAAATATCTATTGCGACAATACCACGCAATTTTCCGCCCAATTCACGATAGCCGTTATCGATGATATCCGAAATGCGTTGCATGACATCACCTTGCTGGTAACGATCGAGATGCCGATATAAAATCACACCGCACATAGCGACAATTGCATCATAGCCTGCTTTTCTGATATCAGGTGTTAAATACTGAATCCCCATCATTTTGGCTAGCTGGCCGGCAGGATCTGCTTTAAGTGCAGCTTTAAATTGTGGGTTTTGATAACGCTTAATAGCTAGATTGTACGGATTACCCATAATTAAATACTCCCCCTGATCCAGTTTAATTATCAGATGTTATCACGGGAAATCAGTGGGGAAAATGAACTGAGATATCAATGAAGAGTATATAGAAGATATGGCAGTAGTAAATTTGTAAAAAATTGTTAATTTAAAATATTGTGACACCAAATACGCTCTGCCTGAAATCCTTTCTGTTATGAAATCTTTACAATGTATTACATTTAACAAATTGATACAGTTTGTGAAAAATAACTATCCTTAATCACGTAATTCACCTAACTTTAAAATATAGAATTGCTTTCAAGGAGGAGTTTTCATGGCGCCAAGTTTCAACACTAATATTCCGCACCTACAAAAAGCCTCGGGAAAGCATATAAATCAGGTAGTACTCGCCATGGTAAAAGGTAGAGAAGTTCCAAGCCAACTTGTCGATGTGTCAGCTGGAGCAGGTGGATATCCTCAGATGAGATTGAAGGAGGGTCACACTCCCGAACGCAGGTTGCAAAGTCGCGAAAAAATAAGACAGTTTGGCGAACATGACGTATCGCTAATGTTTAAATTGAACACCGAACTACAAGGTGGAAGAGACTACCCAGTACTCACGACGGCGCTAGGCATGGCTGCCGATGTGGTATCGGGAGGAGCAGGGTTTATTTTTGCTATTAGCACAATGGGATTGAGTCTTGCAAAACAAAGTGCACGCGCTTTGGCTAGAATTGGCGATGAGATTTGGCATGTCGAAGAAATTGGCAATTCAAATGGTAAACCGACATACGTAAGCGCGTACTTTCTGGTCGACCCTTATAGAAGCCATACCCCAACGAAAGGTTGGCTTTTCCACGAAGAGCGCTGGAATGTAACCATCCAGTAGTTTTGATTTGATAAATGAAGTTTCACGCCACTCATCTATAGCCGAGTCATTTAATATGAAGATTATCCCAAAATTCGCGTTGCTCTTAGCGATTGTATTATTGACCTTGTCATGCAGTCGCTCAAACAATTCAGAATATTCGACACTTTGTGATATCTATGCGGCAAACGTAAATCAAAAAATTTCCACTAACGAAAAAGAGGTAAATATAAGCATTGCGGTTCAGAAAAAGCTCCCTGATTTTTACGACTCTCATTTCAAAATAGTCATGCTTGCCAAACCCCCGCAAAGATACGAATTATTTAAACAAATGGCTAAGAAATCATCTGGTATTGATTGGGAGTGTGCTCCTGCAAAGAAATTCTACGATACCGAGTTTTAAACAAAAAATCGGGTTAGGAGCAGTAATAGGAAAAAAATAATCGTGCTCTGTTCCCTTTTCCTCCCCCTATTCCCCTCGTAAAAATCCCAAATATCGGGCACTTAAATATTCATGGATTAAGGTTCATTACCCATCGTCAATGGCAGCTCTTTATGCAATTCATATTCTTTCATAGACCCGTCGTAGACTCGTACATTTTTAAAACCAAGTTCACGCAAAGTGAACCATGCGTGTGCAGCGCGATGCCCTGAGTGACAATAGACGATAACGGGTTGCTTTTGATCTGTTAAACCAAGTGTAGCTAGTGACCGCTTGAGTTGGCCGGCTTTTTTTAAGGTAAAGTTCCCATCGAAATTAACAGCCTGATCCCATTCCCACCATTTCGCTCCTGGAATATGCCCGCTACGCGGGTAGCGTGGATTGCCGAGGTATTCTTCTTCGCTTCGCACATCCAGTAACATGGTTTTGCTGTTGGGTTTTTCCTGCTCGACGTCTGTCAGGCTTGCGGTTGCGCTGCTACCCGTCCGTTTCGGCTTGTACGTGACAGGTTTCATTGCCGGTATCTGGTAGCTGATTTTGCGGCCTTCACGAATCCACTTGACCAGTCCACCATTTAGCATGGCCTTTTTCGGATGGCCCAATTGATCCAGCTCCCATAACAGGCGCGCGGCATTCAGCCCACCCGTGTCGTCGTAGGCGATGACATTGGAATCCTGAGAGATGCCGATCTGGCCGAGGATCTTGATGATTTGTGACTGGCCTGCACTCAAACTGACGCCTTTAAGATTTTTGTTTAAATAGCCATAAGGCAGATTAATTGCTCCAGGGATATGAAAGCGTTGATATTGGAATTCATCGGACATATCGATCAGTACGACGTCCTTGTTTTGTAGGTTTTTTGCCAACCACTCGGTACTTACCAGGCGTGTTTGTGCCTGTAGCAAGCCTGCCTGGATAAAAACCATGAGTCCTAGAATAACTTTGTGCATGTGAATCCCTCTGTTATTACTCACTATATTAGGGTAAGAGATAAATATAAACCGGGGCGTTATTTTTCAACAAAAAGTGGGTTTAGACATCAAATCTTTGAGGCACTTTCAATTTTTAAGATTATACTCTTAATACCTTGCTCCTTACTCTAGGAGTGCCGCCATGACCAAATCTATTATTCTGGCCGTCGACGATAACACCGCCGACCTGGCCTACACCAAACGTGAACTGGATGACCGCTATGGGCGTCACTATGAGGTCGTCAGCGCGGGATCGCCCGACGAGGCGCGCGCCCAACTCAAGGGCTTCGCCACTTCTGGCATAGAGGTTGCCCTGGTGCTTGCCGGGCAATGGCGCGCCGGCGGGTCAGGCTGCCGGCTACTGGAAGCGGCGCACGAGCTCCACCCGCACGCCAAGCGTGCAGTGCTGATTACGTGGGCGGACTGGGGCGATCCGACGACAGGACGGGAGATTTTCGACGGGATAGCCGAAGGACGATTCGATCACTACATCATGCGACCGGCGCTGGCATCGGACGAGCAGTTCCACCAGACAATCTCCATGATATTGCTCGAGTGGGCCGAGGCAAATCGGGCGGCACCCAATACGGTGCACATCGTCGGTGAGTCCTGGACCGGTCGCGCCTACGAACTGCGCGAGGCGCTTCAGCAGTGCGCGGTGTCGCACCACTTCTGTCTCGCCGACTCGCCAGAAGGTCAGGCACTCCTCGCGGCGGCACGTGCGAAGGCGACACTTCCGCTGGTTGTGTTTCCGGACGGCAAGATCCTGGAAAATCCGACAAACCTGGAAATCTCTCAGGCTACGGGTGGACCTGTCGGCCCGGACCAGGCCAGCTACGACGTGATCATCATCGGCGCCGGTCCCGCGGGCCTGTCGGCAGCCGTGTACGGTGCGTCGGAAGGTCTCAATACGCTGGTGATTGATAAAGGCGGGATCGGTGGTCAGGCCACCACCAGCTCGCTTATTCGTAACTATCTCGGGTTCCCGCGTGGCGTCAGCGGTCGGCAGCTCGCCCAGTACGCATACAGCCAGGCCTGGGTGTTCGGGGCCAACTTCGCCTTTATGCAGGCAGTCAGCGGTATCGCCCGCGAAGACAACTACCTCTTCGTCACCCTTTCCGATGGACGTCGCTTGCGCGCCTCGGCAGTATTGCTGACCATGGGCGTCAGCTACCGTCGGCTCGGGGTGCCGGCACTCGAGGCGCTGATCGGAGCCGGCGTGTACTATGGCGGTTCGACATCCGAAGCCCCGGCACTGGTCGGTCGCGACGTCTTCGTCGTCGGCGGTGCAAACTCTGCCGGCCAATCCGCACTGCATCTTGCCCAGTACGCCCGCAGCGTCACACTCGTGATCCGCGGACAATCATTGCGCCACGGCATGTCAGACTACCTCGTCCGTCAGGTGGAGGCGACACCGAACATCCAGACCCGGTTTGGCTGCGAAGTGGTAGGCGGCGGTGGCGATCGTCGGCTTGATCACCTGGTGCTGCGCGACATCGCATCGAAGGCCGAGTCCACTTTCGATGCGCAGGCGC
>JBECKZ010000165.1:0-17918 GCA_040235555.1 Thiohalomonadales bacterium | reverse complement strand
GCCCGGCGCAAAGCAGGGGTGCAGCCTGTGCAGTGGCGTATTCGTGCGGGAGAGCAAAGCAATAATCTTCATGGGCAACGCTATACTCCGCATAGCCGCCATCGACGGTATAGCCTGTGAATAATGCATGCTCGCACAGATTTTCCTGTTCATTACGGCAATAAAGACAATCACCGTCCGTATGTGCCAACCAAGGAACGCCTACCTGTGTACCATTCGGGAATTTTGTGGCATCCACACCAGTCCCCACCACCTCGCCAACGATTTCATGTCCCAGGATCAAGGGTAACTTGGGCGAGGGTAAGTCGCCGTCAATAATATGCAAGTCTGTGCGGCAAACACCACAGGCTTTGACTTTGATGAGCACCTCGTGTGGGCCAGGGCGCGGCACAGGAAGATGTTCCAGTTGCAGTGGCTCTCCGGGTGCATGGAGCACCATGGCACGCATGGTGGTACTGTCAGACATGATGCAAACTCCCGATAAAACTATGATGCCTTGGCACGTACTGCCAGAACATCACATGGTGCATGATTAACCACGCCACTGGCCGTCGAGCCCAGTGGCGTGCTGATACCGTTGATGCCATGGCTGCCTACGACAATGAGATCCGAGTGGTTTTCTGCGGCAAAACGGACTATTTCATGCGATGCTGACTCCATGCTGAACAGTACATGCTGATTTGTATCTTGCAGTTGCAGGCGTCTGGCTAATGCAGTCAGATCTGTGCGTGCCTGATTTTCGCGGTAAGCTGCTGGATCGAGATGTTCGGGTGCGATAAATTCATTGGAGCGATCTTCCGGGAAATTTTCCACAACATAGAGTAATGTAAACTGAGCGCCAAAAAGATTGACCAACTCAGCAGCACGCTGGCATGCTGTTTCACTGTAACGAGAAAAATCCACCGCGCATACGATGTGTTGGTACATTCCCATTCTGGCCTCCTTTATTGTATATCGTGGAAACATGGTCCACTATGATGTCTAACGACCGTTTAATTCTTGGGCGGAATTTAAATCGGGGAACAAACTGCAGCAAAAGGATGACCCCAGTTCTGTAAATTAACACTAATCTAAAATATAGCGTATTATTTATATATAAGAATAATGAAGTGTACCGTCAAGGCAGCTAATTGCTGGTAATAAAGAAAAACGAAAGTCAACGGTAAACAGCAATGGACAAATTTAGCGAATACCAGGAAATTAAAGGGCGCCTAAAAAATGCTATTGCCCACCTCGATCGCCTTTCCACTGGCCTGATAGATTTCCTGGCCGCACCCAAACAATCGATCGTTGTTAATTTTCCCATTCAAATGGATGACGGCTCTGTCAGAACATTTCAGGGATATCGTGTGGTGCATAATCGCGCAAGTGGACCCGGGAAAGGTGGAATGCGTTATCACCCGGATGTCTCTTATGAAGAAATTGCCACGCTGGCCGCGCTGATGACCTGGAAATGTGCCTTGATCAACGTGCCGTTCGGCGGTGCCAAGGGCGGGGTATGCTGCGACCCGAAATCGTTGTCGGATCTTGAATTACGGCGAATTACCCGGCGATTCATTTCCGATCTGGGTGATGCGATTGGGCCCAATACCGACATCCCTGCGCCCGATCTCTATACCGATGAACACACCATGGCCTGGATTTATGATACCTATGACGTTATGCATCCCGGGCGGAACAATCGACCGGTTGTCACCGGCAAGCCGGTTGACCTCGGTGGTTCAGAAGGGCGTAAGACCGCGACGGCACAAGGCTGTCTCTACGCTGTTCAACGCTTTCTGGATAAAATGAACTTGCCGGAGTTAAAAACACTGGACGGGTGCTGCGTAGCTATCCAGGGTTATGGTGAAGTCGGCGCAAATGTTGCCCGAATATTTCACCAGGCAGGTAGCAAAATCATTGCCGTGAGTGATTCGCAAGGCGGGATCTATTATGAAGACGGCCTCGACCTGGCGGAAGTCGAGAAACATAAAAGAGAGCAAGGCAAAGTCGTCGGTCTATCCGAAACAACGACCATCACGAACGAGGATCTACTTCAGCTTGAATGCGATATATTAATACCCTCAGCAATCAGTAACCAAATACATGTCGATAATGCTGAAAATGTTAAGGCAAAGCTGGTGGTAGAAGCCGGCAATGCCCCCGTAACGCCCGAAGCCAATAAGATTCTGTCGTGTAAAGGTATATGGGTATTACCCGATATCCTGGTCAATGCGGGCGGGGTGACCGTCAGTTATTTCGAGTGGGTGCAAAACACCGAGAATGAACAATGGTCCATTGAGGAGGTGAACCAGAAACTCAGGTGGAAGATGCATCGCGCTGTAGATTCTGTTATTGAAAAATGGCTTACCTTAAAGAAACGTGCATCTGACAAACTGTCAACCAAGGTATCAGGTTCAGAATCAGGCGCGGTGGAGGAGGAAACGATAGTAGATTTTCACAGTGCTGCCCTGGTGGTGGCATTGGAGCGTTTGTTGAAGACCATTGAGGAACGTGGCATCTGGCCATAACAGCCGCAACCGATGCTGTTCACTAGTACACATATAGACTGATGGAAAATTATTTATGGCGAATCGGCGGACCCCAGGGAAGCGGGATAGACCGTGCCGCGTTGCTGTTCTCCCGCCTGTGCGCTAAGCAGGGACTGTATGTCCTGGCGCGCCGTGAATATCATTCAAACATTACGGGACGCCACAGTTATTCCGATGTGCGCATTGGCACGCAACCCGTATTGTCGCATAGCGCGTCACCTCGAATGCTGGTTTGCCTTGACGCCGAATCAGTGTGCAGGCATGTACATAATGTGCTATCGACTGGATACTTAATCTACGATAGCCACATTGCTGATACGCATCTATCACAGCTCAAATTGCTCGACCCGCTGTTGCTGGAAAATTTGTGCAAGCCATTGCAAAAGGCAAATTTGAATTGCAACATTCGTGAGTTGTTAAACTTGGCTGAGCAGCACGGCATCACGCCGATCGCCATGGATTATGAAACGTTGTTTCAGCGGTTGAGAGATGAATTCGCTATACCCAAAACCAACGCAGAACGCAGTCGCAATGTCATCGCGGTTGCCATTTCCGCCGCCTTGCTTGGCCTCACAAGTGAAGACGTGTGCCATGAGGTGGCGGAAATATTTCATAACAAACCTGAAGCCGTCGCTTTAAATTCCGAGGCGGTACAGCTTGCCTACGACTACGTAGCCACTCTAGGTATCAATGTATTGCAGCCATTTGCCAATGTTGAGGTGGCACGTGATGATCGTTTATGGGTCAATGGCGTACAAAGTGTTGCGTTAGGAAAGCTGGCTGCAGGATTGGGGATTCAAACTTACTATCCTATCAGCCCGGCGACGGATGAAAGCGTGTTTCTGGAATCAAATTATGTTGTGCCAATGAATGATGCTACACACGCAGGTCCTGTCATTATCCAGACTGAAGATGAACTGGCCGCGATCACCATGGCATGTGGTGCCGCTCTGACCGGTGCCCGTGCTGCTACCTCGACATCAGGCCCTGGGTTTTCATTGATGGTCGAGGGCCTGGGCTGGGCTGGCATGACCGAGACGCCGGTGGTGGTGAGTCTGTATCAACGTGGTGGGCCAGCGACAGGCCTGCCAACTCGCACGGAACAGGGGGATTTGCAATTCGTCCTCCATGCTGGCCATGGCGAATTCCCGCGCATCGTCCTCGCGTCCGGTGACGTCGAAGAATGTTTTTATGATGCATTTCGCGCGTTTAACTATGCAGAACGTTATCAGTTACCGGTGATCCATTTGCTGGATAAAAACCTGGCGTCTACTGCGCAGACACTCCCACCATTTGTAACAGACGATCTGGTTATAGACAGGGGTGAGATATTGCATACCGCAGATAGTAGTCGGCACGCCTCACGTTTTCTGTTGTCGAAAAATGGTATATCTCCACGTCCCCTGCTGGAAGAATCCAGGCAGATATTCTGGACATCGGGCGTTGAACACAACGAGACGGGGCATGTAAGTGAAAGTCCTGAGGTTCGCAGGCGTATGAAAGAAAAACGTGAAGCCAAGCTGGTGCTCGCTGCGAAAGAAATACCCCTGGACGAAAAAATAGGCGTCTATGGTGATAGGCAGGCGTCGTTGATGCTCATCAGCTGGGGATCAAATAAAGGTGCAATACTCGAAGCGATAGATCGTATGAATCAGGAGAACAGGCCAATACAGGCGATCATGGTGAAACTGCTGTGGCCATTTCCTGCGCGTGAACTCGAGATGCTCGTTAAGAGCAACAAAAAATTAATCCTGTTGGAGTGTAATCAGACCGGGCAATTCAGCCAGTTGTTCAGACAAGAGCTGGGGTGCAACATTAACCATCGCCTGCTGAAATATAACGGACGACCATTTGTTGTGGAGGAATTGGTGCAATCCCTTACCAGTATCTTCGATGGCACAGCAGAGGAACTTATGATTCACAACAACCTATTTGAATAGGAATGCGGCGTATGAAGCCTAAGGAATTCGAGACCGAAATTAAAAATGACTGGTGTGCAGGTTGTGGCGATTACGGGATTTTGCGCGCCATGGAAAAAGCATTTGCCGAACTCGGACTGGCGCCACATCAGATCGCTGTGTTTGGCGGTATCGGCTGCTCAGGTAAGACACCTTATTACCTCGAGGTCAATGGCATTCACACGCTGCATGGTCGTGTGTTGCCGTTTGCCACTGGCGCCAAACTGGCGAACCCGACGATGACGGTTATTGCAGTGGGCGGAGATGGTGACGGTTTGGGTATCGGTGCCGGGCATTTTGTCAATGCCGGCCGGCGTAATCTGGATCTGACATATCTGCTTTTTAACAACGAGGTGTATGGTCTAACCAAGGGGCAGGCGGCGCCTACTATTCGCTACGGCGATAAAACCAAAGCCATGACCACGGCGAGTTTGCAGAGCCATATAAATCCCGTCATGCTGGCGTTAACTTCTGGATATACCTGGATTGGGCGCGGCTATGCCTATTACCTGGATCAACTTACAACACTCATTATTGACGCTATCCGTCACAAAGGCAGCGCCTTTCTCGAAATTTTACAACCGTGCCCGGTTTATAATGACCTGCATGATAAACACTGGTATGAATATACCGCTGCAAGTGGACAATCCCGCCTCTATGCACTATCCGATGAAGGTTATGAACCGAGTATATCGGTAAACGCGGATGAGAATATGCACCAGGAGAAATTTGCTCAGTGTGTTCAAAAAGCGCAGGAATGGGGAGACCGTATCCCGGTTGGTGTTTTCTATCAGGATTTGTCTGCCCCTGAATTTACGCAACAAATCAGTCAACAGATTAAATCTTACCGGGAAAGACCGCCCGCCAAACAAGTGCGACTCGAGCAAAACAGCAAGCCGATGGTGAATATGCAATCCTTGTTAAGAAAATTCACCCTATAATTAGCCACTGGCCATCCTGAATTTCTTTAATTCACCACGGAAAAAAATACGGAACATTATCCCCATGACGAAAAGCAACGCATTGCCAACAATGTTGCGGGCGTTGCAGTACCGAAATTATCGGCTATTTTTCAGTGGTCAGAGTATCTCTCTGATCGGTACCTGGATGACTCGGCTGGCAACTAGCTGGTTGGTATGGCGCCTGACCCATTCGGTAGAAATGCTCGGGCTGATTGGCTTTGCCGGCCAGGTGCCAACCTTTTTGTTCGCAACTGTCGCCGGGGTCTGGGTGGATCGCCTGAACCGCCACCGCTTGTTGATCACGACGCAGATCCTTGCCATGTTGCAGTCCTTTGTACTGGCGGCACTGGTATTGTCCGGTACAATACGTGTGTGGGAGATATTCGCACTGCAGGTATTCCAGGGCATAGTAAATGCCTTTGACATGCCCACTCGTCAGTCATTATTGGTTGATTTGATCGAAAATCGGGCCGATCTTCCCAATGCCGTTGCGCTCAATTCCTCCATGGTCAATGCCGCACGCCTGATTGGGCCCAGCCTGGCCGGATTGCTGATTGCCTGGGTAGGTGAAGGTTGGTGTTTCTTTGCCGATGGCGTAAGTTATCTCGCGGTGATCGGAACCTTACTCGCCATGCAATTGGCGCTGCATCCCCCTGTCGCCAAAGGTAAACGGTTACTGCATGATCTGCGAGACGGCCTGCGTTATGCCTATGACTTCACGCCTATCCGTGCCATCCTGTTGTTACTGGCACTCATGGGCCTGGCCGGGATTCCGTATCGGGTGTTGATGCCAGTGATTGCTTCAGAAACCTTGCGAGGGAATGCGCATACCCTCGGCTTTCTGATGGGCGCGATGGGTATCGGAGCCTTCATTGGGGCACTGTTTCTTGCGGCCCGTACCAGTGTGCTGGGTCTCGGCCGCCTGATTCCCCTCGCGGTGGTTATCTTCGGCGCCAGCCTCATTGGTATTGGCATGTCGCACTGGTTTTTGCTCTCCCTTTTAATCATGGTATTTATGGGCGTTGGTTTTATGGTGCACCTCGCTGCCAGTAATACCTTAATCCAGACCCTGGTGAGAGAAGAGATGCGTGGGCGCGTCATGGCGCTATATACAACTGCATTTTTAGGTATCGCGACTTTCGGTAGCCTGCTGGCAGGGGGGGTTGCAGGCATTATCGGCGCTCCACAAACATTGATGGGAGGAGGTGCCTTGTGCATTTTGGGCGCAGCCATGTTTGCATATAAATTGCCAAAACTAAGGAAGGAAGCGCGACCTGTTTACATAGAAAAAGGAATTTTGCCGGAAATGGCTGATAGTTTGCGTGAAGCAACGGCGCTGGAAGATAAGGTAGAACAGTAAATATTTCATTTCTGGATTGATAGATTATGTTCAAAAATTGTCCCTATCTAGTGTCAGATTGACGTAACAACTTTAGTCAGGGTGAGCAGATTGAAAAAATCAGACAAGCAGACTCCTACCGGTTCGAACATGTTGCTTGTTTCTGCTAAGGTTGCGCAAGTGATGCAGTTAGATGATATGGTGAGCCATGCCTAGACGTTATTCCCTCAATATGTCCGTCGTCATGACCCTCTTGATCCTAAATGGCGGGGTATTTTTACTGGAATTGTCGGGTGGTGGTCAGATAATCAATAACTTTGCGCTTTGGCCGTTGGGCGTAGCCGGTCAGCCGGGATTTGGCGCCATCTCACCCCATTTTCAAATCTGGCAATTGATTACCTATTCATTTCTTCATGGCGGGATATTGCACCTGGCGCTGAATATGTACGCGCTGTGGTTGTTTGGTTCGCGGATGGAATATGTGTGGGGTTCAAAGGCATTTGCAGTCTATTATTTTGTCTGTGTCATTGGTGCCGGCCTGGTGCAATTGATTATCGCAACCTACGCGGCGAAACAAGGCGGAATTTATCCGACAATTGGTGCGTCAGGTGGTGTGTTCGGGCTATTGTTGGCTTTTGGCATGACTTTCCCCAATGAAAGATTACTGTTGATTTTTCCTCCTGTAATTCTAAAAGCAAAGTGGTTAGTGATTATTTATGGCGCAATCGAATTATGGGCAGGTGTTACGGGAACCATGGCGGGTGTAGCACATTTTGCTCACCTGGGTGGAATGTTGTTTGGCTATATCTTAATAAGATATTGGCGTCGCCATCCCCCCGGTTTTCACTAAAGCCAGAATGGAGGTGAGATAAATGAAACCGGCTGCTTTGAAAAATATGTTGCGTGACATGTTATTGGCGCGCGCCTTCGAGGAACGAGCCGCTGAAGAATATACCAAGGGTAACATCGCCGGTTTTCTGCATCTCTATCCCGGTGAAGAAGCCGTGGCAGTAGGTGTATTACATGCGGTGGAACCGTCTGATTATGTTGTCACAACCTATCGCGAACATGTGCATGCACTCGTGCGTGGAATACCAGCAAACGCGGTCATGGCCGAACTGTTTGGTAAAAAAACCGGATGCTGTGGTGGCATGGGTGGTTCCATGCATTTGTTTGATCGTACCAAGCGTTTCATGGGTGGCTATGCAATTGTGGGCGAAACGTTTCCTGTTGCGACCGGTATAGGTTATGCAATCGCCATGCGGGGTTTACCGGAAGCAGTGATCTGCTTCTTTGGTGACGGCGCTGTCAATCAGGGCACGTTTCATGAAAGCCTGAACATGGCGGCATTATGGAAATTACCGGTTCTGTTCGTCTGTGAGAATAATCACTATCAAATCGGCACCGAAATTCACCGTCACTCGGCGGTGGCCGAAGTCTATAAACGCGCCAGCGGCTATCAGATCCCCGCCAGAAAAGTTGATGGTATGGACGTGCTTGCGGTTCATCGTGCCACACAGGATGCATTAACTCAGATTCGCGCCGGTAACGGACCACAGTTTCTGGAGTTCGAGACCTATCGCTTTCGTGGTCATTCCATGGCTGACCCAGGCAGTTATCGCCCCAAGGTGGAAGTGCAAGCCTATGAAAACGAAGATCCGGTGAAAGTCGCGATAGCGGAAACTGTCCCTGCATATCCCAGCGCAGAGCAGATCGCATCCACGGGCGTAGATAACATCAGCCACCTGGCGGCACACCTGGACGAAGCGGGTCATCTCGATACTGCACAACTGGGTGACATGAAGCAAGACGTTGCCAAAGTGGTGGAGGCGGCAGTACAGTTCGCAAAAAGTAGTCCGGAGCCTTCCATGGATGATGCCGTGGCAGCATTAAACTGTAATCGAGGCGAGGAGGTGCTGGTCTGATGTCCGAACAAGTCTATTATTGGCAGGCACTCAACCGGGCCCTCGATGCCGAATTGGCCAGTGATGAATCGGTGATCGTACTGGGTGAGGACGTCGGTCTTTATGGTGGTAGTTATCGGGTAACGGATGGCCTGTATGCTAAATACGGTGAATGGCGCCTGCGGGATACACCTATCTCCGAAGGCAGTTTTACCGGTCTGGCGATTGGTGCTGCGCTGGTGGATTTGCGCCCGGTGGTGGAACTCATGACCATCAACTTTGCGTTACTGGCGCTGGATGCGATCATCAATATGGCCGCCAAGATCCCCTTTATGTCGGGCGGGCAATTTCCGATGCCGTTGGTGGTGAGGATGCCTGGTGGCGTCGCCAAGCAACTGGCTGCGCAACACTCCCAGCGCCTGGAGCAGACACTGATGAACGTGCCGGGTTTGCGTATCGCCGTACCCGCTACACCACAGGATGCTTACTGGCAACTACGCCAGGCAATTCGTAGTGATGAACCCATTATCGTACTTGAACATGAATTACTGTATTTCAACAAAGGTACGCTAGATACCAATCAAGAAGCCATACCCATGCATCGTGCGCAAATTCGGCGTGAAGGCCGCGATCTGACTATTTTTACTTATTCGCGCATGCTCGATCTGTCACTGCGCGCGGCACAACAGTTGGCTGAAAAAGGTATAGACGTCGAGGTGATCGATCTGCGTAGCTTGCGTCCTATCGACTGGGATACCTGTACTGCTTCACTGAAAAAGACGCATCGCTTGCTGGTGGTCGAAGAAGACTCATGCTTTGCTGGCGCCGGTGCCGAGATTGCTGCAGGATTAAGTGAACGCTGTTTCTTTAGTCTGGATGCACCACCGCAGCGAGTGGCCGCGATGGAAATCCCCGTTCCTTTCAATGCCACACTGGAAGCTGCCAGTATTCCGCGGGTAGCAGATATCGTTGCTGCAGCCGAAAAAGTTTGCGCGTACTGAAGTTATCTGGCGTGCTGATATCTAAATTTCTGACAAGCTTTAAGCGATCGCATACAGCGCGACAACTGCGTAAGACGCGTATACCGGAATTGCGCTGGCAAAACGCAGTGTCACAGGTCAGTGTGCTGCAGCATTTAAACCAAGCCGAGCAACTTAAACTTCGGGAATTGACCAGTCTGTTTTTACAGAAGAAATCATTCAGTGGCGCTGGCGATCTTGAAATCGACGATTCCATGCGGATACTCATTGCTGCGCAAGCCTGTTTATTGGTCCTGAATCTGGATTTGGATTATTTCGATGGCTGGTATGAGATCATTGTCTATCCGGATACTTTTGTCGTTCGTCGGGAGACGTTTGATACGGCAGGTCTGGTGCATGAGACCCCGCAAGCATTGGGTGGGGAATCCTGGAGTCGGGGTCCGGTAATCCTGTCCTGGGCGGATGCGCGTCCTGGCGCGCATCCGCATGGTGAGGGTTCCAATGTTATCCTGCATGAGTTTGCCCATAAGCTGGATATGTTAAACGGTGTGGCCAACGGCATGCCCCCTCTACATAAGGACATGCATCGTGAAATCTGGACACATGTATTTCAAAAAGCCTATGACGGATTATGTCGCATGTTGGAAAGCGGCCACCATAGCATTATCGATCCTTATGCAGCAGAGAATCCTGCGGAATTTTTTGCTGTCACGACAGAGACGTTTTTTGAAAGCCCGCATCGCTTACAGCATGCATATCCAGAAGTCTATGCTCAGCTTCACCTGTTTTATCGACAAGATCCCTTACAGCGTCATCCAAGTTATTTCTGACAGATTATTCTGTGCTTCGATGGAACTGGCTGCCCTGGCATTTCGGGCACGGAGGGATGTGTCCCGCTTTATGAAAATGCAGGTTCTCGCCACATTTGTCACAAATCAGGGTGCCCGGACCGGTGATTTCGCCGGTACGATAACCCGCTGCCTCCGCTGCCTGTTTGAGTTTAAGTAGCTCAATTGTAGTCTGGTCTGCCGCCTGACTGAAATTATCACGCAGACGATCTTCTAGATAGTTCAGATCAAAGCCAAGCCAGTCTTTTAATGCCTTGCCGGTTTTCTCCAGGTAAGTGGCGGCATCCAGCAAATCGCGTTTAAGGTACTGGCCGATTTTTTCTGCTTCTTCACCGGCAAGTTCATTCACATCTGATGATTTTTGCGCTACTTCATCTATTAATTTGTGCAACGCTGGCCCGGATTTCTCCTTGGCTGTTTCGGCCTCCTCAATAGTTTTATCCAGTAACATTTCATAGGCCTCGCCGAGGGCTTCGATCGGGTCGTGCGGCGGTGTCAGTTTTGTCATGAGGAAACTCCTGGGTTAACTACATATAGATATCACAAAGCATTATATAACGTGTGAAGCATAACCTGTGTATCAGTTGTGATTGCCTGGCAGCTCGAACACTTTAGAAATTGTCGTCAACAGATCTGTGCACGGACGACCAAAACCATTAAACCGGGCTCAGTTTCGTCTGTTTTCCCTGGCAATGCAACAAGGAGATAGAGATATGTTGTCTCTAGGAACTAATTGAGAAATCAAGCTGTCACATCTTGAGACTATGTTATAGCAAAATACATCAGCTAACGTTAATATCTAAAAAATGTGTGGGGATACCCCAGCTTTTTTATACACAATGTTGAACGAATAGTTTGTCTCTCGACAAAGACAATAAGGAGCGCAAGTACGCATGATACAAGCTGAGTTTTCGATAAAACATTATTGGCAGGATGCGGGATAAATCATGGAACATCGCCACTTTCCGCGCAAAGCTGTAGATGTAAATGTGCGATTATCGACCATCGATGGCAAAAGCTATCAGGCAAAATTACTCGAACTCAGTGCAATCGGAATGCGTGTTGTCATGATTGATCGCTTGCCACAGCAGGTAAAAGTTGTCGATGTGCAAATTCCCGATAGCAATGCCTCAACTAAATCCACATCTTCCATGCGCATGTTTGTTGTGCGTAAACACGGCCGTATTTTGGGTTTGTGCCTCATGAACGAGAATGCAAAGATCGATATGCAATTAGGTGAGTCATTACCGATAAAATATCAAATGTCGGCTAGCTAGCGAACACCCTGACATAATTCGAAATATTTTTACCTCTGATTAATTCAAAAACGTGTTTATACATGCCATATTATGACGTAATGTGGTAGTTCTTTTGTTTTACAGGTTATCTATTATTTAATCCAAATCAGCAAGGCGTAGATTCATGACCAGACACACTCACAATTATATCGGCGCTGTCTTTAACAACCCGGAAAAGGCCTATGCGGTTGTTGAAGAGATGAATGAACACGATTTTCCCATGGACCAGGTATCGATTCTGTATAAGGCCGGAGGGATGGGTGATGATTTCCTCGGCATTGCCTATACCAACGAAAAGCAGCGTTTCAAGGTCTGGGGCGCCGGCGGTGCTATCTGGGGTTCGCTTTGTGGTTTACTGGCAGGTGCGGCGGGCATGTTACTGCTACCCGGTATTGGTCCCGTATTCATAGCGGGTCCGCTACTGGACGCCATTGTCGGAGGGGCAGTCGGCGCCGGGCTCATGACCACAGGTGCTGCACTGACACATTTGACCATTGCATTACGTCGGTTGCACATACCGGACGACAAACTGGATATGCTCCACCGGGCTGTCATGGATGGCAAGACGGTGATGTTAGTTCACTGTGGCAGTGATGACCCGATATTCTGGAAACAGCGGTTGGCCTGGACAGGTGCGGATCCCGTATTCACCTTGCCTTGAAATCTTGATCCGTGTCAATTTACAGCCACTGCAGTATCTCTCTGCAACTCGAATCATGATATATACTTTTTACCAGGAGAAGAAACCTGGGCGTTCCTATAAGCTTTGGCTGGAACGCTGAATAAATGAGTCTAAGGAGAATTTCAGATGGCTGAAGCTGATCTTAAAAAAGAGATGGAACAGCTGCGCGCTGATCTTGCTACATTGCGCTCAGATGTGGCGGATCTCGCAAAGGCACTTAAAAATGCCGGCGCTAATAAGGCTGATTCTATGAAGGAGTCAGTCGAAGAAGAACTACGCAGGTATCGTGATGTATTGCGAGAAAAAATGGATGACGCTAAAAGCAAAGGGTATGAAGCCAAGGACAAGATGGACGAACAAATCGCAACACATCCCTATACGAGCCTGTTGACCGCTTTTGGTGCAGGCTACATATTAGCCAAACTCATGCATATTGGAGAGCGGCACTGAATCGTCTCGCGGATGTTGTTATTGCAATCGTCGATCTGATCGAGGCCGAAGGGCGTTCCCTACGGCGATCGACGGCACGTGTAGGACTGGCATTGGGCTTGATCGCGTTGGCGGTCACGTTTGCTGCCATTGGCGTCCTGATTTGCCTCTGGGTTGGCTATGAATTTTTAGCCAGCCTGATCAATCAGGGGCTCGCCGCCTTGATCATTGGTCTGTGTGCAATCGCGATAGCTGGTTTATGTCTATGGGTATTGAAAAAACAGATCAGTTAACAACCGCGGAGGCCAAAGCCAGGCTTCGTGAGTCAGTTGAACAATTGGGGATACGTGCCTGGGTAAAACAGCGCCCGGTCGAGGCGCTGGCCTTCAGTTTTGCTACCGGCCTGGTATTGGCGAGTTCCAGGTCGCTGCGCAGCGCCATGATGCGCATGGTACTGCGTATTCTCTGAAGAGAACAGGAGGGTTCTCTTCAGACGAGCAGGATTAATCGTGTATGATGATCCGTCGTGAATCCGTGTCGATATCCACTACCTGACCTGCTTCATGGGCAACATTGGCGAGCGTGGCAAGTTCCGGCAGGTTATTGGCCTTGGATAGCGCAGTGAGAGAACTCTCTGCATTACAATCCAGCAGAATACCAGCGTTAGCACCAACACGGCAGCCACAGGCCGGTGCATCGATGCCCATTATAAAGTCTTCCGGCATTTGTAGTATCAAGGGTTCTGCATGATGAATCTGGGCTGATGCCTTCTTCGCACTGATTGAGCCTTCCCATTTGAGAGTAGGAATATTCCCATAATCGGTCATGGCGCTTCTCCTTTAGGTATTAGTCTTGAAAAAGCCCAACATCTTTCTGTTGGATGAAAACCTCAACCGCGATAAAAGTTGTGTGCACTATCGCCTGCATTCAACCATGAAGACCCCACATCCGACTTCCGGGATGTTGACTGAAGCATGCTGCAGGAGGGAAGTCCCGCTTTCCATCCTGCAGCGAACGTAGTTGTGCGATTGAAATTAAATCAATTTTAGCCGGTTTTTTTCGACCAGGATGCACACCAGCCGTTTTCATTGACCGCCTTGCCAGGAAAGATCTGGCAGGGTCGCCAGGTTCCGCTGGTCGCCTTGATAAACTGACAGTTGTGACAAAACTGGTCTTTTGCCGGTGCGCCGGGTTTGTCGGTGCGTGGTGCGGCTGTCGCATCGTGATGGTAGTGTAAGGCCTGAGCGGTGGGATCGTTTTCCTTTAGATGGGGTAGATCAGCCGCCAGGGCTTGGGCACTCATGATAGTGTTTAAAACCGGCACTCCGGCGAGGGCTGCCACACCACCTAGCAGTATCCGGCGTTTGCGATTAATTGAAGATTTTTCATTCATTGGCGTCTCCTTTGTATAAAAATGACTCGAGATTACGCTTCATTGTGACAACCTTGAAAGCAAAATACTGCCAAGCTTCATGGTCGTGATTAAGTATTTTGACGTTCAGGAATTAACATAAGCTGAATGGCTTGACGTTATTAAGATAGCAAAACAATTGCTTTTGAAGTGACACCGTAAGTGTTGAAAAATTCATTTAATTCATTAATACCCAATACAAATAATTTAGGAAAATTGACTTCGTTTTCGTCACCCCGATAGAGGATCTTTAAATTAGGTGATTGAAACTATAAAGATTCAAAAGACCATATATAAAATAATGGTAATTTAGACAGAGTAAATTCCACATTCCCTGATTTCAAACATAGGCTCAAATTTGTACTAAGTGTTTGATATGGCTAAACTATATCGACAATTGCTAGTTTGATGCTGCACGAACATTAGAAGGGAGAATTATAATGCCGCCTTCGCTCACGTTCGCAATCATCGGTATTATCGGCGGCGTCTCGGCGGGGCTCTTCGGCATCGGCGGAGGCATTGTTATTGTGCCGGCATTAATTTATTGGGCCGGTTTCTCTCAGCACACGGCAACAGGAACGTCCCTTGTGGTACTGTAACCCCCCATCGGACTCGCTGCAGTTCTCGAATATTACCGGCACGGTAACATAGATGTGCGTGCTGCCGTTATTTTCGCGGTGACCATGTTTCTTGGCTCGTGGCTTGGTGCCTATTTCGCAAATCATATGGAGGGGGCACACCTCCGCCTCATGTTTGGCCTATTTGTCTGTGGTCTTGGCGTATATCTCGTGTATGAAGCCTGCGAGCGCCTGGGCTGGATATAAACGCTTGCAATACGAACATGCCGCCAAACAAAGCGTTCAACCCCGACGCACCAAAAGTGGCGTGCCGGTTAGTTAGACGTTGAAGGTCCGTTTCTTTGATCCTGCTTCGTATTTAACCACTGTCCTGTAGTTCAGCTATTGGACAGAATGGGCCATTGGTATGGAGTATAAAGAGCGCTGGAATAAAAGACGCGCGCCATTAAGCTATTTGCAAGCATCGCGTATTATAAAATACATTTTTTTATTCTTGCTTGCGAAGAAGAATTCAACCACGAATAGATAGTAGCCTGAATCACCCATGATAACGGCCATGCAAATTATAGAATTGTCCAGTAACTGTAAGAAAAGCAATAAAGTAGAGGATAATACGTATGAGTAAACGTACTGACGATTATGCAAACCATCCAGTGGATGAAACACTCCATGAACTACAGTCCAATCGTGAGCAAGGCTTGCAAGACGTCGATGTGGCCAAACGCATCGAGCGCTTTGGTTATAACGAAATCCAGGAACACGAGGAATCGCTCTGGCATCGTATATTGCGCCGCTTCTGGGGGCCTATCCCCGGAATGATCGAGTTAGCTGCTGTGCTTTCAGCCATTGTGGGGAAATGGGATGATTTTGTGATCATTATCATAATGTTATTGGTGAACGCTGGACTGGATTTTTTTCAGGAACACCGGGCTTTGAATGCACTAAAAGCACTTAAACAGCGCATGAGCACTGAGATCATTACTTTGCGCAACGGTGAATTCAAAATCGTATCTGCGCGCGAGTTAGTACCGGGCGATATTATTCGACTCAGAATTGGCAATGTGGTACCAGCGGATGTACAAATGTTATGGGGAGATTACTTGCTCATTGATCAGTCAGCATTGACTGGTGAATCGTTGCCAGTAAACAAGAAAGTTAATGAGATAGCGTATGCCAGCACCATCGTCAAACAAGGTGAGATGCTGGCGGTGGTAGTCAATACCGGAGCAAATACCAATTTCCATACCGTTGTGGCGCTCGTGGCCAGGGCCTCAATGGAAGAACGTAGCCATTTCCAAAAAATGGTGATCAAGATAGGTGATTTTCTCATCTTAATCACCGTCGTCCTGATTATGTTAATCATAATGGTATCCTTGTTTCGTCATGAATCCTTATTGGAGATCGCACGGTTCGCGCTGGTTTTGACCGTGGCATCGATTCCCGTTGCCCTGCCTGCAGTCTTGTCTGTCACCATGGCGGTTGGCGCGATGAATCTGGCCAGAAAACGGGCCATAGTCAGTAAACTGACGGCCATTGAAGAACTGGCTGGTGCGGACGTGTTTTGTTCCGATAAGACCGGCACGCTGACTAAGAACAAGATGCAGGTTGCTGATCCTGTCGTGATGCCCGGTAAGGAAGAGATCGATCTGTTTTTGGTAGCCGCGTTGGCTTCCAGGTTGGAAAACCAAGATCCCATTGAATTACCAATCTTTGACTATATCCAGACGCATTTTTCAGATAGCGACTGGAAAAGTTATCAACAGCGCAGTTTTACCCCCTTTGATCCAACCCGTAAATATACGCAGGCAGAAGTGGAAAAAGACGGGGAGCGCTTTACTGCAATTAAAGGTGCTGCACAGGTTGTTCTGGGATTGAGCCAACTGACCGAGGAAGAGATCCAGATGGTAAACCAGAAGGTGGACCAACTGGCGTCCCAGGGCTATCGGACATTAGCAGTAGGGCGACGCAGTGGTGATGCCCCGGCCGAATTGTTAGGTTTAATTCCATTGTATGATCCACCACGCGACGATTCCAAGGTCGTGATCGAGGACATGGTACAACACGGCGTCGATGTCAAAATGGTGACTGGCGACAATCTGGCTATAGCCCGTGAAATCGGCCGGATCCTGGGTTTAGAGCCCCACACGCTGCGTTCCAATCAATTATCCGGATCTGCGAAAAACGAAGTACTTGCCCTGACCGAGGTTCTCTCTGCTGCTATCTACCAGGAACTAAAGCCTGATGTCACGCACAAGCAGGCCCAACAGTTTGCCGATAAAGTCATGGCAAACGTTCGATCCATGTATGACACCAGACTACTCGAACGCGAATTCATTCACACTCATGAATCGGCTATCGTGGAAATGATTGAGTCCGTCAATATCTTCGCCGAGGTGGTGCCGGAGGATAAATATCGTATCGTGGATACCCTGCAAAAGGCTGGACATATCGTCGCCATGACCGGTGATGGCGTCAACGACGCACCCGCCCTCAAGAAGGCGGACTGTGGTATCGCTGTCTCAAATGCAACGGACGCGGCGCGTGCGGCGGCGGATATCATTCTGACTGCACCCGGCCTGGGGGTGATTAATGAGGCTGTGAAACAGGCGCGCATCACCTTCGAACGTATGAAGAGTTACTCCATATTTCGCATTGCCGAGACCGTCCGCATCATCCTGTTCATGACCTTCAGTATTGTGATTTTCAATTTTTATCCAATCACCGCGCTGATGATCATCCTGCTGGCCTTGCTGAATGATATTCCCATCCTGGCCATTGCCTACGACAACACCTCGGTGGATGTAAAACCGGTGCGCTGGAACATGCCGGAGATCCTGATAGTGTCCAGCGTGTTGGGGATCGCCGGAGTAATCTCCTCGTTCCTGCTGTTTTTTCTGCTCAAGGACAATGGCTTCACCGATGAGTTGATCCGCAGCATGCTGTTCCTGAAGTTGATCGTAGCAGGGCACAGTACGCTCTACATAACGCGTACCCATGG
>JBECKZ010000136.1:0-3097 GCA_040235555.1 Thiohalomonadales bacterium | reverse complement strand
TTTTCCGGTTCCTGCAAATGTAGTGCTGGCAGATCTTCCAGATAATGTTGCAGGGTATCGGCAGGTTGTTGCTGCCAGTCTTCACCGATGTGGTTGGCCCAGTCTGTTTGTGCCTCCCATGAGCCCTGATTGATCTGATATAGGGTTGTACCAACGTCACCAATGGCAAAATCAGGGAGTGGAATCTGAAATTCGTCAATCGCCTGTTGCAACAGGTGGATATCGCGCCCGCTAACATAGGCGAGGGTCAGACCGGCCTGCTTTACGACGTGCGCAAAGACTTCGCGTACACCTGGTGATTCTTTGGCATTTCCGTTTGGCAAGACCGTCCTGTCAAGGTCGCAACATAATAAGATGTTACTCATGTTTGCCTGAAACATATCGTATTAAAGTTTGTCTACCAGAAGTCTGCATCTGCTGAAGTGCACCCGTTCTGCTAAACTCTTCAAAAGTAGTTCCTGTGTGAGGTGAGAATTGCATCAAACTACGTTAACATTGTTAACTTAAGGGAGCAACTGCGAACAATGCAAGCCGACGTAAGTCAAATGAATGAACAGCGCGTTGTCATCAGTGCTGATCTTGATGCATTGAGCCAGGCTGCGGCAAAACGCGTCAAGGAATGTGCGCGCGATGCGATTAAGGCGCATGGCGCATTTTATATCGCACTATCCGGAGGCTCCACACCCCGGCATTTGCACCAAATTCTGGCAAATTCGCCAATCCAGCAACAAATTGCCTGGGATAAGGTGCACGTCTATTTTGGTGATGAGCGCAATGTGCCGCACGATCACCCGGAATCGAATTATCGCATGGCCATGGAAACCTTGTTATCCAAGGTACCGATACCGCAAGGACAGGTGCATGTCATTCCAACCGGCTGCGATCGTATGCAGGAATGTGCAGATCGATATGCCGAACAGCTCATTGGCTTGCCGCAAAAAAATGGTATGCCGTGTTTTGATCTGATTATCCTGGGTATGGGTGACGACGGCCATACAGCTTCATTGTTTCCGGATACATCAATCCTGGATGAAGATGAACGATCTGTGGCTGCAGTGTTCGTGCCCAAATTGGATAGCTGGCGTATCAGCTTCACTTATCCGGTGTTAAACCAAGTAAAACATATCCTGGTATTGGTTAGTGGCAGCAGCAAGGCACAAGTACTCTACGGAGTTTTTAATGAACCGGAACATAATTTCCCAATACAACGTATTCGCAATGACCATCTGGAATGGTTTGTTGATACATCAGCAGCAGCGAGGTTAATCGAGAGCGATGTGGGTATTGGCGGGTGATATCGGCGGAACCAATACGCGTTTGCAGCTGGCAGAGCAGCAAACGCAGGGTTGGGTGCTACATCCTGCAGTTGATTACAGCAGTGGCGAATATACCCACTTGCGCGATATCGTAAAGCTTTACATGCAACAGCAGGGGCTGACGCATCTGGCCAGCGCGTGTTTTGCCGTGGCCGGACCGGTCCAGAAACAATCCGCACGTATTACCAATCTTCCCTGGGTACTGGACAGTGAAGATTTGCAACATCAATTGAATATCGACAGTGTCGCTTTAATTAATGATTTTACCGCGGTGGCCCATGGTTTGTCAGAACTGGAAGCGACGGATATGGTGACCTTACAGCAGGCAGTAGCTCAGCGCGATGGCGCGATTGCTATTCTGGGGGCAGGTACCGGGTTGGGGCAGGCTATCGTCAAGCCATTTGAAGATCAGCTAGTGGTCATTGACGGTGAAGGTGGGCACGTCGATTTTGCACCGCGCAATGAGGAAGAGATCGCCTTATTACAATATTGGCTGAAACAATTGGGGCGTGTTTCCTATGAAAATTTTCTTTCCGGGAAAGGCCTGGTGCGTATCTTCGAATTCCTAAGCCAGTCTGAAAAGATAGCCGATCCATTAGCGCAGGCGATGCAAACCCAGGACCCGGCCGCAGCTATCTCAGATTATGCCCTGCATTATAAGGATCCCCTTGCTACTCGTAGTATTCATGCGTTTATTCGAATCTATGCGGCACAGGCCGCCAATCTTGCCCTGGTAGCCAAGGCTACCGGAGGAGTCTATCTGGCCGGTGGGATTGCCCCGAAGATCATTTCCATGTTACAGGGAGATGAGTTTTTGCAAGTGTTTAATGACAAGTCGCCTATGCAACATCTGCTGACGTCTATTCCTGTGCATGTAATCATGAATACCCAGGTGGGATTACGGGGAGCGCTAAAGATCGCTAAACAACTCGTTACTTAGTTCCCGCATTAGAACCTATCCCAAAATCTCTCGAGCGCCGGTGAGACAAGGTAAAATGAACGAAAAAGCGGAGTTGACACGGAAGCCAATGAGCACCTCAAGGGCACTTCCTTCGGGCGCATTTTAATCTCATTTTTCATCGCACCCAATAATTTAAATATAAAGAGAGTGTGAACGGTATCGGCTAGCGCAGCTATTTTGAGAAGGTTTTAATTCACAATGTCGTCATCGATGGAGTTACGCCAATACTGTGTCTCCAGATCAAATAACTTGCTGTCATCCGGCCCCCAGCTGCCGGCGGGGTAGGTGTGGATATAATTGCGTTCGCTTTCCCAGACTCGAATGATTGGGTCCATTACTTCCCAGGCGAGGCGGATTTCGTCATAACGTAAAAACAGCGAGTGATCGTTTTCAATTACGTCCAATAACAAGGCCTCATAGGCATCCAGCTGATAGGAGCTTAACCCGCAGTAACTGGCATCCAGCTGAGTTGTGTGGGTCAACAACTCGAGGCCAGGTTGCTTCACCTGTAATTCCACGCGCAGGCACTCCTGTGGCTGAATCCCCAGGACAATCCAGTTGGGTTTGAGCTCTTCGATCTGGGTCTTGCGAAATAACTGCTGAGGAGGGTGTTTGAATCGAATGCTGATCACCGAACTGTCCCGTGCCATGCGTTTGCCAGTGCGCAGATAAAACGGCACATTGCGCCAGCGCCAGTTGTCGATATACAGTTTGAGTGAGGCGTAAGTCTCGGTCACGCTGTTGCCGGCAACATTTTTTTCTTCCAGATAAGCAGGTACGGATTTGTTATCGTGTATCCCGGCTGCGTATTGTGCGCGAA
>JBECKZ010000077.1:0-5281 GCA_040235555.1 Thiohalomonadales bacterium | reverse complement strand
GTATTGTTGCCCGCGCGATTGAAATTGCATACGCACTGGAAGAAGCTATTCGCTTACTGGATTCGTATGCCCCAACTTCACAACCGTTTGTCACATCAGAACCTGCTGCAGGCACAGGTTTTGGTTGCACCGAGGCACCGCGCGGCATTCTCTGGCACCGTTATGATCTTGATACTGAGGGCAACATCACGGATGCTGTCATCATCCCCCCGACCAGCCAAAATCAGGCTCGTATTGAACAGGACTTGCGGTGTGCGTTGGAAAAGTTTGGCCTGAATAATAATGAACAGGCACTACGCCTGCTGGGTGAAAAGGTCATCCGGAATTATGACCCCTGCATCTCCTGCTCAACCCACTTCCTGAAAATCCATGTCATACACACATGAAAGACGCTAAGGTTATCGGTATCGGGTCACCGTTTGGGAATGACATCCTTGGCTGGCAGGTCATTGAACAGCTCAAGCGATACTCTGCACTGAGTGCTTTGTACCCGGAGCAGATTGATCTCATCGAAGTTGACAGGCCCGGTATTAACCTTATACACATACTACAGGAAGCCAGGCTTATCATCCTGATCGACGCCATCCTTGATCCAGATAAGCATGGCGAGATAATCCGCTTAAATAAAGCCCAGTTAATTCAAAACCAACATAAGCTTTCCAGTCATAATCTGGATGTAGCCAGTGCGATAGCGCTGGCTGAAAAATTGCAGTTACTGCCGAAGAATGTTTTTATATTTGGACTTGGGATTAATCCAGAACTCGCTGACCCAATTGATGCCGAAACTATTCACAAACTCTCAAACGCAGTTGTCCACGAGCTTGTGACATATTTTTCGCAACTCACGACAGTTTAATCGTGTCGTGGCCACTGACTAGCATCAATGGTTTCCTGATAAGCATACCAGACAGCATGGCCGATCATGGGTAGCAGAATGATGAAACCCAGACCTGCCGTTGCAAAACTCACCAGTACCGAGAGCGCGATAAGCAAGGCCCACAGAAACATCACCTTTTTGTTGCGCAGTACAGCATTGATACTCGTGACCACGGCCGTAATCATGTCAACTTTCCGGTCCATGATCATTGGCAAGGAAAAGGCGCTCGCACAAAAGATAATTGCCGAGAAAATAGAACCCACCAAACTTCCGATACTCAAATACAGGATAAAACTGTCCCAGCTTGCATCGATATCCACTGGATAAAATACATGCAGCATTGAGGCGGCACGAGCCCAGATCAAAAACACTACCATCAAGATAAAGCCATACAAAACAATATTGCTGACGTGTTTGCCACCTTCGCGCAGGCAATAGCCAAGGACGGGTTTTTTGTTTTCCTGCAACTGACAACTGATCGAATACAGACCAATTGCCACAAACGGGCCAATCAGGATAAATCCGGACATTAAACCCAGCACGGTATATAGGTTACCATAGGTGTGGGCCAACCAGCTTATCAAGTAACCAAGTGACATTAAGGCAAAGCCGTAACTCAGACTCAATTTTGGTGCGCGCTTCACATCTTGCCAACCAAGTTTTAACCAGCGTAATGGCGCATCCATACCAAGCTGTTTGCATGGCGCAACAAACGGCATTTCATCCGGATTGAAGCCTTTGCTTTCTCGTACCTGCTTGTCAACATTCATGTAGCTATCCCTGTAGTTTCAACGCATGTTTGATTTATAAGATTAGCGTGTTTTTAGTGTACCCGACGTCTTCCATATTCTTAGTTTTGGTATACCACTGAATATCTGATTAAAACGCTTGGACACCCTGCCTCCTGTCAGACAAATCCTACGCAGTTATCAGGAACCACTGACAGAGAAATCCACGCCATTTTCATAAACTGAACAACATCCAAATCTGAAATTATTGCAGCTTATGACAAATTTAGAATTTGAAGTACCAGGTGGCCGCGCCGGCAAGCAATATAGAAGTAACCCCGATCGCTATTTCCATATCATGACCGAGGGGTGGTACATCTTTACCCGTGAAGGTGTAAGGGGGCCGTTTTACGATAAATCACAAGCAACAAATTATTTACATGGACACATCCAGGGTCCACAGGAAGAACCAGACCCGAGTAACTCATGGCGCTTGTAATACCAGAGTTTGCCACTGGCGTTTAACGGGGCTTAGGCCCCGTTCTTTTTAACTGAGTCTTTGCAGCGTGTCCCGCCAGGCAGTATTGGTACGGTTTTCCTGCTTGAGAAGGATCTTGGTGCCATCCAGCCCGTCAATCCAGCCATGTATCCCGGGTACGGGTTTGTTCTCGAATCCCCACCAGACTCCATTTTCATCCTGTGCAATCCAGTTCAGGGTTTTCTTGTCGATTGAGATTGAACTCTGTGTATGGGTAATTTGGGCATGTTCCAGACGTGCCAGAATCTGATCCAATTCCTTACGACCAACCTGGAGTGTAGGATCCATTTCTAACGAATGGGGATCGGTCTCGATGAGATCGAAGCTTAAAGTATATTTGCCGATGACCACGATATCGCCATTTTTTAACTTCCGCTCCTGAACGGGGATACCATTCACCAGCGTCCCGTTCGTGCTATCACAGTCTTCCACAAATACCCCCGCATCTTTCTGAACAATGCGGGCATGGTGACTACTTACCGTGGTGTCTTCCAGACGGATATCGTTGTCAAGCTTACGGCCGATAGTCATCGCATGACGAGTCAGCAACAACTCATCAATTTTACGTCCGTTAAAGCGGATGGTAATTTTGCTACTCATGATCCTGAGAGATTAGATTTTCCCTTCGGGTTAAGTATAGAGAAATATATCGTTCAAGACAGCTTGCTGAACCGTCATTTGTGTCTTCCGGATAATACTATTTCACTATAACTCCCTGCTATCACTACTAGCGTACCTGTTAGAGAGGTATTCAGCGCCAACTCACAATGCTACTGCAGCACTGATAAAGTTATGCTCCTACGGGAGGAGGTTAATAAATCCTTAGCGGAATTGGGCTAAGTATTCCCTGAACCATTTCCAATACTACTCTGGTCGCACAACTCTTCGCGATTAAGCTGACAGACCTGTTTTATGTTTTCGGGTGTACTAATCTTTCCCATAGTACAAATGAAAAAGGCCTACCAACACTTGGTAGGCCTTTAATCTATATGGCGCGCCCGGAGCGATTCGAACGCCCGACCGCCTGGTTCGTAGCCAGGTACTCTATCCAGCTGAGCTACGGGCGCATTAGGAGGGCGGCATTATACAGATATCGGCGAAATTTCCAAAGAATTGGAGGAAAAATAATATGGCGGAGAGAGAGGGATTCGAACCCTCGATGGAGCTTTTGACCCCATACTCCCTTAGCAGGGGAGCGCCTTCAGCCAACTCGGCCATCTCTCCAGTCAAGATATAAACACAAAACCCCGTTGATGCGGGGTTCGAGGGTGGAAGAATACAGAGGTAAAGGGATTTGGTAAAGGGACAAGCGCCTGAAATTTTGGCTTAGCCCTGGGCTTCTTTTTGTTCGTTCTTGATGCGTTCGTAGATTTCCTCGCGATGGACGGAGACATCCTTGGGGGCATTGACACCGATCCGCACCTGGTTGCCTTTCACACCCAACACTGTCACGGTCACTTCATCCCCGATCATGAGCGTTTCACCTACACGTCGCGTCAAAATCAGCATATTACTCTTCTCCTGCAAATTGTTTGTCCTGAACAAAACGTGCATTCCTTGCGTAGCGTGGCACGCTCTGATTTCGGGTATCGACCACACCACTCCAAAACTTTAACCCTATTATGGGTCAGGCGGCAGGTTGTTGCTCCAATTTAAAGGCATCATGCAGAGCACGAACCGCCAATTCCAGGTATTTTTCATCCACAACGACTGAGATCTTAATTTCTGAAGTCGAGATCATGCGGATATTGATATTTTCCTTGGCCAACGTCCCAAACATGGTGCTGGCAATGCCGGCGTGAGAACGCATCCCTACACCGACAACGGAAATTTTAACAATTGTATCATCCCCGGTCACTTCCCGCGCACCCAATTCCTGGGCAGTTTTTTCGAGAATTTTCCGGGCCTTAGCAAAATCGTTGCGATGAACGGTAAAAGTGACGTCGGTACAGCCATCGGCCCCGATATTCTGGATGATCATGTCCACTTCAATATTGGCCTCGCCAACAGGCCCCAGGATCTTATAGGCAATGCCCGGGTTATCAGGAACCCCGCTGATGGTCAGTTCGGCTTCATCACGGTTGAAGGCAATGCCTGATATCACAGCATCTTCCATATTCTCGACCTCTTCATCATAGGTAATCAGTGTCCCAGGCCCCTCCTGAAAGGAATGCAGGACACGTAAACGTACGCCGTATTTGCCGGCAAATTCAACCGAACGGATCTGCAGCACCTTGGAACCCAGACTGGCCAATTCGAGCATTTCCTCGAAGGTAATCTTGTCCAGGCGTCTGGCATGCGGTACCACGCGGGGATCGGTGGTGTAGACACCATCGACATCTGTATAAATATGGCATTCGTCCGCCTTCAAAGCCGCTGCCAATGCGACGGCTGTGGTATCCGAGCCACCACGGCCGAGGGTGGTGATATTGTCGTTCTCGTCGATGCCCTGGAAACCGGCTACCACAACGATGCGCCCTGCTTTCAGATCATTACGGACCCGCTGTTCATCAATATCCATGATGCGGGCCTTAGTGTGCGCATTATCGGTACGAATACGTACCTGGGCACCGGTATAGGACCGGGCAGCATGGCCACGTTTGACGATTGCCATGCTCAGCAAGGCAATCGTCACCTGTTCACCGGTGGCGACCAGGACATCGTATTCGCGCGGATCAGGATTGGTACTAATTTGTTTGGCGAGCTCGATCAGGCGATTGGTCTCGCCAGACATCGCAGAAACCACAACGACCACTTCATTACCGGCCTGCTGGGCAGCGATCACTTTTTCGGCGACATTCTCTATTTTCTCGATGGTACCCACCGAGGTGCCACCATATTTTTGTACTATCAACGCCATGACTTATGTCCGTGCGAAAAGCCGCAAATTAAACACTAAATGCGCACGGAAAGAAAGAGAGACTCAACTCGTGGATTAAGCGTCTAATTGACTACGTACCCACTCAGGCACGGAAGCCAGTGCCGCATCCAATGCAGCGGGATTGCTGCCACCGGCCTGGGCCATGTCCGGCCGTCCACCGCCCTTGCCGCCTACCTGCTGTGCCACCACATTGACCAGTTCGCCAGCCTTAATCTGTTTGGTCTGTTCCTTGGTAACGCCTGCGACCAGACTGACCT
>JBECKZ010000041.1:0-3077 GCA_040235555.1 Thiohalomonadales bacterium | reverse complement strand
CGCCTGGTCGTGGATTTCCTCGTTGGCGTATACCACTGCCTCGCGTAGGGCCTCCTCGCATTTAATCATCTTGGTTTCCAGCATTTAGGGGGTCATGACATCGAGCAGGGCATCACGTATCGCCGTGACAGCCAGTTCACTGGCGATTTCGCCGGCATTGTGACCACCCATACCATCGGCGAGCATCACCAGGCCGAGTTCAATATCCCAGCTGATACTGTCTTCATTATGTTCGCGGGTCTGACCAACGTCGGACACACCGTAGACCGCCAGTTTTAAGCCATTTTCTAACACGGATACCCCTTGTTAAAACCGATCCAAACACCGTTCAATGGCATTGGAAAACCGTTCGCCACTCTGGAACCGGTTTTCCGGCTCTTTTGCCAACGCCTTGTTTATTATACGGCTGACACAGGACGGCAGGTCCGGTCGAAACAGGCGTACATCCGGATGTTTCTCATTGGCAATTTTGTACATCAAACTGGCCAACGATTCGCCAATAAATGGCAACTCTCCGGTCAACATCTGATACAGCGTCACCCCCAGGGAAAACAGATCCGAGCGACCGTCCACCTTCATGCCTGCCAGTTGTTCCGGGGACATATAAGATGGGCTTCCCAGAATCGTTCCTGTCTTGGTCTTGCTGGAATCAGTCAGAAACGCCACCCCAAAGTCAGTCACTTTCATGACGCCGGTTTCTCTATCATAGATGATATTGGCCGGTTTCACGTCACGGTGCACGACACCATTCTCGTGGGCATAATCCAACGCATCGGCGACTTTGACAAGCACTTGTAGCACTTCCTTGGCGGGTAACAGTTTCTCCGATTTGCAATATGCCAACAGGTTCTCGCCCTTGAGGTAGTCCATGGCGATATAGGACAAATCCTCGTCCTCGCCCACGTCGTAAATCGTCACGATATTGGGATGATTCAGGCGTCCGGCGGTCTCCGCCTCCCGGAAAAAACGCTCCTTGACCTCTTCGAGTTTCTCACCCTCAAACTCCTGTGCCAGGACCATGGTTTTAATCGCCACGGTACGGCCGATTTTCGGATCCATGCCCAGGTAGACCATACCCATGGCACCGCGACCCAGTTCCCGCTCTATGCTGTAGCGACCCAGGGTTGGTTTCTGAACCCCGGAATTTTCCAGTATCAGGGTGGAGTTCAGATTGGCTGCCGCATTGGGAGCCATGGCATAGGCATGGGAGGCCTGTTTGGTGCGCTTGATGCGATCCCCGATGTCGCGAAATGCCGGGTTGAGGAACTGGATATGTTCGAATACCGCGACGCCCTTGTTGTACTGGCGCTTGCGTTCGTAGTCCATCCCGAGGTTGTACATGTATTCGAGCACGGTCTCGTTTACCGCACACTTGCGGTAACGTTCGAAGGCCTGGTCCAGCTGCCCCTGATGATGGAAAGACTGTCCCAACAACAGATTCGCATTGGAAAGCTCGTTTTGAATCCGCCCGATGCTGCTGGCAACCAGGTGTTTGGCGCTAAGCAACAGGTGTCCGATGATCAGCGCCACCAGCGGCACCATCAACGGTATCCAGGTCGACTGGCCAATCATCAACATAAAGTGCGCGTTCAAAATGCCCAGTGCCAGCACGATGCTGAATGCCAGGCCGGTACTGAAACGCAGGCGTGGCAGAATAAACATCAGATACAGACCGATCAGTAACAACACCCCGGTCTGGATCCAGACCCCGTCCGCAGGGACATGGTACAGATCACCGTTAAGCATGCTGGAAACCACATGTGCGGTAAAAATGGCAGGCGGCATGTCCACCCCGATGGGTGAAGCCAGTTGGGCGGTCTGTTGGCGCGCGGTGAAACCGATAATCACGGCTTTTTCGTGGAAAGCCCGCGGCGATATCTTGTTATTCAAGACATCCATGATCGAATACACCTTGAACGCCGGCTTGTTGTCCTTGCCTTTATAGAAATACGGATAGACCCGGAACTTATCATCAGTATCGATGGGTCGGCGCGCGATGCGGACCGCATCCCCTACCCGGGCAGTAATATTGTCCGCCGTCAGGCGCAGGTAACGAGCCACGATCATGAGCGAAAAGGAGGGAATGAAATCATTGCCGTACTGGATCAACAGCGGTTCGCGGCGTGCCTGCTCCTGTCGATTGAGTCCGGTATTGAGATGGCCAACGGCGGTGACATAGCGGCTCAATTCCTGAATCGGCGGGTAGATACTGTCTGCCACCGGGACGGGGTTGGAAAGTAGATGGCGGGCGAACCAGTTGCGGTCCTTGGGCAGATTCTGCACCCGCACGGTGAAACGACTCAGGTGGTCAGCGATCTGGCGGGAGGACTTCTGTCCGTCACCGTGCGCGAGATCATAGGGCATGGCCAGTACCACCGGACCGGCACGTTGCAGGCTGTTGGCGAAAACCTGATCCGTGTTCAAACTGTCTTCGGCCCGACTAATCAGGTTTTGCAAGTGGCGATTATTGCCACGACTGTGCTGAATGGCGTCCTTAAGTTGTTCCAGTTGTTGCAGGCCATAGTTGCTCTGGCGGGTATCAAAAGGTACGGCGTAGCCGATGACGGCGGGAGTCGACGCGGAAATGGTATCGGTCACCCGGGCCAGAACATCGCGAGGCCAGGGCCAGCTGCCCATCTCCTGTATCGCAGCATCATCGATGGCCACGACCACCACGTTCGGGTTAGGCGGTCGTGATGAGGTAAAGCGCACGCCCATGTCATAAGCCTGCCAGTCCAACTGGTTCAGGTCATCGCTGATGACACCCAGTAACAGGAACAGCAGTGTCACCACCAGACCGATGAACCAATCGGTTTTCCACGCCTTGGCGAGCTTTAACAAGTGTCACCTATCGTCAACTTGGACGACGCCAGGCGCGCCCCGCGGTTAAGAAGAAATATTGATACCATTATCACTTAATTACATGATTAATATAGTTTTTAGTAGTGGCGATGGCAACGCCGGAGACGCCTCAGGTGTATATCGGCAGGACCCTGTGAGGCATGAATCAGGCCACAGATAGCGACCCCCTGAAAGACTGGTTAAGATTCAGCCGATTTTGGTGCCGTGCGCAATTT
>JBECKZ010000027.1:0-9999 GCA_040235555.1 Thiohalomonadales bacterium | reverse complement strand
GTCCCCGATCACGATCCCGGGTATATTGTTCTGCGATTTGCGTGGCAGCCGGCAATGAGGCCAACAACGTCGCACGAGTTTGCCCAAACACATCCAGGGCGCCGGCCATGATCAAGGCCTCCAGGGTGCGGCGATTTACCTTGCGCAGATCAGTTCGCTGGCACATATCGAACAGATCCCGAAAGGTTCCGTTTTGCTTACGCTCATTGATTACGGTGTCGATCGCCGCGGCACCCACACCCTTGATGGCACCCAGGCCATACACCACCGTCGCATCATCCTTCACGGTGAAGTGATGTTCACACACGTTGATATTAGGTGGCTCCACCTGCAATTGCATGTCACGGCATTCGTCGATCAAACTGACCACCTTGTCGGTGTTGTCCATATCCGCAGATAACACCGCCGACATAAACGCCGCGGGATAATGCGCTTTCAACCACAAGGTCTGATACGAGACCAATGCGTAGGCAGCCGAGTGCGATTTGTTAAAGCCGTAACCGGCAAACTTCTCCATCAAATCGAAGATATAGGTTGCCACTTTATCTTCCACACCATTGGCCTTGGCACCGTCGACAAAGATGCTGCGCTGCTTGGCCATTTCTTCCGGTTTCTTTTTACCCATGGCGCGGCGCAGCAGGTCGGCGCCACCGAGGGTATAACCTGCCAGCACCTGTGCGATCTGCATCACCTGTTCCTGGTACAGGATGACGCCGTAAGTGGGCTTGAGGATCGGCTCCAGTGCCGGATGTGGATAGGCTACCGCGGCACGGCCGTGTTTGCGATCGATAAAGTCATCCACCATACCGGACTGTAGTGGACCAGGACGGAACAAGGCTACCAGGGCCACGATGTCTTCAAAGCTATCCGGTTGCAGGCGTTTAATTAGATCTTTCATGCCGCGTGATTCCAGCTGGAACACTGCAGTAGTGGCGCAACTCTTGAGTAAGGCAAATGCGGCTTCATCGTTCATGGGGATCTGAGCGATATCGATCACCGATTCATGGTTGGCCTGGCGACGTCGATTCACTTCCTGCATGGCCCAATTGATGATGGTCAATGTCCGCAAGCCCAGGAAGTCAAACTTGACCAGCCCCACAGCTTCAACATCATCCTTGTCGAACTGGGTCACCACACTCTGACCGCCCTGTTCACAATACAGTGGGGTAAAGTCGGTGAGTTTGGACGGTGCGATCACCACACCACCGGCGTGTTTGCCAGCGTTGCGCGCCAGGCCTTCCAGGGCCTTGGCAAGTTCAATCAGACCATGGACCTCATCGTCCTGGTTATACAGATCACGTAAGGCCTCTTCCTGATCCAGTGCCTTGTCCAGGGTTATCCCCAGTTCGAACGGAATCAGTTTGGCAATGCGATCAACGAAGCCATAGGGATGACCCAGTACACGACCCACGTCACGCACGACGGCCTTGGCTGCCATACTGCCATAGGTAATGATCTGCGAGACCTTTTCCCGCCCATAATGATCGGCAACGTATTCAATCACCCTATCCCGGTTTTCCATACAAAAATCGACGTCGAAGTCCGGCATGGAGACCCGTTCTGGATTCAAAAAGCGTTCGAACAGCAAATCGTATTGAAGCGGATCCAGGTCGGTGATCGTCAATGCATACGCCACCAATGAACCGGCACCCGAACCACGACCCGGTCCCACCGGGATCCCATTGTGTTTAGCCCAGCGTATGAAATCCGCCACGATCAAAAAGTAACCGGGGAATCCCATCTTGTTAATGACGTCCAGTTCCAGTTCGAGACGTTGGCTGTAGGCCTGTTGAAGTTCTTCAGCTTTGCTGTCTGCATTGGCCGGCAAAATCACATTCAGGCGTTGCTGCAATCCAGTACGCGCCTCGCTTGCCAGAAAATCTTCTACGCTCATCCCGTCCGGGACCGGATACTCGGGCAGCACATTGGTACCTAGTCTCAATTCAAGGTTACAGCGCTTGGCAATTTCCACTGTGTTTTCGATCGCTTCCGGTAAATCACGGAACAGCTCGATCATCTCCTGCGCACTGCGCAAATATTGCTGTTCGGAATACAAACGAGAACGTCGCGGATCATCCAGGGTACGGCCATCGTGAATACACACACGCGCCTCATGTGCCTCAAAGTCCTCACGGCGCAGGAAGCGAACGTCATTGGTTGCCACCACAGGCAGCTCATGCCGGATTGCCAGTTCCACCGCATGGTGTATATAGGCAGCTTCCCCTTCGCGCCCGGTACGCTGTAATTCCAGATAAAACCGATCCGGAAACAGTCCTTGCCAGAAGTCGACGCAATGACCTGCTTCGTCCAGCCGTTCTGCGAGCAAATGTTGACCAATATCACCTTCACGGCCGGCAGAGAGTGCGATGAGTCCGTCGGTATGTCCCGCTAACCAGGCACAATCGAGCATCGGTCGGCCCTGGTGCTGGCCTTCGAGATAAGTACGGGAGATTAATTCAGTCAGGTTGTGATAACCGGTGGTGTTTTGACAGAGCAGCACCAGCCGGGTCGCCTGTAACGGGTTCTGCTGGCTATTAACCCATAAATCGACGCCGACAATGGGTTTCACCCCTGCTGCCATGGCCGCCCGATAGAACTTCACCATGGCGAACAAATTACTTTGATCGGTCACCGCCACTGCCGGCATCCCGCTGTCGGCGACGGTACGTGCCAGCGGTTTAATCCGGATTAGGCCATCGACCAGCGAGTATTCAGTATGCAGATGGAGGTGAACAAAGGTTTGCGGCATAGGCCCTTTTTATATAGGAATCCTGGCGGGATGCAAGTCTTGACATCACACCGCAAACAATACGATGTGGAGTTTTCATTAGCATGGAAATCAATAGCTTAATGAAAAACCACTCAGGTCTTTCAGGCATAGTGCGATTGTTGTTTCCAGTGGCGGTTTTGCTGTTTGAACTGGGCTTTGAGAAATTCCATCTGGTCAGCCAGGATCCGGCGATTGCGCAGAAACAGGTATTCGGCGAGGTTAGGAATATACGGAATGGCGAGTAGCGGCATGGTGGCCTCTTCCGGTGTCCGACCACCCTTGTGGGCATTGCAGCGACGGCAGGCGGCTACCACGTTGGACCAGTGATCGCGCCCACCTCGGGATAAGGGGATCACATGATCTCGGGTGAGGTCATCATCACTGTGATTTCGTCCGCAGTAGAGACACATGTGCCCATCCCGGCGAAACAGCTCACGATTCGTTAACGGTGGTACCTGGCGTTTGTGCGCAAGCCTGTCTTCACCCTGGACTGCGATAATGGAGTTGATATGGACAATACTCTGCTCACCCGTCAGACGCGACATGCCGCCATGCAGAGGAAAAACGTGATCACCTGCCGTCCAGGCCACCATGTCACGAGCATAGATACAAACTGCTTCCTGCCATGGAATCCATTTTACCGGTTGCCCGGTAACATCGAGGCGTAAGATAAGCGGATACAACATAACACCAGCGTTACGCTAAACCCTCCTGAACTGCATGTGGTGCATTCATGACGCGCCTTACCATAGGCGGTTTGTCAAACCGAATCAATATCCAGCAAATATTTTTTCACGGGCCCAAAACTTCGTCGATGGATTGGGGTAATGCCCAGTCGTTCCAGGGCAGTCAGGTGTGCCTTGGTTGGATAGCCTTTGTGGCTGGCAAAGCCATAACCTGGATACGCCTGATCCATGACCACCATTTCCTGATCACGGGAGACTTTTGCCAATATGGATGCTGCACTAATGGCTGCCACAGTTGCGTCACCTTTGACGATGGCTTCGGCTGCACAGGGCAAGGACGGACATCGATTGCCATCGATCAGGGCAAATTCCGGTTGCGGTTTCAAGCTCAGTACCGCTCGGCGCATGGCCAATAAACTCGCCTGCAGAATATTGATTGAATCGATTTCGTCGATTTCGGCACGGCCCACTGACCAGGCAATTGCCCGCTCCCGGATCAACACTGCCAGATCTTCGCGCTTCTGCTCGCTGAGCACCTTGGAATCCGCCAGGCCATCAATTGGCCGCTCCGGGTCGAGTATGACTGCGGCAGCAACAACCGGCCCGGCCAGCGGACCGCGCCCGACCTCATCCACGCCGGCAATCAATTTATAGGGGTAGCCCTGCTTCATTTTCGCTATTGTTTTACTTTATCTGATTAATTGTATCGGCAGCTTAAACAAGCTTGCCAGCCAGATCCATGGGAATGTTGCTCGCAAAATCAACGCATTATGCTTAAAATCACCCTTTTCGGAAATTTAGTATCAATATGGAACCTATTCGCACTGCCGTCATCGGCGTGGGTTATCTTGGAAAATTCCACGCGCAAAAATATGCCCAGTTACCGAATTCCCATCTGATAGCCGTTTGTGATCCGAATGTTGAAACGGCCAAGCAGATTGCCGAGGAAAACGGCACCCGGGCTGTGAGCGATTTCAACACCATTCGCAATGAAGTCGAAGCTGTCAGTATCGTCGTACCGACACAAAAACACTTTGCCATCGCCAAAGAATGCCTGGCTGCCGGTAAACATGTATTACTGGAAAAACCCATGACGGCAACAGTGGCTGAGGCGCGCGAACTGGTTGAACTCGCCCGATCAAATTCTCTGGTACTGCAGATTGGTCATCTGGAGCGATTCAATCCGGCTGTACTGGCACTGGATACTATCATGCACGAACCGATGTTTATCGAGTCACATCGGGTTGCACCTTTCAATCCGCGTGGAGCGGATGTCAATGTCATCCTGGATTTGATGATCCATGACATCGATATCATTCTGGACATGGTCAACTCACCAGTGACCAATATCCGCGCCAAAGGCGTCGCTGTATTGTCCAAAGATATCGACATCGCCAATGCCCGGCTCGAATTCGAATCCGGTTGTGTTGCCAATGTCACTGCCAGCCGCGCCGGCATGAAGAGTGAACGCAAGATGCGCTTGTTTCAGCACGACGCCTATATCAGTCTCGATTTTCAAAACAAAAAGCTCGGTATCCATCGTAAAGGTGACTCCGAACTGTATCCGGGAATCGCCAATATCGAGAGTGAAGAACAACAATTTGAACAGGGCGATGCCCTGAAGGCCGAGATTGAATCATTCTTAAACTGCATTCAAAACGGCAGCCGCCCCAAGGTTTCCGGTGAAGATGGCCTGCGCGCCCTGGAAACCGCAATTGAAATTACCCGCCTGTTAAGCGCCTAACGAAAGGAACGAGTCACATGATCCCAATGGTGGATTTGAAAAACCAGTATCTAAAATTAAAGCCGGAAATTGACGATCTGCTGAATGATGTCTTTGAATCGACCGCATTCATCCTGGGTCCAAACGTGCAGAAATTTGAACAGGAAGTTGCAGCGATGCTTGGTGTCAAACACGCCCTGAGTTGCGCCTCCGGTACTGATGCGCTGCATCTGGCGTTACGTGCCGCCGGTATAGGCCCTGGCGATGAAGTGATCACCTCTACATTTACTTTTATTGCGACTGCCGAGGCCATTTGCTATGTCGGCGCGACACCGGTGTTTGTGGATATTGATCCACAGTCGTTTAACCTGGATCCGGAACTGGTAAGTCATGCGATCAATGAGAAGACTCGCGCCATACTGCCGGTGCATTTGTTTGGCCAGCCCGCCGACATGCCCCGGCTCATGACCCTGGCAAAGCAACATAATCTACTAGTGATTGAGGACTGTGCGCAATCCTTCGGCGCCAAGGTCAACGGTCAGTCTACCGGTAACATCGGTCTGGCTGGTTGCCACAGTTTCTTCCCCAGCAAGAATCTGAGTTGTTATGGTGATGGCGGCATGATCACACTCAACGATGATGCCATGGCCGATCAGATTAAGATGTTGCGCAATCACGGCAGCCGTCAGCGTTATCATCACGACATAATTGGTTATAACAGTCGTCTCGACGAGATCCAGGCTGCAATCCTGCGAGTCAAATTACGTTATATCGAAGAGTACAACCATAACCGTTACCGCGTTGCACAGCAGTACAGCAGTCTGTTAAAAGACGTGGTTCGCATACCACGTGAAGACAAGATTGGTAACCATGTCTATCATCAATACACGATCCTGTCACCCAAACGCGACGCCATCATGCAGGCGCTATCGGAAAAACAAATCGCCAGTGCCATTTATTATCCGATCCCCCTGCATCAGCAAAAGGCTTTTGCCAGCGAGTATGCCGACATCAGCCTGCCGGTTTCCGAACAGATCGCCAAGGAATGTCTCTCATTACCAATCTTCCCTGAATTGAGCGAAGCACAAATCGCACAAATTACGGACACCATCACGGCTCAATTCTAGGGAGCACTTTTTGAAACGTGTCATGATCATTGCCGGCGAGGCATCGGGTGATTTGCATGCTGCCAAGCTCGTCAAGGCGGTAAAAGCTCATCGCCCCGATATCCATTTTTATGGTATCGGTGGTGAGGATATGCGTGAAGCTGGCGTCGACGTCACGGTGGATGCTGCCGAGCTGGCCGTGGTCGGCTTAGTCGAAATCTGGGCACACCGCAAAGTTATCTTTGGCGCACTGGATCAAATGCGCGAGGAAATAGGAAACAACCCACCAGATTTACTCGTATTGGTAGACTATCCGGAATTTAATCTGCGTCTGGCCAAAACAGCCAAAAGACATGGTGTGAAGGTCTTGTATTACATCAGCCCGCAAGTCTGGGCCTGGCGCCAACACCGCGTCAAGAAAATTCGTGAGCGGGTTGATATGATGGCGGTTGTATTTCCATTCGAAGAAACATTTTATCAACAACACCATGTGCCAGTGGAATTTGTGGGACACCCCTTGGTGGATGAAGTTAACGCCAGTGCCGATCAGGACAGCCTGCGCCAGGAATTCAAACTCAATAGCGAGAAACCTGTCATTGGCTTATTCCCCGGGAGTCGACGCAGTGAAATCAAGCGGCTGCTTGCGATTATCCTGCAATCGGCAGAATGTCTGAAACAACAAAATCCAGATATCCAATTCCTGTTACCGCTTGCCCCGGGACTCAAACTTGAGAATATCCAGCCTTATTTACAACAACACCCTGACCTTGCTATCCAGATCATTGAAGACCGCGCCTATGACGTTATGGCCGCATGTGATGTCATCTTAACTGTCTCGGGTACGGTGACACTGGAAATCGCCTTAATTGGTACCCCGCTAGTGATCATCAACAAAGTGGCCTGGCTGACTTATCTCATTGTCCACCGGATGTTGAAGATCAAACACATTGGTCTGTGTAATATCGTGGCAGATAAGCGCATTGCACCTGAACTCATTCAATATGATGCAACACCAGCCAAAATCTGTCACACAGTTAGCGATCTGCTTGCACAACCCGACGCGCGAAATCAAATGCGGCAGGAATTGGGCAAAATCGAAGAATTACTGGGCAAGAGAGGTGGGATTGAAAACACCGCGCGCCTGGTGTCGTCGATGGTTGGAAACTAAACCCAGGTTAACGCACAATCCCTCGTTGGGATTTTTGTATAAATTCCTTCATTCTCGCGACTTCCGCACAGGTTTGTGCCAGGGGGGTTAATTGCTCTAGTGCTTCCGGGGTTGTTAAACCCGAACGGTAAATAATTTTATATGCTACGCGTAAGGCTTGCTGGACGTCCTTGCTGAATTGATGTCGCTTCAGTCCTTCGCTATTCAGGCCATAGGGTTGAGCCGGGTTGCCATTGACCATCATGTATGGTGGCACGTCCTTGCTGATGGCACTACCCATACCGCAGAATGCATGGGCACCGATTGTGCAAAATTGATGTACCAGGGTAAACCCACCAAGAATGGCATAATCATCAACCTGTACATGACCGGCCAATGACGCGGCATTGGAAAATATCGTGTGATTACCAATAATGCAATCGTGCGCGATGTGAATATACGCCATCAGCCAGTTATCACTGCCTATCCTGGTAATACCCCCGCCATCAGCCGTACCACGATTGATCGTGACATTCTCACGAATTGTATTGCGATCGCCAATCTCCAGTAAGGTGTCTTCTCCGCGATACTTCTTGTCCTGAGGAATTTCGCCAACCGAGGCAAACTGAAAGATCCGGTTTTCCCGACCGATTCGGGTTGGGCCATTGATCACGACATGAGGACCGATCCAGGTTCCATCGCCAATTTCGACATTCTTGCCGATAACCGAAAAGGGCCCGATCGTGACATTGTTACCAATACGCGCAGATGAGTCGATGACGGCACGCGCGTCAATACTCATTGAATTTCACGCTCCGCACACATAATCACGGCAGAACAAACTAAATCGCCATCAACAGTAGCCTTACCATTAAACTTCCAGATGCCTCGCATTCGCTTGATGTACTCCACTTCAAGACGTAATTGATCGCCGGGTTCAACCGGGCGTTTGAAGCGTGCCTCATCAATGCCGACAAAATAATAAAGTGAGTTGGCATCCGGGATGCGATCCACTGTTTTGAAAGCAAGTATCCCGGTTGCCTGTGCCAGTGCTTCGAGAATCAATACTCCAGGCATGATAGGTCGTTGCGGGAAGTGGCCGGGAAAATATGGCTCATTGTGAGTGACATTCTTGATGCCAATCAGATGTGATTCGGGTTTGTATTCCAAAACCCTGTCGATCAATAAAAACGGGTAGCGATGCGGCAAATGCTGCAAAATTTCATATATATCAAGCGAGTTCAATCGTCGTTCCTCAAGTATTTTTCAGTTTCTTCTCGATATGTTGTAAGCGCTTTGCCATATCGTCCAGCTGTTTAATTCTTGCATGCAGGCGGTGCCAGATCGCAGTATCCTCGGATGAAATTCCTGATGAATAACTCCCCGCTTCCGGGATCGATTTGCTAACCATTGTCATACCGGTAATGGTGACATTGTCTGCAATCGTGAGATGCCCGGCTATGGCCACAGCCCCAGCGATCATGCAGTGATGTCCAATTGTGGTACTTCCAGCAATCGCCGTCGCAGCTGCAATAACCGTATGGGCACCGATTCGCACATTATGTCCAATCTGGATTTGGTTATCCAGCTTAACGCCCTCTTCAATCACCGTATCGTCGATCGCTCCACAGTCGACAGTAGTGTTGGCGCCTATTTCGACATCGTCACCAATGCGAACACTACCGATTTGCGGGACTTTTATCCAAACACCGTCGTCGTAGGCCTGTCCAAAACCATCAGCACCAATCACGGCACCGGGGTGAATGATTACCCTGTCACCAATTGTCACATTTTCACAGATAGTAACATTAGCCAGAATCCGGCTGGCCTTACCAATGCGGGTATGCTTACCGATGTAAGAATTCGCACCGATTTGAACTTGATCATTTAGTATAGCTCCGCTATCGATGACAACATTCGCCCCAATCGATACTGAATCCGCAATGGTCACATCAGCAGAGATCTGTGCACTGGGGTGAATGCCTGCTGACACATCTGTTGCCGGATACAACAATTGCGCAATTCGCGCGTAGGTTGCATGTGGATTGTTTACAATAATTGCATCAACTGGACATTCGGAGGCAAAATCCGCTTGCAGAATCACAGCAGAAGCGTGAGTTTCCCGTAACTGTTCCCTGTATTTTTGATTAGTAAAAAAACTGATTTGTCCCGGCCCGGCCTTCAATAAGGTGGAGACTGAATGTATTGCACATTCCCCATCGCCTTTTAGTTCAGCATTCACATGTTTAGCAAGCTGTGCAAGCGTCCAGGACATCCCGGTCTTTCCGAATTCTGTTTAATTCGTAGAGTTGGTGGTTTTCTGTTGCATGGCATCCTTGCTGGCACGCAATCTTTCCAGGATCTTGTCAGTGATATCTACCCGCTTGCTGGTATAAAGCACACTGTCGCTTAATACGACATCGTAGCCATCCTCTTTCGCCACGGCCACAGTCATCCGGGTAATCAATCGTTGCAGTTTTGTTAATTCTTCATTTCTGCGCAGATTGAAATCCTCGGTAAACTCCTCTTTTGCACGCTTGATATCGCGTTTCAACTCAATCATATCG
>JBECKZ010000020.1:0-17364 GCA_040235555.1 Thiohalomonadales bacterium | reverse complement strand
TCATGGTCTTCTCCTGTATCCATTGGTGTGAATCGGCAATGGTGACAATGTGGCATGCCATTGCCAGCGTATGAGATTCAGACCGCAATTCGAGGAGGTAATTCGGAAAATTGATAAAATTGGAGTCGTGTAGTTTTTCTCCGACCCTATAATATTCACCAAATGTAATTGTAAACATTGTGCTCTGACACATAGTTCCTAAATACACTGCGCGAATATTAGAATCAATTACTCTCTGACACAGTTTTATTTCTGATAATTAAATTAAAATCACTCCAAACTCTTTAACTTGCCTTTAATTATTAAATTCCATTCCAGATTCGCAAATATAATAATAGCCATATCCAAACTCATAAATGACCAATAGAACAATCCAGCGAAAATACGATCAAATCTGGATGTATGAGAAATTAACGCATCCGGATCCGCATACAAAATCGCTAATATTGTCGTTCTTAATTTTTCTAACTACAGAAATCGGCAACGACAGTGCCTGTGCTACATTTACAATGTCTCACCCACTAATATAATAAAATTCCAGATCGTTCATCGTCTCAGGATTCTTTCTCATTCGTCTTACAGTTATTTCACCAAACGCCAGATAAAGGATCATAGCTATAAACGCCAACAGTAAATTAAATCCAAATATTTGTAGCTTTCGAAATTAAAGGGGTCAGAGTGGTTTTAAATATATAACCAGAACGAGCAAAGCGAGTTCAGGACATACTTGATGAATCTCGCAGAGGTTCTAACTGCACTCCGCTCCCCCTATAACCAGGTGAATCCAGTCTCAATTTTTCCCATTTGAGAAATTCTGCCAGGAACAAAACACACAATTTGTTCCGCTGTTTATCGCCATGTCCCAGTTTGCAATTTTCGATTCATTTCTGTCTGCGGATGTATAGAAACAGTAAATATTAACTCGTTCTTATATAACTTTATTTTTTATAAAGCCTATAAACCCCCATCCGATAGTTATTATATAAAACCACCACCGCTATCAGCATGAGGAGTTGTAAAATGCTACAACGTTGCATCGCAATACTCTGGCTGACAATTGGATGTCTATTTCTGCTACCGCAACTTGCCACTGCACAGGAACTGATTTTCACCGCACCCCCTCGGGAAAAACCGGAAGCCGGCGCCAAGCAATACGGCCCCCTGGCGGCACACCTGTCCAAACTCCTGGACCGCAATGTGAGATATGTTCACCCCGGGAACTGGTTGAACTACCAACGTGATATGCGCGCAGATCGTTATGACATTGTCTTCGACGGCCCGCACTTCGCCTCCTGGCGCATGGCACACCTCGGCCATGATGCGCTGGTCAGGTTACCGGGGTCACTGGAGTTCTTTTTGTTGACCAACAAAGGTGAAAATGAAATTCATACCACCGATGATCTAGTCGGCCAGAAAATTTGCGGTATTGCACCGCCGAATTTATCGACCCTCTCCATTATCGCCAAGTTTAATAACCCGGTACGTCAACCAGTGGTGAAGGCGATACGTGGCGGTATGTCGGCTGTTGTCAAAGCGTTTGACGCCGGACAATGTCGCGCCGCGGTCGTACGGAATACATTTTTCAGTAAGAAAATGTCAAACGAACAGCGAGCCCGGTACCGAATCATCTACCAGGCCAACCCACTCCCAAATCAATCCATCACCGCCAGTAAGCGCGTGAGTGAGCGAGAAAAAATGCTGATCACACAATCGTTGACCAATGGAGATGGCATCGTTGCCAGCCAACCCATATTGAAACGCTTCGGTGGCAAAAAGGCCAAGTCATTTGTGCTGGCGAAAGCGGGGGAGTTCAACGGCATTAACAGCCTGCTCGAGGGTGTGATATTCGGCTGGTAGGAATGCTGTGTTAAAGGGTTCGGAGTGGTTTTAATTAAATCACTCCGAACCCTATAATGCTTCTCTCTGAACCGGTTTTCCTGTATCAGATATTAAATCCCCATACCACCTGTAATAATTCCCCGAGACCTGCGTATTCTTTCTGGTCTGCCGCCACAAATTTCGTACCGCCAAACGTTGAAAATGCCTTCGAAAGAATTATATTCCCATTTACCGACATTAATGCGTTATACATCTTCTGACGAGTAGCTTGGTCAACCCGAGGCGAAACCGTAATGGCACGCGCTGGCATCTTGCGTTCAGTCGTAAATATCACTCGATAGTCTGCTGCATTTTTTACTTTCTTAAACAGGTAGACATCCCGCACAACAGTCGCCTCGGCCTTAGCATTGGCGATGCAATTTATACCTGCCTTAAATCCCTGAACAGGTAACATTTCAGGCTGGCGTGCGGGATTGGGGAACAAATCCAGAAAAGAAAGTGTTGCAAGGTGCGGAATATGGGGTGCACAAACACTCTTGGTCACCAGATCCTTCAGGCTGTAAATTTTCGAGTCTTTCCGCACAATAACAACAAAACGTAACTGGCCGGGCTGTTTGACCAGCAGTGTGTGATGAAGCTTCTCAATCCGGTAATCGACAAAATGGCCGCCATCAAACACCACGTCATATTTGCCTTCGCGCATCTCACGCGAGTACTGAAAGTAATTCCTGGCTGGATGGATTGAAATTTTTTTTCCAGTGGCCCTGGATAAATATTCCATCAGAGGCTGGAAGTTAGCCTGCGTTTCCTCAACACTTTGCGTCGGTGGCGTGGCAAATATCAGCTCATCGCCGGCCCGCGAAGCGGAAGAATATACCATGCAGAACATACATGTTGTGCCAAACAAGATTCGTAATTTGCTACTTAAGTATCTGAATTTCATATTAAACCCCAGAACATAATTAATAAGCATTTTCTAATATAATAAATAATTAATTTATAGTAAAAGTAAGGTATTACAAGGTCAGCTATTGCCTCCGCGCGGAAAACTGTGAGTATGATCACAAAATTGACCGTTTCTTAAGATATGGACTAATACCAATTTCGAGATACCGTCCGGCTTTCGTTTCGCCAGTTATTAGAAAGTGGTCGGAGAGATTTTATGTGATTCACTGGACCGAAATTCCCAATGATTAAACGTATACGACGCTGCTTATTTTATGTCGGGGATTTTTCGGCGTTGATGGATAAACGCAGCCTGTGTAATACGGATCAGCATCAGGAAACTGGATTCAGTTTCGACGACCTGGTTTCTTCTTAATTATCTTTATTCCTTAGCGATATTTACGGGCATTGTCAGTCGGCCGCTGAGATGTTTTACCCTGCCCCGGTTTTAACTTCATCGATAAAACGCGGTCTGTCACTTAGTATTATTTTCTTAAGTTAACCGAGATTTATTTCAGAATCAGGATGCTTAAATTCCATATATCATAACTACTGCTTTTTTACTCTGGCTCCAAATATTCCATCCGGTTAGGACAATGATGGCAGTTCATTAAGATCATAGGTTTTTATCTGACCCAAAATGTCCTGGAACCATAAAAAAAGGGCTGTAAACTTACAGCCCTTTTTAATAACTTTACATCCAGTTATTTTTTGATTATCAAGTCTACTCTGCGATTCTTAGCACGCCCAGCTTTGGTTGAATTACTCGCCACAGGATTATCTGGTCCGTAACCCTTTGCAGTCAGCCTGTTTGCAGCAACGCCCTTGTCAATCAGGTATTGTCGAACGGCCTGGGCACGACGATTTGATAAATTAATATTGTAGGCACGTGCCCCACTGCTATCAGTATAACCAGCGACTTCAGCGCTTATATCCTGGTTCTTTTTGAGCGTTGCCGCAACATCGTCTAGTGCACTATATGAAGATGGAGTTAATTTAGCACTATTATTTTCAAAGTTCACACCTTGCAAAGATGTAACTGATTTTAATTCACATCCATGAACATCGACACGCTTACCAGGTGCAGTATTCGGACAACGATCTTTATAATCTGGAACCCCATCATTGTCGCTGTCCACAGGGCACCCCTTTGCGTCTACAGCAACACCGGTGGGTGTATTCGGGCATTTATCCTTACTATCGACGACACCATCACCGTCGGAATCCACTTCTTTTTTCTCTACCTCAGACATTTTTACCGGCGCACCTCCACAGGAAGGGATCGCCATGGATGGTTCCCAGCTACCGGTTTTTACACAACCGCCAAAGCCATCATGAGCTATATTTCCACTACCATCGACTACATAGCCGATGTAGCCTGCCGAAACATTTGCAACAAGCAGAAAATACAATGGTATAAACCCGAAGAATTTCATATATGAGATATATTGTTTCACAATAAAAGACCTTAAATTTAAGTTGTTTCTATAAAAATCCGCCGTAAAAGTTTATGCAGACTATTTCAAGTTGAATGCATGAAATAACTACCAGCTAATATATAAACCAAACCCTGAGATTACAAAATGACATTAATCAACTTGTTTGAGTTTGCCAATCTGGCGGTCCCATCTCTTCGGCTATTGCCCCTAAATAACATTTAATTGGCGAAGTAATTGACTAAGATTGATGCACTAAATAAGCGGGATATTTGAATAGTAAGGAAATGTGTGGATTTATGGATATTTGCGGTTACAACTGCACGGAGAAAGTGAGGCCCCAATTATTCCCAAATATTTCCGTTTCAATCATCTTGAAATGATGAATTTGCTACTTCTTCCTTCGACACAAGACCACAACTTTGCAATTCATCATTATAAGTTATCAGCAAATCACCCTTCTCTAGCAACGCGAGCAAATACGCCGATTTCTCTTGCCTACTCATTTCAACCAATCCGTAATCCGTACCGTCACGCGTGACAAAATCTTCAATCAGGGCCTGTAGTGCCTCTTCCGATAATTTTTGATAAGGGATAATCATGTCTTTACAGAAAGGAATGTTTTGGATCAGGGCCAAAATTCAATAAACAGGTAACTTGTTTTGATTGAGTTTCGAGTAATTTACATTGCCTCAAGGTATTCCCGGTCTGTCCCCTATTACATTCTGACCCGGTTTTACAGATCGATGTTGCACCCGCGATTGAACAGCTTGGCATAAATCACCCAGAGCGTACCGCCAACAAAGAATGACACGACAAAGGTAGGCACATTTTCCGCGAGCGGGATAAAACCGGATAGTTTCAGCGATAAATAAATGGTGGAAAACGTTACGGTTAAAGTAGACGCCATTGCGGTAAAAATTAACAGGATAACGAGTGATTTTCTGCGGATGTATTTCTCCAACGAAACGACTTTGCCAAAGACAAACATGTTGAGCGGGCGCGCAAGAAACCCGGCAAGCACGCCGATCACTATGAGTAGATAGAAATTTGTATACATGCCACCTTACCTTCAGTAATAAAATCCGCGCCCGGCGGGTCCTACGGTGCGGTGCTGAGGTACCACGGCGCGATGCTCAGCATATCGCTCAATGGTCCGCCGCTCCAGTCATTCCAACCCCACCACAGGTAGCCGATGCCCTGCGAGGCCGCCCAGGTATAGCCGTCCGCGTTCTTGCCGCCATCGATTGCGGCGTTGAACCCGTAGGTTTCGGTGACGACGATCGGGTAGCCCGCGGCGAGCACCGCGAGCGGCGGCGCGGTTCCCTTCGCGTAGCCGTACAGGTGCCACGCGACGCCGAACTGCTTGAGCGGATCAGGGTTGCCACTGCCGGTATAAGTGCCAAGCCAGGTCTCGATTTCACCGGCCCAGCCGATCGGCGAGGCCAGCACGACGTTCGTCGCTCCCGTCGCGCGGATCGCGTCCAGCAGTGAGAGCATGCTGGCAACGTTCCACGACATGTTGACCGTGTACATCGCATTGCCGCTGGGGTTGTTCTGCGCAGCGAACGGCGTGAAGCTGCCGCCCGTATTCAGCATCATCGCTTCGGGTCCCGGCGAGTAGGCGGATCCGTTCTGGATGACCCAATTGCTGTAGTTGTTGGTGCCGAACGGCTCATTGAACAACTCGAACATCACCGCCGGGTTGTCCTTGAACGCGTTCGCGACCTGCGTCCAGAACGTCAGCGCGTGGTCGGCGTCGGCATAGCCGGGCTGGCCGATCGGGCAGATCGGCTGGCCGTTGCTGTTGTTCGGCGCGCCCCAGTGCAGGTCGAGGATCACATACAACCCGGCGGCTGTTGCATCGGCCACCGCCTGCTTGACGACTGCCTGATAACTGCTTTTCGAATTGTAGCCCGGATCAGGCTCGTAGCCTTTGCCCGACCCCAATGAGGTGTAGAGCTGGGCGGAAGCGCCACTGCCCGAATCGTAGCAGGTGTAATTGAGCCAGGACGCCTCGTTGAGTGGCAACCGGACCGTGTTGAGTCCTGAGTTGCCCCAGTTGACAACCTGGGACCAGAACGCCGAGCCGGCCGTCTGGAATTGCGTCCATGAATAATTGTAGCCGCCGTTTTCGAGCCCGCTGATATTGGTGCCGACAATTTGCACGGGGTTACCCGTCTGTGTGCTAACGAGCTGGTTGCCGCTGACCTTGATGCCGAACGTCCCTGACGTCGTCGCGCCCCCCGTGATCGAGACCATGACCGCGGCGGGAGAACCGATCGTGCTGTCCGCGTCCGGGTTAGACAGGCCAAGCGAGAAGGTCCGTGTGCCGGAGAACAGCATCGCGGTGCTGATCGCGATCGTGATCGTCTTCGCGGCGCCGTCGCCAGCTGCCCAGTTCAGCGTGCCGCTCACAGCTGTGTAGTCGGTGCCTGCGGCGGCACTATCATTGCTGGTTGCGTATGCGACGCTGGCTGCAGCACTCGTCGACCCGCTGCGCGTCACGGTCACCGACACAGTGCCGGCCGCCTGTGCGACCGTCGCGCTCGATACCGAGAACTGTAGCGTGCTCGCACTGCTGTTGATCGTGCCAGGTTCGCTACCCGCTCCGGAAGACACCGAACCACCGCCACATGCAGCGAGACCGATAGTGAACAGCATGACAGCGACGTTGTGCCAGCCCTGGGGCGTGATGTGACGCATGAACATTATTAGTTCCTTCATGGATGTATATATAGTAAGAATAAAATTCTATTCGAGGGTCTTCTGGCAAACGGCAACTTCATCGACATAATTTACAAAAAATATCAGACGAACCATGAACAAACATCAAAGTGTGAATCGCACCACAATAAGCAAATCCTTCATTCTAGCCAATCAACAGGTGCACTCAGACGCCTGTAATTTCGACTATTAGAAACAGGCTGACTAGAACGAGCTTGCGAGCCTGACTAGAACTTGCGGAATATGTTGAGGGTTCCCTGATGATTCTTGATAAAGAATCTGGGGGACGGGAATACTTAGTGAACCCGAAGGACTCAGGGAAGTATTCAACAAATCCCGAGGGGATTTTGGAGTGCGACTAGAGCCAGCAAAGCTGGTTTAAGGAGTACTTAATGGACCTCGTTAGAGGTCCTAAGTGCGACTAGAGCCAGCAAAGCTGGTTTAAGGAGTACTTAATGCGACCTGAGTTGTAGCGAAGAAGTACTCGATAAAACCCGAAGGGGTTCTGGAGTGGACCTCGTTAGAGGTCCTAAGTGCGACTAGAGCCAGCGGAGCTGGCGACGGCGGTCGTTGGATCGCTCGCGCCGCCCTGCGGGCTCAGTTGCTCGGCCGCGAAGTACTGGTGCAGCAGTTGGATGGCGATGGAGCCCTCACCGACCGCTGACGCGACGCGCTTCACCGAACCGTGTCGGACATCGCCGGCGGCGAACACACCGGGCATGCTCGTTTCGAGGAGGAACGGATCGCGATTGAAGCGCGGTGCACTACGCTGCGAAGTATCTGCTCCCGTGAGGATGAAGCCCCGCTCGTCTTGTTCGATCTCCGACGGTAGCCACCCCGTGTACGGCTCGGCGCCGATCAAGAGGAACAGCGCCTGCGCATCGTAAGTGGACTCGGTCTTTGATGCGATGTCGCGCAGAACCAGGTAATCAAGCCGACCATCGCCACCGCCGCCTACCACCTCGCAGCCGAACCGGGTCTGGATGTTCGGTGTCGCCTCCACCTGGCGGACGAGGTAGTCCGACATGCCGTGGCGCAGTGATTGTCCACGGATCACGAGGGTGACGCTGCGGGCGTACTGGGCAAGATGCAGTGCGGATTGGCCGGCAGAGTTGGCACCGCCGACGACGAAGACGTCCCGTCCAACCAGTGCCGGGGCTTCGGATGTCGACCCCCCATAGTACACACCGGCGCCGGTCAGCGCCTCGAGTGCCGGCACCCCGAGCCGACGGTAGCTGACGCCCATGGTCAGCAGCACGGCCGAGGCGCGCAAGCGACGGCCATCGGCGAGTGTGACGAAGAGGTACTTGTCCTCGCGGGCGATGCTGGTGACCGCTTGCATAAAAGCGAAGTTAGCCCCGAAAACCCAGGCCTGACTGTATGCGGACTGGGCGAGCTGCCGACCGCTGACGCCACGTGGGAATCCAAGGTAGTTTCGAATGAGTGAGCTAGTGGCGGCCTGACCACCGATCCCGCCTTTGTCGATAACCAGCGTGCTGAGACCCTCCGACGCGCCGTACACAGCGGCCGACAGGCCTGCAGGTCCAGCGCCGATGATGATCACGTCGTAGCTGGCCTTGTCCGGGGCGATGGGCCCACCCGTGGACTGGGAGATTTCCAGGTTGGTCGGATTTTCCAGGACTTTGCCGTCCGGAAACACAACCAGCGGAAGTGTCGCCTCCGCAGGTGCCGCAGAAAGGAGTGCCTGACCTTCGGGCGAGTTGGCGAGACAGAAGTGGTGCGACACCGCGCACTGCTTGAGCGCCTCGCGCAGTTCGTAGGCGCGACCGGTCCAGGACTCACCGACGATGTGCACCGTATAGGGTGCCGCCCGATTCGCCTCGGCCCACTCGAGTAGTACCATGGAGATCGTCTGATGGAACTGCTCGTCCGATGAGAGTGACGGCCGCATGATGTAGTGATCGAATCGCCCGCCGGCGATACCGTCGAAGATCGCCCGTCCTGTCTTTGGATCGCCCCAGTCAGCCCACGCAATTAACACCGCACGCTTGGCGTGCGGGTGGAGGTCATGGGCCGCTTCCAGTAGCCGGCAGCCTGGCTCGCCGGCGCGCCATTGCCCGGCAAGGACCAAGGCGACCTCTACGCCAGAAGTAGCGAATTCCTTGAGTTGGGCGCGCGCCTCGTCGGGCGATCCCGCGCTGACGACCTCATAGTGCCGACCATAGCGGTCGTCCAGCTCACGCTTGATATGGGCTAAGCCGGCGACGTTCTCGTCGACGGCCAGGATGATGGATTGGGTCATGGCGGCACTCCTAGATTAAGGAGTAAGAAATTAAAAAAAGTATACTCTTAAAAATCGAGATTAATTGGGGTCTGAGAATATTTTTTTAATTTTAGAGAATAAATGACCAGAACCTGAAAGGTTCAGGGAATACTTGATGAAGCCGAAGGCTTCTAAGTGCTCTCTGACTCATTTAATTCATTGCCCCACTATCTAGCCATCAATCGCCAACAGGGTAATATCATCATTCAGGTATCCACCGGTTATCATTTTCCAATGGGTAGCGTCTTCCACGATAAAATTTAATCTTTCAGGTAACGGTACACTGGCATGTTTGCGGATGAGTGCTTTTACGCCGTCATCTCCCAGAGGTTGCTGATGGCCTGTCCAGCACTCGGTAAGGCCATCTGTGAAGATATATAAAGCGCCATCCTTGAGCCTGAACACGTATGGCTCGAAATCGATTTCCGGGAGAATACCCAAAGGCGGTGAGGCCTGTTCATACGGGATAAATTTATTTGCCTGTGTCTGCAATGGCGGGTGGTGTCCGGCATTCGCCATTTCAATCATCTTGTCTTTTCGTTCATAGACGCCGGCAACCATGGTGACAAACATACCATGGGTCGTGGTTTCACATAATTCAGCATTCATTGCCGCCAGTAATTCAGCCGGTGAAGTTTTGTTTTTCGCCAGATAACGAAACAGTCCGCTCACCCTGGCCACCATCAATGCCGCATTCACCCCTTTGCCGGATACATCGCCAAGACAGAAACAAAAGCGACCTGGCGACACTTCGAGATAATCATAAAAATCGCCGGAGACACTGCGTGCCGGCAAGTTATAACCTGCGATGACATCGCCGCCGTGCTGTGCATCCGGAAGCACCGCTTCCTGTATTTCCCGGGCCAGCAATAACTCCTGACGGGTGCGTTCTTCATCAAGAACCTGACTGACCAGTTTCGCATTGTGGATAGCCAGCGAGGCGGCATTAGCCAACGTTGAAAGAAAATTTCTATCCTTTTCATTAAACCGGTCGCCATAGGCGGTCTTGTTCATCGCCTGGAGTGCGCCAAAACTTTTTCCACCCAGCGTGAGTGGTGCACACATAATCGACTGGACATGGGTTCCCGCCACGCCATCAACACCACTCGCGAAATCAGGATCCGTAGACGCATCGGCGACCAGCTGTATTTTCTCTTGCCGGATACTACGACCAATAATTCCTTTCCTGGCACTAATATGAATTCCGGTAATATCCTTTGGCGTAGAGCAAACGCGACAGACAAGTTCAGTGTCATCATTTTCCAGCAGGAAAAGCGCCACCCCTTCAGCACTCATCATTGCCTTGGTTACCTCGACCACTTTCTTCATTGTTTGATCGAGATCGAGAGACCTGGAAAATTCCTCGATCAGGGAAGACAGGATGCCCAGCGTTTTGGTTTCACCTTGACCCAGGATCGCATTTTGATTTGGTGTATCACTGGACATGACTACATTTTAGCAGCATTTTTTACAAGCGGCTTCGGCTGCCTCGGTAACTCGATTGCTGTTCCCGGCGAAATTCTAACTCTTCCTTCCATGGAGTCGTGCTGCTGCGTTACTCTACCTCTGGTCTCTCCTTCGCCCTGCAGCCGTAACCCCAAAATTTCAATTTAGCGCTATCTTTAGTCGGAGTGTTTAAATCGACGGGTCAGAGAACCACGCTGGCAAGAAGTCAACGCATAGTTCCCTGACCCTGTCTTATTACCGGCATTAACCTCGATCAAAAGCGATCAGCATTCATGACCTTGGTCCAGGCCGCAACGAAGTCCTGCACGAACTTTTCCTTGTTGTCATCCTGCGCATAGACTTCGGCATACGCGCGCAGGATCGAGTTGGATCCGAGCACGAGATCAACACGTGTCGCTGTCCATTTCACCTTGCCTGTCTTACGCTCGCGGACTTCATACAGATTTTCGTCTTTCGGTTTCCACGTGTATTGCATATCGGTAAGATTGATGAAGAAGTCGTTCGTTAATACACCTTCGCGATCGGTAAATACACCGTGTTTGCTGCCGCCATGGTTAGTACCCAGAACGCGCATACCACCCACCAGGGCCGTCATCTCCGGCGCGGTCAATCCCAGTAGTTGTGTGCGGTCGAGCATCAGCTCTTCGGCTTTCACCGTATAGTCCTTTTTCAGCCAGTTACGGTAACCATCGTGAATGGGTTCCAACGGTTCGAAGGAATCAACATCGGTCATCTCTTGCGTAGCATCGCCACGACCGGGCGTGAAAGGTACGCTGATATCAACGCCGGCTGCTTTTGCTGCCTGCTCGATACCGACGTTACCGGCCAGCACGATCACATCTGCGACGCTGGCGCCACTCTGGGCTGCGATCGGTTCAAGCACTGACAGCACCTGACTCAGACGTTTAGGTTCGTTACCTTCCCAGTCTTTTTGTGGCGCCAGACGAATGCGTGCGCCATTAGCACCACCGCGCATATCCGAACCGCGAAAAGTTCTGGCGCTATCCCAGGCGGTGGCCACCATATCACTGATGCCCAGACCGCTGGCTGAAATTTTTGCTTTCACGGTTTTCACATCGTAATTCGTTTTGCCTGCCGGAATCGGGTCTTGCCAGATCAGATCTTCTTTCGGTACGTCCGGACCGATGTAACGTGCTCTTGGTCCCATGTCACGGTGCGTCAGCTTGAACCAGGCCCGTGCAAACATTTCTGAAAAATATTCAGGGTCCTTATAAAACCGTTCGGAGATTTTGCGATATTCCGGATCCATCTTCATGGCCATGTCAGCATCGGTCATGATCGGGTTACAACGGATCGTGGGATCTTCCACATCAACCGGTTTGTCTTCTTCCTTGATGTTGATCGGCTCCCACTGCCATGCACCGGCCGGACTCTTCTTTAGTTCCCACTCGTAGTTGAGCAGCAGTTGGAAATAACCGTTGTCCCACGTGGTCGGATGTGTCGTCCACGCACCTTCAAGGCCGCTGGACACGGTGTCGTGACCAATACCGCGTTTGGTTTTATTTATCCAGCCCAAGCCTTGATCTTCAATCTCGGCACCTTCAGGTGACTCGCCGAGCAGCGTGGCATCGCCGTTGCCGTGGGTTTTACCCACAGTATGACCACCGGCCGTCAACGCGACGGTTTCCTCATCGTTCATCGCCATGCGTGCAAAGGTGACACGCACATCCTTGGCAGTCTTCAGCGGATCGGGTTTGCCGTCCACGCCTTCCGGGTTCACATAGATCAGTCCCATCATCACCGCAGCCAGCGGATTTTCCAGATCGCGCTCACCTGTATAACGGCTGCCTTCGCTACCGGTTGGCGCCAACCACTCCTTTTCCGAGCCCCAGTAGGTGTCCTTTTCCGGGTGCCAGATATCTTCGCGACCAAAGCCAAATCCGAAAGTCTTCAGCCCCATGGATTCATAGGCAATGGTAACCGCATAGGCAATAAGATCAGCCCAGCTGAGTTTGTTGCCGTATTTCTTCTTGATTGGCCACAGCAGACGGCGTGCCTTGTCCAGATTCACATTGTCCGGCCAGGAGTTGAGTGGCGCAAAGCGCTGATTACCGGTACCGGCACCGCCGCGGCCATCCGCGATTCGATAGGAACCGGCCGCATGCCATGACATGCGGATCATCAGGCCACCGTAGTGACCCCAGTCGGCCGGCCACCAGTCCTGACTGTTCGTCATCAGTGCAGTAAGGTCTTGTTTCAGTGCTTTGAAGTCGAGTCGCTTGACCGCTTCCCGATAGTTGAAATCTTTTCCCATCGGGTTGGTCTTGGTATCGTGTTGATGCAGAATGTCGAGGTTCAGGGCCTTCGGCCACCATTCCATATTTGACATGCCACTCTCCGTGGCGCCGCCGTGCATCACCGGGCATTTGGCTTTTACATCCATTGCGTTTCCTCCTTATGAGTTTGATGGTGTCAGTACCACGATCGAAACTATCGGCTAAATCAAACTATTTGAGAAATCGTTTATAACTTGAGAGACAATAGGTATTACCTATTGTTAGATATTCGGTCAGACGTGAAATAAAAAGCTGATGCGCTTATACATAAACTATAGACAAGATTAGATGCATTTAATTGCACACAAATAGAGAGGATCAACGGAAAACTGAGGCAGAGAAGAATACTATCTAAAATTAGAAATGACTGATCTCTGACCCGGTTTTTTCTAGTGATGTATCCAGTCGGCACCCAGTGTGCCGGTTAATTGCTCGATGTAGCTGTCACTGTTAATGGTTTCAATCATCTTTTTTGCATCGCGCATCCTGGCCTGTAAGTAAGCCCGTTTTTCAATTTCATTTTCCAGGGTGTCGTCAAACTTTTGCTGTAGATAATGGGAATTATTGCGCCAGAGCCTGGCATCGCGTTCCTGTTTGAGTTTCAGCCGATTAAAGTACCAGTCGCTTTGTAACAGATAATCGCGCGTAAACAGGTTGCGGATTTCCGGATCATCCACCGCCTTGCCCTGATAATTCCCATACGCCATGATGTGTAACAGGGCACGTAACGGTGGACAGGCATCATCGATACTGGCATCGTGGATATAATCCAGCGCAACACGTTGCTGGGCCTCGACGATATTATTGATCCCGTCTACATAGGCCTCCATATCCTGAGTTTCCGGTCGCAACATGGCCTCATCAAAGACGATGGTGGGATTGTCAAAAATCTTGCCCAGGTAGGCATGGGCAAATTCCTGGGTAATGCGATAGCCCAGGCGACTGGCCAGCACCGGTTTGCCCTGATAGGCAAAATCCTCAAGTTTTTCCAGGTAGCCTTTTTCTATCAGATAAGCGGGGTTACGATCCTGCACCGGCAGTCGGCACCAAATCTCCGGTATCAGCATACTGATGTCATGATCGACCCGGCACTTATGCCCGATGTAACCGGCCGCGGTGGAAAAACCGTCATGCCCGCAGAGCAGAAAGGAAACCAGGGCATTATTCAGATCCGCGGTACTCTGCAAGGCATTAAACGGGCCCTTGGTCAACGCACCTTCGGAGCCTGCACCGGTGGTCGAAGGTGACTTGCCTGTCAGACTACAGATCAGATCCATGAACAATTCAGGTAATTCCTGATAGTGAATCGGATTGAAGACGGCTAAGGGGCGTATGCCTTTTGCCTTGTCCTGTGGATTGTTGCGTCTCCCCTGCAGGACGGCGTTGACCGGAAAATACACCGGTTCTTTAAAGGACATGCCTCGCGCCAGTCGGGTAGCGATCCTGGCCAGGTACAGACCGCGGGGATTGGCGAGGTCCGGTCGGAGTTGCAGGTAACGGACATTCGGTGAGGGTTTGCCATTCACCAGACGCGGATGCGCGGAAGAGACAAAATAACTGCCGGGCTCGGCCCTGGCGGCCTGGTTAATCAGTTTTTTCATCGGCCGGGTGAACAGTTCAAAATTAACCACGTCATCGGTGATCTTGATGGCATCTGCTACGGTTAGCGGCTCAAAGTTGGAAATAAAATTATCCTGACCTGCCAGGTCCGCTTCGGTCTGTTTATCCATGCCACGATGAATCGCATCATCCGGGCGTTGAAAGAGTCGTGCCTCACAGTTTCTCACCAGTTTGATGCTTTGAGATTCGTAGTCCGGGTTTAAGTGTTGAACCTGGTCCGCACGCACCACGGTCGAGGCCGTAATATCGTCTTCCATCTGCACCTTACTGGCGGCGACAAAGTCCTGTCGTAATTTAAAGATTCGCCAGGTCCCATCGGGTTGCATGCCAATTCGTAAATAACTGGCCTCCAGGTTACGTCCCTTGTACTTGAGTTCGTGACCGGGCATACCATTGACTTCATCAACTGAAAAATGGCGGCGCCAGTTGTCGCCCCAGACGGGTTGATAAAAGCGTTTGATCATATACACCATGGCCAGGATATTATTTGGAATGGATCTGAGCCAGTTATTGTATTGTTCGGTATATTCCGAGCTGGATGGGGTAAGCAGTTTGATCACGGAGCCCAGGGTTCGACGTTGACTCAACAGGCTGCGATCATCCCTGGTTTCCGGGTCAACGTAACGCGTGCTGTAATCGTAGTTAAAGATCTTTTCCACTGCATCCAGATCTTGCTCCAGGTCGCCAACAAACACCGGACCAGAAATCATGAGGTCCTGGATCGATTTCGAAATTTCAGACTTACCGCCACCGGACACCGTGCTGGGCTTGTGACAGAAGGTCCCTTCACCGAAAGTGCCGATCAATCGCCAGGTTGGTGCATGGGGGTGCTTTTGCAATTCCACATGGAAGCCACTGGGGTAAACGTATGTCCTGTTCGCCTTCAGCGTGATCGAATGGTTTTCATTCGCCTGTTGCCAGCTGACCTGCATTTCCCGCATATCGATTTTTGCATCCTGCGGAATATAAATAATATCCGGGTAATGCTTATCGACTGCATAACCTTCAGCCCGAACATCGATCGCCTCGGCGAGTTGTTCGCAGAGTTTTTCATAGGTTTCACCGGTGGCCGTGTGTTCTTCTCTGGGCAGATACACTTCACCGAGATTGAAGCGTGGGAAGGCCAGCGCCCCGCCGGAATGTTCCTCCTCACAACCGCCGAACAGGTTGGCGGAATAACTGATCTGTGATTTGACTTCTTTTTTACTGTAGCCGAAGTAATTATCCGCAATGATGGTCACCATCACACCGTTCATATCACGACAAACGACCTTGAATGCCTGGCCATCGTTGTAGTGTTCATCTTCCTGCTTCCAGCACATACTATCCTTGCGCTGACGTTCATTGGCCTCATCATAATGGGGCAGGCCCAGTTCTTTCTTGCTCAGCGTGGTTAAATGCGGTGCCAGAATGATACAACCACTGTGCCCGGTCCAGTGATGGATATCCAGCGCGGCATCGTTTTCCGGCAGGAAGGGATCGCCACCATTCCCGAAAATCGATTCAACAAAGTCCAGATTCGCCGCCAGACTGCCCGGTGCGAACATCCGGATCTCCAGCGATTTTTCCGGTAACACGCCCTCGACCTCGGGTTGCACGACAGGACGCATTAACAACGACACCCACATATCGACCGGATGTTCGGTACCGCTGGTAATTGGCAGTCGCATCAGTTCCGCGGGCGGATTTAACGCGGCCTGCAGCAGTTTGGCATATACCGCGACCGGGACGGCACGTTTGTCCCACGGAATAGGCAGTCCCCCTTCGACAATGTGGAAGACACCCTGCGTGGTGCGGCGATCACTCCTGGGATTATGCAGGACACCCTGCGCAACCCGGAACGACTCGAGTAATGGCGATTGATAACGGTTTTCGGCATAGGGCAGGGAAATTTCACGGGCCAGACCTGGCAGTAACAGGCTGAATGTCTCACCGGGTAAATTAATATGGATATCAACCCCGTTGCGTTGCAGGTAATCGTTGAGAAAATCCTGAATGCGTTGATCCGAAGGACAGCGGTAATCCGCCAGAAGACGTCGATGCTGGCTATAGTTTCTGAGCAAACTATCGGCGACCGAGAGGTAACTGCGGTCGATATTCATATGACAGTGATGGCCCAATGCGGCCAGTTGCAGGCAGATATGCTGTAATTTGAGTTGTCGTTGATCGACACCCTGACTTTCTATAAAGGGATATTCGCTCAGTGTGTTCGACATAAATCTCTCTGCTTGTAGTTGTGTTTTTGATCGGAGAATAATGATATTACTATCCATTAAAGCCTGAATACAGCGATATGGGGTCTGGTAGCGGAGATGGCCGGTAATGCGGGCTCATCGGATGAATGCTTCGTGTTCACGAAATTCGATAACCAGCTAAAATTCAATTGGTTACCATGATTAAATTATAAAACAGGTAAGTAATGACAAATAATTGGGTTCAGAGTGATATTAACTCTAATATTCGTGATAGCCTATATATTAGTAACAAATCGACCAGAACCTGAAAGAATCTAACGAAAAGGAGTCTCTGTCATCCTAATTAAATCACCCGACCCTTTAATTACCTGGAAGGAAATCTGGAGAATACCTTGTAGAGGTTATAAAGTATGGTCTTCCCTATTACTCTCTCTAGATAAAAGCACCAACAACAAACAAAATATGTGCGATCAGAAAAATGAATGGGTTTAGTTTTTTGACCAGGGATTTTCGACTAATACCAACAAAACAAAAACTGCTCCTAAATAACAGGG
>JBECKZ010000008.1:0-10429 GCA_040235555.1 Thiohalomonadales bacterium | reverse complement strand
CCACTGCGAGCTACCACCGATCTCGGTGACGACCTTACTGATGTAGCCCCCGGTACAGGACTCGGCACAGGCCAATAACTGTTCGGCCTGCAACAGGCGGTCGCCAAGTTGCCTGGCCAAACGGTGTAACTCTTCATCCGTGGGTATGGTCATAACTGATATGGTAAATCAATTAAACACGGTCTTTAATGCTTGCTCATCGCAGCAGTAAATCATTTCACCATTGCCCTGTATAGCCAACTCCTGCAATCGGGCAAACCGTCGAGTCCGGGAGAAAAATCATTGTGTACTAATGACGATACCCAGGGATTTGACGGATTCAATCAATCGAGCTGAGATAATCGCTTGCGGCGAAACTGAACTGAATTCACTCGTAGGTTTCACGAATCACGGCCCCTATCTCGTAACCGCCACCTTTACGCTGTTTTTCCATGCGTACTACCTGTACACGGGCGTGCAAGGGTGGTGTGAGATCATTGCCGGCTTCGATCCGGATTTCCAGTTCGGCATTGAGGGGAACGCCGCGTTCGGCAATAAACATCAAGCCACGGCCACTGATATTTTCCAGATGTCCGATCTCATCTTCCTCTACCGCACTATCGAGCATCTTGTAATGAATATTGCATTCGACCTTGACGCGTTTGTAACTGCGTTTCTCGGTATACTCGGCCATTCTATCCTCCAAACACTTGTTATTATTATTTTGCTGGTTTTTGCTAAAGATAGCAAAAGGTTACAAAAGCTGCCTGAATTTCGTTACACTCCTCGCCAATGCCGCGCGTATCCGAGCCAAACCAACAGCATACCCCCATGATGCAGCAGTACCTGCGCATCAAGGCCGAACACCCCCAAATTCTGTTGTTCTACCGCATGGGCGACTTCTACGAGTTGTTCTATGACGATGCCCGTCGCGCCGCCAAACTGCTCGACATTACCCTGACCCATCGTGGTCAATCGGCGGGTGAACCAATTCCCATGGCGGGTGTGCCCTATCACGCAGTCGATACCTATCTGGCACGTTTACTCAAGCTGGGTGAGTCTGTCGCTATCTGTGAACAGATCGGTGATCCCGCACAGTCCAAGGGACCCGTCGAACGCAAGGTCGTGCGTATCGTGACCCCGGGTACCGTCACCGACGACGCCTTACTGGAAGAGCGACAGGAAAATTTGTTGGTGGCCATCCATCAACACAAGCAAGACACGGGTATTGCCGTTCTCGACATGAGCAGCGGACGTTTCAGCGTCATGCAGGTGAACACCAATGAAGCCCTGCAATCGGAACTGGAACGACTCAAACCGGCAGAAATCATTTACGATGAGGCGATCAGTTATCCATTAAACCTGCAACGCCATGGCCGCTGGAGTACACAACCGCCGTGGGTCTTCACGCTCAAACATGCGCAAAAATTATTATGCGATCAATTCCATACCACGCACCTGGACGGTTTTGGCATTGACAATATGTCCCTGGCACAGTGCGCGGCTGGCGCGCTTTTACATTACGTGCATGAAACCCAACAGGGACAGGTCCCGCATATTCGCGCCCTCCAGCCTGAACATCACGCAGATGCGATCATTCTCGATGCTGCGACTCGTCGTAATCTCGAGATCGAAACCAGTTTAAGTGGCAATGCCAAACACTCATTAATTGGCGTCATGGATCACACCGCCACACCCATGGGTAGCCGGTTGCTACGACGCTGGTTAAAACGCCCCTTGCGTGATATTGCAATCATCCAGCAACGCCAGCAGATCATCGCTGCCTTGATCAACGAGTACCGTTACGAACCGGTACACGATATCCTGCGCGGCATGGGTGATCTGGAGCGCATCCTGGCGCGGGTTTCCCTGCGCTCGGCGCGCCCCCGGGATCTGACCCAGTTACGCTTTGGCCTGGCCCAGCTACCCACCTTACATGCCTTTTTTAAAGGCCACCAACTGATCGCACTCGCCACCTTGCTGAAGGCCATGCCACCGTTCGCTGTGATCGTGGACCTACTACAACGCGCCATCATCGAGGAACCGCCGCAACTGATTCGCGATGGCGGGGTGATTGCCAGCGGTTACGATACCGACCTGGATGCATTGCGTGCCACGCGCGATAACGTGAGTTACATCCTGACCGAGATGGAGGCAAGGGAACGCGAGCGTAGCAAGATTCCCAGCTTGCGCATCGGCTTTAATCGCGTACACGGTTACTACATCGAAGTCACACGCGCACAGAGTGAAAAAGTCCCGAACGACTATCAACGCCGACAAACACTCAAGGGTGTCGAGCGTTATATCACCCCGGAACTCAAACAACTGGAAGACAGGGTACTGAGTGCCGGTGAGCGAGCCCTGGCCAAAGAGAAGGCCTTATATGAAGACTTGTTAACGCAACTTAACGCGCACCTGGCCGAGTTACAACAATGTGCATCGGCATTAGCGGAACTGGATGCCCTGGCCAACCTCGCCGAGCGTGCCGACACTCTTAACCTGCGTCCCGCCACCCTGAGCAAGGATCCCGGCATTGCGATCACAGCAGGCCGTCACCTGGTCATCGAACAAAGCCTGGAGCAGGTATTTACGCCCAATAACTTACAACTCGATGAGCAACGACGCATGTTAATCATTACTGGGCCAAACATGGGTGGAAAATCCACCTATATGCGTCAGGCCGCGCTTATCGTATTACTGGCCTACACAGGCAGCTATGTCCCGGCAGAAGACACGGTCATTGGACCGATTGATCGCATCTTCACCCGCATCGGCGCTGCCGATGACATCAGCAGCGGCCGCTCGACCTTCATGGTCGAAATGACCGAAACTGCCAACATTCTGCACAACGCCACCGATCACAGCCTGGTGCTGCTCGATGAGATCGGCCGCGGCACCAGCACCTTTGATGGTCTGGCCCTGGCCTGGGCCTGTGCCAGTCAACTGGCCAAATCGCTACGCGCCTTTACACTCTTTGCCACTCACTATTTCGAGCTGACCCGCCTGCCTGATCAGCATGCCGCCATTCACAACGTACACTTTGATGCCATCGAACAGGGCCAGTCCATTATTTTTAATCACATGGTCAAGGACGGCGCCGTCAACGATAGCTATGGTCTCCAGGTCGCCTCTCTCGCCGGTGTCCCGCAGGAGGTAATCCGGCAGGCACAGCAAAAACTGACGGAACTGGAAAGCGGCAACGGTCAAATAATTACCAAACCGGTGAAGATCAAAACACCCACTGACCACCCAATACTCACAACCCTGCATCAGCTTGACCTGGATCAAACCAGTCCCCGGGATGCACTGGATATCCTGTATCGCCTCAAATCCGAACTCGAAAAATGAGGCCTGAAGGTTTACCATAAGGCCAGCACATCGCTCAGGGTCCAGCACGTCAAGGAGTAAAACATGACCTACGTCGTTACCGATAACTGCATCAAATGTAAATACACCGACTGCGTAGAAGTCTGCCCAGTAGACTGCTTCCACGAAGGTCCCAATTTCCTGGTTATCGACCCGGACGAATGCATCGACTGCACCCTGTGCGAACCCGAGTGTCCTGCCGAAGCCATCTTCGCCGAAGACGATGTGCCCGAGAATATGCAAAACTACACCGCACTTAACGCCGAACTCGCCAAGCAATGGCCGGTCATCACCGAAATGAAAGAACCACCCGCCGACGCCAAGGAATGGGATGGGGTGAAGGATAAGTTGAAGTATTTGGAAAAGTAGTTTTTTCGTCCCGCCAAAATCTTTTTCTTATTTAATTTTTAAATATGTTTCGCCTGTCGCTTTGCGACCGAGGCGACCTACTTTCTTGTATCGACAAGAAAGTAGGCAAAGAAACGCTCCCGCGCTTGCCGACCGTTCGTGGCTTATTGACTGTACTCAGGGGCGCTGTGATATTCGACCTCCTGCCTCATATCACAGGCTCGGCTTCCTTGCCTCGCCCCTGCGGGCGCCACTTGCGTTCAGCCAAAAGCCCCTCACGGCAATCGCATGGGGTGTTTTTCACTTAGCCAGTGCGGTACAACTTTCTGAGTCATTTTTCTTATTCTGAATCGGTGTATTTTCAAACCCCATTCTGTCGCCACAGTCGCGCGTTGAAACAGCGCAGGTTGCGCCCGAAGGGTGGCGGCACGGATGCCGCCAGTCAGCATACAGGACAAGGACGTCCTGTATGCTGACCGCCCGAACAGTTTCATAAGCAATGACTGTGTTCTGCGACAGCGGGTGACTTTTCTTTGGACAAGCAAAGAAAAGTCACTCGCTACAGCGCCACAGGCGCGAGCGAAATAAGATATTAAAATTAAAGCACTAGAATAAAACAGCAACCAGCAAGTGAAACTGAAAGGCATAACAAGACGAATCCCACTTAAACCCGTTAGAATCAAACCATGCCCTCGCCAACCAACATCCACTTCACCCCGTACTGGCACTCGCCGCTGGATGCCGTGGCGCAGTACATCATCGCAAATAGCGAACACCTGCCGGATTTAACGGATACCTGCGTGGTACTGGGCGAACCGCGTGCGGCTGTGAGGTTTCGCCAGGCTTTACTGGCAGCCGCCGCACAGAAAAATATGCAGGCCCTGCTTGGACCACAGGTGATCAGTTTCGAACAGTGGCTGATGCAACATGTCCCCGGAGAGCTACGTGTCTGCACACAACAGGAACGCTTGTTGATTCTGGTGGAGGCACTGTTCGAGAAACCGGAGTTGCTTGGCCAGGCCAATGCCTGGACCCTGGCGGACTCTTTACTGGAATTGTTCGATGAGCTGAGCTTGAACCATGTCAGCATTACGGCTGACGTCACTGTCTTCGCGGAACAACTGGCCAACTGGTACGCCGTTAAACAAATCGACCTACAGGGCTTGCAACATGAAGCCCGGCTCGTCCACGGTTTGTGGCAGGCGTGGCATACCCAGTTGCAGGCCACGCAACTGACCGACCCGGCCACCGCACACATCCTGGCACTAAAGCGCAGTCTTAATGAACACTCACAGTCTGATTCACTGCACTTCGTGGGTATCGAACCTCAGCACCGAACACAAGCAGAATGGTTGAGTCAAATGCTGACACAGGACAATGTACACGTCTGGTGGTACGGCACTACCATCGCAACGCAAGCACACGTTCGCGCAGATGCGGCACTAACCTCGCTGTGTACACAATTAGATTTGACCTTACCTCATGAGACAACGGCCGATGCCTATCAACAAAGCCTGGCCAGTGTCTTTGCCGAAGAAATGCCGTTGCGCCAACGCGCAGAACAATTACATAAGCAGCATCGCGAGAGCGCGATCAAACCGCGTATCGCCGTCTTCTCCGCGCTCAATGCCGAACAGGAAGCAGTTGCCATCGATGTGCAATGTCGGCAGTGGTTACTCGATGGCAAACAACGTATCGCCATTGTCACCGACAACCGTCGGCTGGCCCGGCGGGTACGTGCCCTGCTCGAACGCGCCGGTATTCTGTTGCAGGATGCCGCCGGTTGGGCCCTCTCCACTACCCGCGCTGCTGCGACCCTGGAAGCTCTGTTGTTGTGCATTGAAGATGATTTCACCAAGGACGCCTTACTGGATCTGTTCAAATCCCCGTTTCTGTTTCCGGATCTCGAACGTGACGATCTCAAGAACCAGGTCTATCGTCTTGAGCACGATATCATTCACAATGAAGGCATCACCAGTGGTCTGGCGCGATACCAGCAAGCAATTCTCGATCGCGCCGATCGCCTGAGTGACCTGTGGCAGGTTTCACCCTCATCGGTCAGCGACTTGCTACAACGTCTGGGCGAGGCCTGCCAACCGTTGCTGCAACTGGTCATACGCCGTAATCAAAAATACAATTTACAGGAATATGTTAGCGCCCTGCGCAGCGTGCTCGATAACACCGGACTCAGCCTGTCCTGGCAACAGGATGCAGCCGGCGCCTTGATCCTGCAGAGTCTGGAGGAGATGCAACACGCAGCCCGGTCGCATCCGGGTAAGCGCTTATGGCGCGACTTTCGTGCCTGGCTCGGGCGAAATCTGGAAAAGAGTTATTTTCGTCCCGGTAACAATCGTTCGAGCGTTGAGCTGCTCAGTATCGAACAATCTCAGTTGCTACACGTCGATGCGATCATCCTTGCTGGCACCGAGCAGGACTACCTGCCCGGTGCCCCGGCGCGCAGTCCGTTCTTTAACGATGCGGTGCGTGCGCAACTGGGGTTGGCCACGCGCGAGCAATTCAACCAGCATCGCCTGCGCCAGTTCTACCGCCTGTTACATAGTGCGCCCGCTATCCTGATCAGCCACCGCGCCGAACAGGACGGTGAACCGATTAGTCCCAGCCCCTGGCTGGCGGCTCTGGTTGGTTTTCATCAGCTTGCCTACACCGATGACCTGCAGGCCAATCAATTGCATATGCTGTTGCGTAGTGGTCAGACCCAGGTCAAACGCTGGGACAGTGACCTGTTACCCGCACGCCAAACCCAACCGCAACCGCGCTTACCCCAAGAACTGATCCCGCAGACTATCAGTGCCAGTGATTACCAAAGCCTGCTGGATTGCCCTTATCAGTTTTTTGCTGCGCGCTGCCTGCATTTGACTCCACCCGAAGAGATCCGCCTGGCCCTGTCCAAACGGGAATACGGCGAACGCGTGCACCTGTGCCTGCAGGCCTTTCATGGTGATGTGAGCTATCTGCCTGGACCCTTCACCCAGGCGATTGATGACAAAAACAAGGCGCAAGCCATCGATGTGTTACAGCAAATTTCAGAGGCTGTGTTCAAGCAGGATCTGCAGGACAACTACACCCATCGTGGCTGGTATCACCAGTGGCTGGAGACTATTCCTGTCTACATCGACTGGCAAATTGAACGTAACCAATCCTTCAAGGTCGCCTTCACCGAACACCGCAGCGAAACCGCCCTTGATCCAGCGGTTAGTATAAAAGGCCGCCTGGATCGTATCGACCACGGTGACAATGGCTATGCCATCATTGACTACAAGTCAGGCAGCACGCCGAAGAAATATGAAATCGAAAACGGTGAAAAGATCCAGTTACCGTTTTACGCTTTACTCGCACAAAATGAAGGCATGCCGGTAGAACAGGTGGAATACCTGCACATCGGCAAAGCCAAAGACTTTAAACCTATCTTCCCACAGCAAGGCGAGAGCCTGCAGCAACTCACCGAGGATATCCGCGCACGCCTGCAACAACTCATGCAGCAATTACATGCGGGCCAGGCGCTGCCCGCCTGGGAAAACAAGGACACCTGCAAATATTGCGACATGAGTACCCTGTGTCGGGTAGGAGGCTGGGAAGAATGAAAACGAATCGCCTGGAGGCCTTCAGCGATGGGGTGATTGCCATCATCATCACTATCATGGTGCTGGAGATGAAAGTCCCCCACGGTGTAAACCTGGAGGCATTGCTGCCGGTGATCCCCGTGTTCCTCAGTTATGTGTTGAGCTTTGTCTATCTTGGGATCTACTGGAACAACCATCACCACATGCTGCACACGACCGCGCAAGTCACCGGACCGATCCTGTGGGCCAACCTGCATCTGTTGTTCTGGTTGTCACTGATACCGTTTGCCACCGGCTGGCTGGGGGAAAACCACTTCGCCCATGCCCCGGCGGCACTGTACGGGGTGGTGCTACTGATCGCAGCAATTGCCTATTACATTTTACAAACCATGATCATCGCCGCACAGGGTCCCAACTCGATTCTAAAAAAGGCCATTGGTGGTGACTGGAAAGGTAAACTCTCCCCAGTTCTGTATGCCATTGCCATTCCCCTCGCCTTCTGGTGGCAATGGATCTCCCTGGGACTGTACGTCTTCGTTGCCCTGCTGTGGCTGATCCCGGATCGGCGCATAGAAAAAGTACTGAAAGATACAAACACCTGATTTCAGGTTTTCGATATTTAAGATCTTTTGGATTCCAGGCTCAGAGCTGTCTAATATATATGCAGCGTCTGTATGTTCAGCTTTAGCCGGAATTTTACGGACGGCGGTCTAATACGGCAAATTACTGCTGTCTGTCTAAATAACTGTTATACGTAAGATCTAGAATCCAATGTCAAAAGAAGAAATTGAAGCAAAAATTGAGTTTCAAGAAGTAATTGGCGAAGCCAACCCTGGCGGGTATCAGCCTGTTAGGTTTACGCGTGTGAAATATAAAGCAAGTCCTACTGCTCATATCGACATAAGACGTTTTCAGAGAGGTTATGACGATGAGGGTGGGGAGGTATTCTATCCTACAAAGGTCGGTTTTAGATTTCCCGAACGCGAATTCAGGCGTGTGGTAGAGAAATACGCCTTAATGCCAGAAAGTTATATTCATCCCATTATTGTCAAAAAGTGTTTTTCTCTACTAAATAGTGGTGAATTTGATAGCGAGGTTATACAAGCGTTTAAGGCCATAGAAACAACAACGCGAGAGAAAATTGGAGCTCCCGCAGATATGTTTGGCGAACGGTTGTTAAAAAAGGCATTTAACCCTGATGATGGCATTTTAACTAACTATAACCTGCCAAAATCAGAGAGGTCTGCTTTTCTCAACTACATGACTGGGGCTTTTAGTTTTTATCGGAATTCTAGTTCGCATCGCGACGTTGAGTTAGATTTTGTGTCTGCAATTGACAGGATCGCAGTTGCTAGTGATTTACTAAAGGCAATTGAGGATGCTGAAGTTAACGTATAACAATTGCATCGCGTGGGACAGTCAACCGTGCCGCTCCGCTTTGCGGTTGTCAGCCTCACATGCCAGTCGTCATGCGGCTACTCAAATCGAATGAAGAAACTTTTATTTGTTTGTAGTGAAAACCGACTTCGTAGCCCAACGGCTGAGGCAGTGTTTTCTGAATATGATGGTATTGAGGCAATTGGCGCAGGTACAAACTCTGATGCTGAGACACCAATAAGCGGTGATTTGATTGAATGGGCTGATATTATCTTAGTAATGGAGAAAGCACATAGAAATAAAATCTCTCAAAAGTATAAAGAGCTACTAAAAGACAAAAGGTTAGTTGTATTAGATATACCTGATAATTACGATTGTATGCAGCCTGAGCTTATTCAGTTATTGAAAGCCAAGGTTTCAAGGTTTGTTCGCTTGTGAGGTGCAAACCGCAAAACAAGTCATTCAGCTAGACTAGTGACCGCGCCGGTTTATTTTTACGTTACGTCGCACAAGTTTTGGGTAACCGACAAAACAGGAGGATGCCCATATGAAACACAAGCGCGTGATTGTTGATCACTACGGTGGTCCTGAGGTACTTCGGGTGGTGGAGGAAGAATGCCCGGACCCGAAAGATGATGAAGTGCGGGTTAGAGTCCTGGCTGCCGGCGTTGGCATGCCCGATATCATGGCACGCGAAGGTATACACCCCGAAACACCACAAGTGCCCTACACACCCGGTTGGGATCTGGTTGGGGTAGTGGATCGGCTCGGCAACGGTGTGAGTAGTTTTAAACCCGGACAAAAGGTCGTCGCGATGCCTATCCATGGCGCCTATGCCGAGTTTGTCTGCCTGCCTGAAGATGAACTGGTGCCACTGCCATCAGACCTGGATCCCGCCGAAGCAGTCAGTATGGTGCTGAACTACATCACCGCATACCAGATGCTACATCGTTCTGCTCACGTCAAAGCTGGCCAGCACGCACTGATCCACGGCGCATCTGGTGGAGTCGGCACGGCACTCTTGCAATTGGGACGACTCGCCGAACTGGAAATGTACGGAACGTGTTCCTCACCGCAAGCGGCATCGGCCATTTCCGAACTGGGTGCGACGCCGATTAATTACAAGCAGCAGGATGTCATAACGAAAGTCCGCAGTCTCACGGCGGATGGCGTAGACGTTGTCTTTGATCCCATCGGCGGCGCTCATCTCTGGCAATCCCGCCAGGCCCTGCGCCGGGGCGGTAAAGTGGTGGGCTATGGGTCGACGACCACACTACGTGGTGAAGGATTGGATTCAGGCCGCACAGGTCGTCGCAATCGCCTGCATGGCATACCCATTTATGCGTTATACATCATTGGTGGCTGGCTACTGCCGGGACGCAAACGAATTGTTCCATACAGTATCCAGACACTGAAACGGATTAAACCAGAGTGGTTTCGGCAGGATTTGACGGCCCTGCTTAATTTGCTGCAGCAGCGAAAGGTCAAACCAATTGTGGCGCATCGTTTTCCCCTTGCTGAAGCAAGACAGGCACATGAGTTGCTCGCCAAAGGCGGCATCATTGGTAAGATCGTGCTCGTGACTAACCCTGAGGCAGCTTAGGTGCAAGCGAATATACGAACCGGCATGGAGGCATCCGATTTGCGGCAGGCCGTCATTGATCATTTGCACTATTCAGTTGGACGCCTCGCCGCATTTGCCGAGCCCCACGATTATTACCACGCACTTTCGCTGGCAGTACGCGATCGGCTGCAGCATCGGTGGATCAACACCAGCC
>JBECKZ010000270.1:0-2689 GCA_040235555.1 Thiohalomonadales bacterium | reverse complement strand
CTGTTCGGCACTGTGCAATCTGGTAAGTCCCGCATCCGAGAGCGTGACATAAAACGAACGCTTATCGACTTTGTTGTCCTGGTACAGCACCAGTCCTGCTTTGTGCAGCTTTGCCACCAGCACACTCATGCTGGCACGCGTCACATCAAACTTGCGGCTCAGATCTGATACTGTAATTTTTCCTGACTTGTCCAGGGTCTCAAGGACACGATACTGGGGCAGGCGCAAACCATAATACATCAGTGCCAGATTAAGTTTGCGCTCAAAGATCTGGACTGCATCCAACAGCCTCAATACATCAATCTCACTCATTGTATCCCCAATTGTTAGTCTGACTAACAAACATCATTTCGATTTATTATCCCGAAAGACTGCCATATTCTCCATTCGACATGGTTCAGCTGAATGTAATGAAACTATACATCAAGCTGAGCATCGATACTCGCACACATGCATCAGCTTATATGCATCATTACAGGAGTACTGTTATGGAAGTATTGGCAAAGACACAGACACCAACCCCATCTACATTTGATCTTGAACAGCGGATTATGCAGCTCGAAACAAAACTTACTGAACTCGAGCCGCGCATACCGGAAAACAAGGTATCGATCATCCTGTTATCCGGCGACTTCGACAAGGCCATGGCAGCCTTTTTCATGGCCAACGGTGCCGCCGCCATGGGGATGCAGGTCACCATGTTCTTCACATTCTGGGGTTGTACCGTGATCAAGAAAGGCCGCAAGCTGAAGGGTAAAAAGTTTATGCATAAACTGGTCAACCTGATGCTACCCGGCAGCAGCAAGGACCTTGCACCATCACGCATGGCATTTGGCGGCATCGGTCGCAAACTGTTTAACATCATGATGAAAGGCAACATGTCCTCGCTGGAAGAACAAATCGAACTGGCCAAGGAAGCAGGAATTACCTTTCAGGTCTGTTCACCATCGCTGGCGATCATGGGCTTCGATGCTGACGAGTGGGTCGTGCCGGTAGACGTCTGCGGTGTAGCGGCGATGTACGACACTGCGCTTCATGCACGCACTGCCTACTTTATCTCGTAACAGCAATAAGTAAAGCAAACTACATCCAAGCCAACTGTCCTGGTAACCGGCGCTACGGGTTTTGTTGGCAGTCACATCATCGAAACGCTGTCGCAGCAGCCCGCAGTCCGGTTGATTGCGGCCTGTCGCGACAGCGCAAAATTACTTCACGCATCGAGCGCTGAGGTCTGTACCGGTGACATCCGTGATCCGGCCTACCTGGCAAATCTGTTTGACGATGTGGATATCGCGTGCAATGCCTTCGCCTGGACCACGACCTGAGACTATGCCATCCAGGCGCACAAACGCATGTTACAATTCAGTCTGGCCAAACCGATTGGATGATTACAAATGTTTCCTACACAGTCATGCGTGTTACAGGCCAGTCACCTTCCAGCTGCTCAGCTTACCTGAGTGTACATCCACCGCCACGATCCGATTCGCATTAGTATCTGCCACCAGCAACGTATCAGGATTCAACACCGCCAGTCCGCCTGGCTGGTCCAGTTTTGTCACGAGCGTACTCACCCGGTCTGTACCCAGGTCCAGGACGCGGATCGCGTTGTTGAAGGTGTCTGCTATATATAAGTGATCGTCGAGCCACACCAGGCCCTGATCGTGTTGCAACAGGGCCTGACTGGCCGGGCCGTTACGTAATCCGAAGATAAACAGGCCATGTCCGATAAGTGTCTGAACCTGATCAGAAGCGAGCATGATGCGCCGCACTGCCGAGGCTTCCGGGTCAGCGACATACAGCACACCCTCGTGATAGGCAAGAGCGCTGCTCTGGGCAAAACTTGCCAGGCTCAGTGGCCCATCATCGATGCCTTCAGCACCGCTACCGGCAAACGGCCTTATCCGATCTTGTTGGAGATCCAAGCTCCACAGCTGATGCACGCCAGCCATCGCGATATAGAGCGTATCGTTGACCACCTGCAGCGCCCACGGCGAATTGAGCCCCACCTTGCGTGCAGCATGCCAGCCGTCGATACCAAAACCATACTCGCCATTGCCCGCGACCGTACTCACCTGACCGGAAGGCAATGCAATGGCGCGAATCAGGGCATTGCCGGTGTCCGCCACATACAGGGTGTCACCGCGAAAGGCCAGTCCCTGCGGACCATCGAACTGTGCCTGACCCGGTGCGCCATCGCGCACCCCGCGCCGACCACTGCCAATCACTTTCACTACCTGGCCGGCGTGATTGAGCAGGAGCACGCGATTGTGCCCGCTGTCACTGATCGCGACCAGCTTTGCACTCACCGCGAGCTTGCCCGGTTGCAACAGACCGTGTGCCGAGTGCGCCATGGGTTTCAGGGGCAACGCCTGCGCATGTAGCTTGCCCGTCCTGTGCACCAACGCCAGCGTCTGGAGGACATCGTGCCGGATAACAGCGTATTTGCCCTCGCCCACATACTTGCCCACCGCCGTGCCATCTGGTCCCAGGAGTATCTGCGTCGGCCAGGCAAACACACCATAGTGTTGCCACAGCTGCATGGTCTTGTCGATCACTATGGGATGCTGGATATCATAGCGTTGAATAAAACCTGCCACGTTGGCCCGCGCCTGCGAGGCGGTGAACTTGGGTGAGTCAACACCAATGATCAGTAACCGCCGGCCAAACTCGTGATCGAGTTTGGCCGTCT
>JBECKZ010000173.1:0-4769 GCA_040235555.1 Thiohalomonadales bacterium | reverse complement strand
GATAGTAGAGACCACTGCCGTCTTCTTACCGGCGGAACCGAAGGCCTTGATCTTAGACACGATACTCTGCCAGTCGGAATAACCGAACGGGGTGTAGTTGATCATGATGTCTGAATCCTTGACACCTTTGGACTTCAGGTAGGCTTCCAGGATCTTGTTGGTGGTACGCGGGTACACGTAGTCGGTGCCGGCCAGTACCCAGCGCTTAACGCCGACTTCATTCATCAGGTAGTCAACCGCTGGAATCGCCTGCTGGTTCGGTGCCGCACCGGTGTAGAAAACGTTCTTGGAGGATTCCTCACCCTCGTATTGAACCGGATAAAACAGCAGGCCGTTGTCGTGTTCGAACACCGGCAGCACGGATTTACGCGATACGGATGTCCAGCAGCCGAATACCACGGATACCTTGTCCTTCTCGAGCAACTCCTTGGCCTTTTCGGCGAACAGCGGCCAGTTAGATGCCGGGTCTACCACGACAGGAACCAGTTTCTTGCCAAGCAGACCGCCCTTTTTGTTTTGCTCCTTGATCAACATCAAAACAGTATCTTTCAGTACAGTCTCACTGATCGCCATTGTGCCAGAAAGGGAATGCAACACACCGACCTTGATAGTACCGGCGGCCTGCGCCACCTGTACGCTCATCCCCAATGCCAGGGCACCGGCCCAGGTCATCAGTTTTTTCACTTTACGTTTCTCCATCATAAGATTCCTCGTATTAACATTTGCGTTTTGTTGTTACTCACCATTTTTGCTGCCAGCAGCAAACACGTGACGAGATAGTCAGGTTTGTTGACGTGCGTAACTCTTTCCCAATTGACCTAGCTGACCTCGAAGACATCGAACTGTCTTGCATTGGTGCAACTACAGCCTTCAGCTTGTTGTATTACAGAGACGACGAAAACAGGCCTGCTTGCTGTAGAGCAAGCGGTATGCCAATGGAATTTTTAAATTAAAAAGTGGGATTATTATTTAAATAACAGGGAGTTAGAAACGTTGTACACAAAGAAACTTGTGCATCGTGTTCGTTCGTAGTGCGCATGCACCATGCCGTCGCATTATTTTGGTGCAAAAAATGCTCCAGTCGACATGAGACACTCCCCACTATCACTCAGACAGTGGGGATTTAATCGTCACAACTGTGGCCAGCATGCCTTTATCGATAATAAAGTCCTAACCCGTCACCGGAATTGATATTGGAAACACAAACAGCCTGTATCAAGATCCATCACAAACTGGGGCCGGTCTACTGTTTTACTATATATATAGAGTATTGATTGATCAGCCTCGCATATACCGCATATACAGATGGGCGAGCAAATCAGGCAAACGAGCCACGCTGCTCAGTGTTTCCGATCTGCCTTTGCCGAAAACATGTTCGATAACCCTATCAGCCCGGCCATCAAGGTTTATACAAAAAGGCCGGATACCATGCCTGTATAACCCATGTACCGCATGCCAACTATCCTGGACCAGATATTCCTTGTCATAGACATCTATGTCAGAAGGCGCACCATCAGTAATAACAAGTAATAGCTTTTTTCTTTCTGGCTGCTGGGCGAGTTCGCTCGCGCTGTGTCTGATTGCCGCACCCAGACGCGTGGAATAGGATCCCGTTATCTCTGACAAGCGTGCCTTGCTCGATTCAAACTCCTCGTTGAAATACTTAAAACAGGTGAAACTAATCTGCTGACGCCCATTGGATGAAAATCCTGATATCGAAAATGCGTCACCTACAGTCGATAAGGTTTCGCCAAGCAGGTATACCGCTTCTTGTAGGACCTGTGAAACGCTTTGCTGGCTGCCTTCAATGAGTTCATTAGTAGATTCAGATAAATCGAGAAGTATAGAAATGGCAAGATTTCTTTCCTGCTGATACGCACTCCGCATATACACACGAGAATCCGGTGTCATACTTCCTCGTACTGCGACCGTGGCATCGACCATATAGTCCAGATCGAACTCCTCACCTTCTTCCATCTTGCGTAATCTTTGGTGCTTTTCTATTCGCAATCTGCTTGCCATTCGCCGCAGTCGAAGGAGTGTATTTCTATGCCGGATGGATATATCATCAATCACGTCCTGCGAGCCGGCATTTGCAGCATATTCCTGTACACTACACCAGGCCTGTTTCAAAGCATGGATACGATAGTCCCATTCCGGATATGGGTTATTTGATAATATCTCCTCCGAATTTGTCCGGCGATACTCGAGTGCGGCATGGGTATTTTCTACAATATAAAAGCCCTGGCCGTCCTGAAACTGGCCATCTGACATCTGCAGCTGGATACCTTTGTCTGCCTCGACATATTTTGCCTGCTGCGTCGTTTTGATATCTTGATGTTCATATATATCTGAGCGCTGATGAGTATCCTGTGTATTCTGCCATAAACACCGATTATCGTCGCGATAGGCAACAGTTTGTTCGTATTTTCCGGAATTCAACGGCAAACGCATTTGGCCAAGATCATTCGCGAGACTCAAACCCACCTCAATTGCAAAATCATCATCATCCCTTGCGATAGCATCAAGTATTTTATTTTTACCCTTAATAACCCAGTGATGATTGTCCTGGTATTCTGGATCCAGCACACTACGTGACAAACGCAACATGAGTTGTAACGCACTGACATGATTAGATTCCGGGATATCATGAAAGCCAAGCCAGAGAGGGCGCAACCCGGGAAGTTGTTTTATCGCACCCAACTCGAGTCTAAGGTCTTCCACCAGGCCGATTACGGTGCGCTGCATGAGATTCAGATCGGCCTGGTCAAATGACCTGTCGCTGGACATTGCATGTAATGCCGCGTGTGCCGCCGCTGCGCGATAATAACGTGAATGGCTTTCTGTCACGAGAATTCTTTCCGGGAGATGTATATTACCTTGCATCAGATAACTGACAGGTACAGCATTAACATCTTCAATTGCGAAAGCATTCACGGTAAAACCCCTGCCCCATAGTGCTCGTAAATATAATTCCGATGTCTTCCTGTAATGCTCCAGCTGCAGTAACTGTTTCACGAAAAAATATCTTCATGCCACGACGGCATGGGCCGGAATATTAAGAATAATATACCGGCCACTTGCCGTAACAACTACTGATGACTGGTATCCGTATCCTCATTGGGAATACCGTCTATCGGACACTCGGACGTCCCCACCGTCTTGCGCGTAATGCTTTCCACATTGTCTTTTGCTTTCTCCGGGTCGGTAATCCAGGTACGATAAAATTCATAAGGACACTCGGCAACACCCTGGCTATCTTCACCGGAATTAATCTTACCTGTGTAACCACGATGCAATAGCTTGAATAAATGATTTTGTGATTGCCAAGTTTTGCGGGCATCACGAATCTGTGATGTCGACAGTTCGGCATACTGGATACCGTATTCTTCTTCCGCACATTCACCCAGCGTCCTACCATCAAAACCGACAATGGCGGAATGGCCAAAATAAGAATAGACGCCATCGAAGCCTGTTGCGTTCGCCACCGCCACATAGGTGTTATTCATCCATGCCATGGCCTTGGCGACTATCACTTGTTGCTCCTTGGATGGATACATATAACCCTGGCAACGCACGATAAGCTCAGCACCACGCATGGCACAGTCACGCCAGATCTCAGGATAATTACCGTCATCGCAAATAATCAGGCTGACCTTGAGTCCCTTGGGTCCTTCAGACACATAGGTACAGTCTCCCGGATACCATCCTTCAACCGGACACCAGGGCATGATTTTCCGGTATTTCTGTACAATCTCACCTTCGTTATTCATCAGGATCAAGGTGTTGTAGGGTGCTTTGTTTGGATGGTCTTCGTGACGCTCCCCGGTCAGTGAAAACACACCCCAGGTATTGGCCTGACGACAGGCCTCAGCAAAAATCTCTGTCTCTTCTCCAGGTACGGTCGACGCCGTCTCATACATCTCCTTGGCGTCATACATAATACCGTGAGTACTGTACTCCGGGAATATAACAAGGTCCATACCTGGAAGACCCTGCTTCATACCAACAATCATGTCGGCGATCTTTTTTGCATTCTCAAGTACTTCCGCCTTGGTGTGCAGGCGTGGCATTTTATAGTTAACTACTGCAACACCTACAGTGTCATTACTCGATGATATATCACCATGTCTCATTGTTTAACTCCGTGAACTTTATTAAATAATATTTAGACAGACAGATATTTGCTGATTTGCTCGGTATTCACATCTTCGCGCAGATCTTCGTGGATAAAATTACCTTTATCGATCACAATCAACCTGTGTGCAATTGCCATCGTAAAGCTTAGAACCTGCTCAGATACGACAATTGTGATATCCCGCAATTTATGAATTTCATTCAAGATGTTCGCGATATCCTTGATAATAGACGGCTGAATTCCCTCGGTAGGCTCATCAAGCAACAATACTTTTGGGTTGGTCACCAAGGCCCTTGCAATAGCTAATTGTTGCTGTTGACCACCAGACAGATTACCACCTTTACGGTGGCGCATTTCGTACAATACCGGGAACAGGGAAAAAATGTCTTCCGGTATCTCTTCTAGTTTGGAAACCACCATCCCCGTCTTTATATTGTCTTCCACGGTTAAGGTCGGAAAGATCATCCGCCCCTGCGGCACATAGGCAATACCATTTTCAACACGCTGGTAACTTTCACTTTTTGTTACATCGTTTTCATCAATTTTTATGCTGCCCTTGCCCGCAGAGAGGATGCCGATAAGCGACTTGAACAGAGTCGTCTTGCCCATGCCATTTCTGCCCATTATGGCC
>JBECKZ010000050.1:0-5694 GCA_040235555.1 Thiohalomonadales bacterium | reverse complement strand
CGAGCGCCCAAAACAGATTCACGGCTGTTGGCCGCGAAGCTGCGAGCAGGCTGATGTCTTCCACCAATGCCTCACGCCAATGTTGCGGTGCTTGTGTAAGGTGTTTACGCGCCGCAAGGACAACACCGTAGGCGGCAGTAATCCCTATGGCAGGCGCACCACGCACGACCATGTTATGGATCGCATAGGCCACCGCCGGTGCATCATGAAAATCGAGGTAGGTTTCCGATAATGGCAGCACACGTTGATCAAGCAGGGTCAAATGATCATCTTCCCAGCGTATGGCGCGAATTGAGTCTGTCGGTGTTGGCATTCGCCAATTGTCAGAAAAGCAATTAGGACTTGCAAGCACATTATTGATACCGGAAACTTCGCCGATGCAAATTGATACACTCTTACTTGCCAAGTGGCTCATCCCCATCGAACCCGCGCATACGGTCTGGGCAAATACTGCCGTGGCGATCCATGAAGGCCGCATCATCGACTTGCTACCCATACAACAGGCCACCGCACAATACCAGGCCAGTAGTACGATTGATTTATCCAGCCATGCCGTACTGCCCGGTCTGATCAACGCACACACGCATGCCAGTATGAACCTGTTACGGGGGTTTGCAGACGACCTGCCGTTGATGACCTGGCTACAGGAATATATTTGGCCAGCTGAACAAAAATGGATCAGTCATGACTTTGTTTATGACGGTACCCTGCTCGCCTGTGCGGAGATGTTGCGTGGCGGCACCACCTGCTTCGCCGATATGTATTTCTTTGCCGAAAGTACAGCCCGTGCAGCCGAACATGCAGGCATACGCGCCATGATCGGATTAATCGCAGTTGATTTTCCGTCCGCCTATGCCCAGGACGCCAAGGAATACCTGCGTAAGGGGCTGGCCCTGCATGATCAACTGCGTGGTCACCCTCTCATTAGCACAATGTTTGCACCCCATGCGCCTTACAGTGTGAGTAACGATCCCTTATCGCACATTGCGACCCTGGCCGAAGAACTGGATATTCCAATCCATATTCACCTGCATGAAACCGAACACGAGATTGCGGAATCCGTGCAGAAATTTGGCACACGTCCCATGCAACGCCTGGAACAACTCGGTCTGCTCACGCCACGCCTGGTCAGTGCGCATATGACCCACCTCACAGATGATGAGATTACAAACTATGCCGGGGTCGGCGCTCACGTCGTGCACTGCCCGGAATCCAACCTTAAATTAGCCAGCGGCTTTTGCCCCTTACAAAAATTACTCGATGCCAACATCAACGTCGCGCTGGGTACCGATGGTGCCGCCAGCAATAATGACCTCGACATGTTTGGCGAGATGCGCACCGCTGCCCTGCTCGCCAAGGGTGTGGCCAATAACGCAGTGGCCGGCAAGGCCGATACAATCCTGCGCATGGCGACAATCAATGGCGCCCGTGCCCTGGGACTGGATGCCCACATCGGCTCAGTGGAATCCGGTAAGGCCGCTGACCTCATAGCAGTAGACCTGTCGCAATTGGAGACCTTACCCAACTATGACCCCGTGTCGACCCTGGTCTATGCGGCAAATCGCCAGCAGGTGACTGACGTGTGGATCGCCGGGCGCCATGTCATGAAAGATCGGGTACTGACCACCCTCGATATCAATGAATTAGAAAAAACTGCCCACGCCTGGCAGGCACGCCTGCGCCAGTAGCCTGGGACACTGGGCCTTATCCTGCGGGCCAGAATTCGCTATGCTTGCATGATGAGTAGCACACATCATAACGTCGATTTCGGCGAAATCAGCAAGTTCGAGGCCCTCGCCGCACGCTGGTGGGATCCCCATAGCGAATTCAAACCCTTGCATGAAATCAACCCGTTACGCCTGGATTACATCGATCGTCGCACGGGGTTGCAGGGCAAACAGGTACTGGATGTCGGCTGCGGTGGCGGCATCTTATCGGAAAGTATGGCCTTGCGGGGTGCCCACGTTACAGGTATTGATATGGGCGAAGCCCCGCTTGCTGTGGCCCGCCTGCATCAACACGAATCCAATGTCCAGGTCGATTATCAGCAAAGTACGGCAGAAAACTTTGCTGCGCAGCATGCTGGTAAGTTTGATGTGGTAACCTGTCTGGAAATGCTGGAGCATGTCCCGGACCCCGGCTCCGTCATCACAGCCTGCGCACAATTGGTCAAACCGGGTGGACATGTGTTCTTCTCCACCATCAACCGTAATCCAAAATCCTTTTTGTTTGCGATCGTCGGTGCTGAATACCTGTTACGCCTGTTGCCCAAGGGTACGCATGAATACAGCAAATTCATCAAACCCTCGGAACTGGAAGGTTGGATTCGCAATGCCGGCCTCAGCCTGCGCGAACTGACCGGGATGAGTTATAACCCGCTGACCCAACGCTATAGCCTCGGTTATGACGTGGATGTGAATTACTTGGTACATTGCCAGCGCGAAGCTGAGTGAGATAAAACATGAGCGAAAACGACAATCAGGATATTAAACAAATACTGGAAGAAATCCGTACCAATCAGCAAGTATTGCTGGTCACTACACGCAAACACCTTGAACTGTACGCGCAGCAACTTGCCAATGCGGATGTAATGAACAAACAATTTGTTGAGTTGCAGAAAAAGACCTTCCAGGTTCAGAAACTGACCATGGCCTTCACGATCTTTGCCGTCGTTGGTGTAGGTGCCTTTATCCTGTACAACCTGCTTTAACTAAGCCACGTGTGAACAAACTACCAATTAAAACCGTTTTGTTTGATCTCGATGGCACCTTTGCCGATACCGCGCCGGATTTGGCAGATGCCTTAAACCGCACTCTCAAAGCAAATGGTCGCCAGCCACTGCCATTCGAGCACATTCGCCCCGTTGTGTCCCATGGCGGACGCGCCTTAATCGAACTGGGCTTTGGCATCCAGCATAGTTATGCTGAATTCGAACCCTTACGTCAACAACTACTGGCTTTCTATCAGGCCGACATTGCCAAACACACCCAATTGTTTCCGGGAATCCTGGCACTTTTACAGGAACTGCAACATCATCATTTGCACTGGGGTATCGTCACGAACAAACCAGGTTGGTTAACCAATCCATTACTGGCATCGCTGAATTTACCTAGTACACCTTGCAGTGTTGTCAGCGGTGATACCTTGCCACAGCGCAAACCGGATCCCGCACCTTTACTGCATGCCAGTGCAATGTGCCAATGTGAACCGGCACAATGTCTATATGTCGGTGATGCAGAGCGAGACATCGTGGCGGGTAAACGCGCTGGCATGCTCACCATGGCAGCACTGTATGGTTACATCCGTGCAGAAGATGATCCGCAACACTGGCAGGCGGACAGCTATATCGAACATCCGGATGCAATCTTTCCCTGGGTGCAGTCCTACAACACACAGCAAGCCCGGCAAAGCCGCCATGCTAACTGACACACAACTTTATTATCTTGGCTTTGGTCTGCTTGGGCTGTGCCTGGGCGCGTTAATTACTGCACTTTTGTTTATGCGCAAAACCGCGCAACTACGCAATCTCAATACCCAACTGCACACCACCCTTGAACTGGAGCGCAAAGCCCATAGCGACAAGCTGCAGGCGTTCCAGGATGCGCGTGAACAACTGGCGCATACCTTCACTGCCCTCTCCAGCCAGGCACTCAAACACAACACCGAGGAATTTCTCAAGCTGGCCACGGAAAATTTACGTCACTTCCAGACGCGCGCTCAGGGCGACCTGGAACAACGGGAAAAGGCCATCGAGAATCTGGTCAAACCCATCCGCGAGGCCCTGGACAAAACCGAAAAACAGATACACACCATCGAAAAAGAACGCAAAGAGGCTTACGGCGCACTCAATAGTCACCTGGAAAGCATGGCACGTACCCAATCCGATCTACAGGATCAAACACGACAGCTGGTCAATGCCTTACGCCGTCCCGAAGTTCGCGGCCAGTGGGGTGAATTGACCTTGAAACGCCTGGCAGAACTGGCCGGCATGGTCGAACACTGCGATTTTTTTGAACAGGAACATGTCGATACCGAAGCCGGCCGTCAACGGCCGGACATGATCATCCGCATGCCGGATCAACGTGAAATCGTGGTAGATGTTAAAACGCCGTTAGATGCTTACCTTAGTGCAATAGAAGCCGGCGACGATCTTACCCGTACCCAGCAACTTCAGCGTCATGCCCGCAATGTTCGTCAACGCGTACAGGAATTGAGCAGCAAAGCTTATTGGTCACAATTCAAGGACGCACCCAACTTCGTGGTGCTATTCATTCCCGGCGATCAATTTTTGAGTGCAGCCCTGGATCAGGATCGAGCACTACTGGAAGACGCCTTGCGCAAGCAGGTAATTCTCGCCACCCCCACCAGTTTCGTGGCGTTATTACGTGCAGTGGCTTACGGTTGGCGCCAGGAACAACTGGCGAAGAATGCAGAACAAATCCGTCACGTCGGCGAAGAATTGTACCAACGCCTGAATAATTTCTCCGGCCACTTGCAAAAACTCGGGCGCAATCTGGATTCCGGGCTTAAGGCCTATAACAGTGCGATAGGTTCCTTCGATGCCCGTGTAATGCCAAGCGCTCGCAAATTTGTGGAACTTGGGATCAATCCCGGAAAGGAAATTGATGAACCGCAGCAGATCGAAACCGGACTAAAATCCGTTCAGGCACCTGATACTGAACTGGAATCCGAAAATCCATAACGAGCGGTCAAGGTGAAAAACTATTTTTCCAGTTTATCTTTAATATCCTTACCCATCTGTTCGATGTTCTTGCCCGCTTTTTCCATGCCTTCTCCCAGCGAGGATTTAAGCTTTTGGGTCACGGATGGCTCCTTGAACGGATTGCTGAAGAGTCCGGCGCCCCGGCCTTTATTGTAACCCGTCCAAAAGCCAAGCAGTGCACCGATAATCAGACCGAGCAATAAGATTTTCAGGGTTTTCATTCTTTACTCCGAACCTACTAATTACGAAACACTACCATAGCAGAATCTCATGACCGACGATACGCTGGACAATGCATACCGAACTTGCCTGCATATCGCGCAGCAACATTACGAGAATTTTCCAACCGCCTCACGCTTGCTAGCCAAACCACACCGGCACGCCACCGCCGCGATTTATGCCTTTGCCCGTCGTGCAGACGATATCGCCGATGAAGGAAATATGACAGCCGCCACACGGCATGCACAACTGGATGCCATGTCCACCAGATTGTCACAAATTGATAATGGCATCACCCCCGATGAGCCGATATTTATGGCGATGGCCGATACTATCCAGCGCTATCGTTTACCCATCACTCCGTTCGAAAAGTTGCTATACGCTTTCCACATGGATGTCGACACCCAGCGCTTTGACACATATTTAGAACTGGCAAATTATTGTGACCATTCTGCTAACCCGGTTGGCGAACTCGTCCTGCGTTTACACAATAACTGGAATGACAAAACATCGACACATTCAAACCACATCTGTACCGCGCTGCAATTGATCAATTTCATTCAGGACCTGGATAGTGACTATCACCAGCGGGGACGTATCTACATCCCCATGGATGAAATGCAGCGGTTTGCAGCCGATGAAATCAGTCTTAGCAAACGGCAGGCCACTAGCCAGCTTACCGGATTAATACAGTTTCAACTCGATCGGGCTCGCGAACTTTTGCTATCAGGACTGCCACTCCTGAATTATAC
>JBECKZ010000010.1:0-24481 GCA_040235555.1 Thiohalomonadales bacterium | reverse complement strand
GGTCCCACCTGATCCCATCTCGAACTCAGAAGTGAAACGCCTCATCGCCGATGATAGTGTGGGTTTTCCCATGTGAAAGTAGGTCACCGCCAGGCTTTAATTTAAAGCCCCGTTCTCGAAAGAGTGCGGGGCTTTTTCTATGTCTGGTTTTTCCGGGCGGTGCACTTAGAACCCTACCGGGTTCATTAAGTATTTCCTGGACCAGCTCCGCTGGTTCTGGTCACCTGCTTATTTTGATTGTAGGTCCAGCGCAGAACCCCTTCGGGGTTCATTGCGCACACCCTAACCATCTCCGATGGTTCAGGGCGACCGCCAGGCTTTAAATACGAAATCCCTGATACTTCAAAGTGTCAGGGATTTTTTTTGTCTGTAGGCTTTTACTTAGAGCTCTTCGGGGTTCACTCCAGAATCCCTACGGGATTCATCGAGTGCTTCCTGAACCAGCGTTGCTGGTTCTGGTCGCATTAAGTATTTCCTGCCCTTAGAACCTCTACGAGGTTCATCAAGGATTTCTCAACCTGCTTCGCAGGTTCTAGTCAACGCGCTTCACTTAGAATACTTTCGGGATTCATTGAGTTCTCCACAAACCAGTTCCTCTTGTTCTAGTTGTGCTCTGGTTGGATTAAGTATCAACTGAACGTGCCCTGTACGTTGTCTTCTGAATCATATGTAAAAAAGCCCTGGCTGCCATATGATGGCAACCAGGGCTTTTTCTTTACTATCGCGATGGATAGAAGTTTTATGACTGCAATTTTTTGCGACGGCTGGTTATGCCGATTCCAAGCAGACCAACACCCAATAGTGCAAGGCTAGTAGGTTCAGGCACCCAGGCGACTTCTACATTATTTCCCACTATCTGCATGGTGCCATACAGACTTCCACCACCGACCAGAGCGAGGGTCACATCAGTACCGACCAGTTCGCTTATAGTCGCACCATAAGAGGCATTGAGCACGCTATCCGGATCCCATTGAAAGCCGAAACTTTCACCGGGATCGAATCCAGTGAAGGTAAAGCCAAACACCTCCGGGGTGGGATTGAAGAAGGTAGAGGTACCTCCGGCGGGATTAGTGACACTGAAAGGCGGCGGATCGATTACCAGATGGGTCCCGTCAGTGGTGCTGGTTCCCGACAGGTCAAATGTGATACCGGCAATACTATCAGTTCCATCGTTAATTACGTTGGTGACGATGGAGAATGAATCTAGCGGTCCCGGAGCTTGCACGATATAGGCATTAGCTGGTAATTCCCACCCTAATAGTCCAGCTAACATCAACACTAATATTAAAATACGTTTCATTATTATCTCCCTATAGTAAGTAGTTAAATGGAAATAAGGAACTTACTCGAAAAATAAAGGCAAGTACTGTACCAAAATTAAATTTCTATTAAATTCAAGTAATTAACGTGATATCTATGTACGCATGCAAGCTGGCTTTGTTAAAAAAGCCTTCTCAATTTAAATAAGGTAATTAGGAAAAACGATTAGTTTAGAATTTTCAGGCACTTATTGAGTATTTAGTATGTAAAACAACTCGACAGGCAAGCGATAAGATTAGAACCCTCGATGGATAAGTGCCGGGAATATTTTTCTTGCTGCAGACTTTTCAAGGATTCCTCAACCTGCTTCACTAGATCCCCAGTGTGTTTCACCAGTACATCTACCCCAGCTTCGCTGGGTCAGGTTGCGCAGGTTTTAATCAACTCGTAAGCTCATTCTGACTAACTCAATAATCCCAGTGTGCCTTGGGGTTGTTCTCACCCAGGTTTGTCTGGGCGTTTGGTGCTAGGTAATTTTCCTGCCAGTATTAAATGCGATCTACTTGCATTTATAAATGAGAATCGTTATCATTTTAGACATTAGTAATATAGTCTTGAATCAATTCATGGAAAATACCTATGAAACAGATAGTTATAAGCTTTTCAGTTGCCACTGTATTATTGCTGGCCCAGGCCAGTACTGCATTGGCGATGGAAGAATTTTCATTAACCATTAAAAATCATCAGTTTAGCCCAGAGACCGTGACCATTCCGGCCAACACCAAGGTCAAGCTCATTGTTAAGAACCTTGATCCCACGCCGGAAGAGTTCGAAAGCGAAAAGCTTCATCGGGAAAAGGTCATCCAAGGGAAGAGCCAGGCCGTCATTTTCGTGGGACCGCTCAATCCAGGCACTTACCCATTTATTGGCGAATTCCATGAATCTACCGCCAAGGGTCAAATCATCGTCAAATAAAGGTAAGCGATATGTTCAGCACAGCGATTCTGGTATTTCGTGAAGTCCTTGAGGCCGCACTGATTATCGGCCTGGTGGCAGTGGCGACACGTGAGGTTGCGAGCCGTGTTAAATGGATCAGTGTGGGTATTCTCGGCGGGATACTGGGCGCTATCGGCATTGCCACGATGGCGGATGTGATCAATAACGCTGCTGCCGGCCTGGGCCAGGAACTGCTCAATGCCATGATCCTGTCTGCTGCGGTCCTGATGCTGGGTTGGCATAACATCTGGATGAAAAAGCATGGCAAGGAACTGGCCATGCACGCCAAACAGATAGGGCAGGCCGTCAGTGAAGGCCAACAACCCATGTATGCCTTGACCATGCTGGTGGGGCTCGCCGTCTTGCGGGAAGGCGCGGAAGTTGTGCTGTTCTTATATAGTATGTTCGCCAGTGGTACACCCATGGCGCAAATTACAAGCGGCAGTGTTTTAGGTCTGGCGGTTGGCGCCGCGTTCGGTGCTGGCTTGTACTTCGGCTTGCTGCGTATCCCAACACGCTACCTGTTCCGTGTCACCAGTTTGATGTTACTCATGTTGTCGGCGGGCCTTGCGGCCCAGGCGGCAGGTTTCCTGGTGCAGGCCAATGTAATTTCCGTGATGACCACCACTTTATGGGATACATCATGGCTCATTTCGGAACGTAGCATCATGGGCAATATTTTACACGCGCTCATTGGTTATATCGCCAATCCGATGGGAATTCAGCTGATATTTTATATTGCGACCATCACCATTATTGGCGGTCTGATGTGGCTGGTTGAACATCCAATATCGCAACGGTTGTTCAAGCCAGCGGTGGTGGTGATCGTCATGCTACTCGCGGGTGCTGTGCTGGTGTTGAGTCCGAAATTCCACGGCAGTAGCAATCATGTCGCTACACTACAGATTAATGCAAATTAGTTTCTGAATTTGCATCAATAAATAATGCTGGTGTTCTGGCATTAAGACGGGATCGATTCGGTCTGCTTGTGCGCTGATAGCAATTTGCGTAATTCCGGTACACACGAACCGCAATTGGTCCCGGCTTTTATGGCTTCACCGATGGCCTCCACGCTGTCCAGTCTCGCATTTTCTATCGCATGTTGGATAGTTTTGACGCCAACCTGGTAACACGCACAAATGATGCGACCGGCATCTTCCTGCTGATTGCGGGGTTTACCACTAAGCAGGCTCTGGCGTTCTGAATCGGATAGCGTGGCTTTGTCAAACAAACTGGCCAACCAGTCGCGTTCGGGTAAATGAAAATTCGGACCAATAAAAATACAACTTTCTAGTTGTTGACCCTGCAGACGTGCGGCACGATAACGTTGCGCCGACTTATCAAAGTACTCAATCCAGTCTATCTCTGTGGCATTGCTGCACAATAGCAAACGCGCCGCGGCCGACCAGTCCTGAGGCGCCTCGTCACCGGCAAGTTCATAACGCCAGTAGCCATATCCTCTCGTTCGTGACCAATAGGCGACGTCTCTGAGTTCGAGTTCGCGGCGGGATAATAAAAAGCCATGCCAGGCGGCGTGATAAGGCGTGATATTTACTGGAGTATGTTTGAATTCAGGCTGTCCGGAAATGGGATCCAGCGCTGGGTTGACTAGCGCATCGGCGTAACTCTTACTCGCAAATTGATCGTTCCAATGCATGGGAACGAAGACCTGGCCGGGGAGCGTGCTGTTGGTGACTCTCGCGCGTACGATAATTTGGCCCCATTGGCTGGTGACACAGACCAGGCCGCCATGATCAATATTTCTTTGTTGTGCATCAGCCGGGTGAATCTCGGCAAAGGGCTCATAGATATGTCCTGATAGCCGTGCAGATTTGCCCGTGCGTGTCATGGTATGCCAATGGTCGCGTACTCGGCCGGTGTTCAGGCTAAATGGAAATTTATCATTTCGTGCATGGGCCGGGACGCGCGTCTGGATAGGAACAAATTGGGCTTTACCAGTTGGCGTATAGAAGCGTCCATCGCCAAACAGTCGTTTACTACCATCGGGTGCCGCAAAGGATACTGGCCACTGAATTGGTTTCAGGTCCTGGTATTCCTCTTTACTGATACCAGCCAGGGCACTGATATCAAAATCCCGCTCGCCATTATTTTCATAGCCGGACAAAGCAGCATGTTCACGAAAGATGCAGGAGGGATGACTGTAATCAAAGTATTTTTTAAAGCCCATGCGTTGTGCAACCTGGGCGATGATCCACCAGTCCGGCTTGGCTTCACCCACTGGTGTGAGGAAGGCACGCTGTCGTGAAATACGCCGTTCGGAGTTGGTGACGGTACCATCCTTTTCACCCCAGGCCTGGGCCGGCAACATCACATTAGCAAAGGCCGAGGTATCCGTATTGCGAATACAATCCGAGACCACGACAAACTCGCAACGCATCAGTGCAGCGCGCACCCGATCCGCATCAGGCAGGCTTACCGCAGGATTGGTTGCCATGATCCAGACGGCCTTGACCTTGCCCTGTTCAATGGCGCGAAACAGGTCGACTGCCTTCAAACCTTCTTGAGTTGCAATCACTGGGGCTTCCCAAAACTTTTGTACTACTTCCCGGTGATGCGGATTGTCCAGCTGCATGTGTGCAGCTAACTGGTTGGCGAGACCGCCTACTTCACGCCCGCCCATGGCATTGGGCTGGCCGGTGATGGAAAACGGGCCCATACCCGGGCGCCCGATGCGACCGGTGAGCAGATGGCAATTCAGAATGGCGTTGACTTTGTCGGTGCCAAATGACCACTGGTTGATCCCTTGCGAGAACAGTGTCACAACACGTTCGGTACGTGCAAACAATTTGAAAAAGGTTTCCACGTCACTGACATCGAGCCCACAGTGTTGAGCGATCTGTGCCACTGATCCAGCCTGTTCGCGGGCACATGATATTGTGGCGTTGACACCTTCGGTATGGTTGTCCACAAACAGCGTATTGCGCTCTTCGTGATCATTGATGTACACCAGCAGTCCATTAAACAAAATTGTATCTGTGCCTGGCTGTAGTGGTAGATGTAAATCCGCAATATCACAGGTGGCTGTGCGCCGCGGGTCAATCACAACGACCTTTAAGTCTGGATTGTCTTTTTTTGCCTTGGCTATGCGTTGATACACCACCGGGTGGCACCAGGCGGTATTACTGCCAGTCAGTACGATCAGTTTGGCACGTTCGAGATCTTCGTAGCTGCACGGCACGGTATCACTACCAAAGGCACGCTTATGCCCGGCTACAGCGGATGACATGCACAGTCGGGAGTTGGTATCGATGTTGGCGCTGCCGATAAAGCCCTTCATGAGCTTGTTCGCCAGGTAGTAATCCTCAGTCAATAACTGGCCGGAGACATAAAATGCGACGGCATCAGGACCGTGTTGCTCGATGATGCTAAGGAATTTTTTTGCAACGTATTCGGCTGCAGTGTCCCAGGTACAGGGGGTGCCTTCGATCTCGGGTTGCAGCAGACGATCATCATCCGCGAGCGTCTCGGCCAGGGCAGTACCCTTGGAACATAGACGCCCGAAGTTTGCCGGGTGTTGCGGGTCCCCTTGTATTGTGGTGCTGCCATCGTCTGCGACGCCGGCAATGATCCCGCAACCCACCCCGCAATATGGGCAGGTGGTACGAATGCTTTGATTGTCAGACATATCACTAGCTGTTATTCGGACAACCGTCGCTGGCCATGGGCAAAAGGTAGATGACCTCGTCCTCCAGCTTCACCGGGAAGCTGGCGGCGCAGCCCTCGTCCGGGGCGACGGCGATACCCGTATCGAGATGAATCTTCCAGTCATGCAGGGGACAGGCGACTCGTTTGCCGTGCACGATACCCTGTGATAATGGTCCGCCCTTGTGCGGACACTTGTCACGCAGGGCAAAGATTTCATCTTCGGCGGTGCGAAAGACTGCTATGTTACCGGCATCGGTTTCGACCACCCGTGCACCCAGCCTGGGGATGTCGTTGAGATTACCGATTTTGATCCAATCCGTTTGCTTCATTACTGCGCTCATTAGGAGACTCTTTTCAATTCGTTGAGGTTGATCGTAGCCATGGGCTTGAATTCGTGTTCATCAATGCCTTCAACGCGCTCGGCCCAGGGGTCATTCTGCATGTATTGTTGGGAATAACGGAATCGTTCGGCGAGTGCCTTTCGGTTATCTGTGTCCTCGACGATGCGTTCTTTTACATAGGTCAGACCCACACGTTCGATCCATGGCGCTGTACGTTCCAGATAATGTGCTTCTTCCCGGTACAATTGCATGAAGGCCGCAGTGTATTCCAGCGCTTCATCTTCGGTTTTAACATGACACAGGAAATCCGTGGCCCGGACCTTGACGCCACCATTACCGCCAACATGTAATTCATATCCGGAATCGACACAAACCACACCAAAGTCCTTGATGGTGGCCTCGGCACAGTTTCGGGGACAGCCGGATACTGCCATCTTGAATTTATGCGGTGTCCATGAACCCCAGCTCAATTTTTCCAGTTCGATACCTAGATGGGTGGAATCCTGGGTGCCAAAGCGACACCATTCCTTGCCGACACAGGTCTTGACTGTACGCAAGGCCTTGCCGTAGGCATGGCCGGAAACCAGGCCGGCGGCATTGAGTTCTTTCCAGATGGCGGGCAACTCCGTCTTTTTCAAACCGTACAAGGCGATGCGTTGACCGCCGGTTATGTGTACGGTTTCGACGTTAAATTTTTCCGCGACGCTGGCGATTGCACGTAATTCTTTGGGAGTGGTGTGACCACCCCACATCCGTGGGATCACGGAATAAGTCCCGTCCTTCTGGATGTTGGCGTGCACACGCTCATTGATAAAGCGGGACTGGTAATCGTCCAGTCCTTCAGCTGGCCATTGGCAGATTAAATAATAATTCAATGCTGGTCGGCACTTGCTGCATCCGTCAGGTGTTTTCCATTCCAGGAAGTCCATGACGGCACGCACGGACTTGAGTTCTTGTTCCATGATAATTTTACGAATGTCATCATGTGTGTGCTCGGTGCAGGCACACAACGGTTTTTGATGTGGGGCAAGAGAATAATTTCCTCCTACGGTTGAGGCGAGGATGCTTTCGACCAGACCAGTACAGGAACCGCAGGAACTCGAGGCTTTGGTGTGGGCGCGAACTTCTTCCAGAGTAAACAGTTTCTTGTCGACGATGGCTTTTACAATTTCGCCTTTGCAGACACCGTTACAACCGCAGATCTCCACGGTATCGGCCATGGCGGCGACGCGATTGTCATCGCCATGGCCGGAGTCGCCCAGGTGTGCCTGGCCAAATAAAATGTTTTCGCGCAGGTCGCTGATGTCGGTGTCATCGCGCATCAGATCGAAGTACCACGGCCCATCGATGGTATCACCGTACATCACCGCACCCTTGATGCGATTGTCCTGCACAATGAGTTTGCGATACACGCCGCGTGCTGCATCCTGGAATACCAGCTCTTCGGTTTGTTCATTACCCGTAAAATCGCCAGCAGAAAACAGGTCGATACCGGTTACTTTCAGTTTGGTTGAAGTCACTGAACCGCTGTAGCGACCGATGCCGTGCATGGCGAGATGATTGGCGCAGACCTTGGCCATTTCAAATAAAGGGGCCACCAGGCCATAGGTTGCACCGCGGTGTTGCACACATTCGCCGACGGCATACACGCGCGGGTCATAGGTTTGCAGCGTGTCATTCACGACGATGCCACGTTCGCAATGTATCCCGGATTTTTTTGCCAGCTCGAAATTGGGGCGGATGCCCACTGCCATGACCACCAGGTCAGCATAAATTTCGGAGCCATCCTTGAAGCGCACCTTTTCCACTCGATCTTTGCCGATGATGGCCTCGGTCTGTGCTTCCATCAGGAAATGCATGCCACGTGCTTCCAGAGTCCTGCGTAACATATTGGCCGAGGGTTCATCCAGCTGGCGCTCCATCAGGGTCTTGTTGATATGCACCACGGTGACACTCATCCCCTGATTCATTAAACCATTAGCGGCTTCCAGGCCGAGCAGGCCACCGCCGATGACGACAGCGTGCTTGAAGCTCTTGCTGGCGTCGAGCATATTATCGACATCGTGTATATCCCGAAACGACACCACACCCGCTAGATCGTTTCCTGGAACAGGGATCATGAACGGGTTGGAACCGGTAGCAAGCAATAACCGGTCATAGGACTCTTCAGTGCCGTCATCCGCAAGGATTTTACGATTGCGGCGATCGATCTGGGTGACTATCTTGCCTTTATGCAGACGAATGTTGTTATCTGCATACCATTGCTCGTCGTTGAGCATGATGTCATTGATGGTTTTCTCGCCGGCCAGCACTGGGGAAAGCATGATGCGATTATAATTGCCATAAGGCTCGGCACCGAAGACCGTGATGTCATAGGCCTCGGGGGCGAGTTTCAGTAATTCTTCGACGGTGCGGATACCGGCCATCCCGTTGCCGATCACAACCAACTTCTCAGCCATAACGTACTCCTGGTGTTTATTGATTTGTTTTTGCGCTGATTCTGTAGAGCAAACGGCATGCCATGTATTAGAAAGATCTAAAATGTTGGTATGTGATTGATTAGTAAAAGAGTATCTTGCTTGGTTATTTTCTGGCCGCGGGAATACTAAAATGATTTTGAACTAGGTTGGTGCAAAAATTGATTTGACGCCATCAAATCAGGCAAGAAACACTATTTATGCACAGTTCCAGCGCAATATGCGTTTTATGCCGTGAGTTAGTGCAAGCGGAAGGCGAAGTCGTGGTCCAAAATGGGGTGAAAGGCCATCCATGGCGTGATTGCTAATCATGTCCGAATCCACAGACATGCGGGAATTAGATATTACGCCGCTTCTTCGTTCTTCGAATCCGCGGTTTTGCCTGTTTTGAGTTTGTTGCCATCAGCTGGTGCAGGGACGTCTTTGTCCTGCGGCTGTTTCTGGCGTTCATACAGAAATTTCAGAACTTCTGAACGGTAATAGTTATAACGCGGGTCATTGGCCATTTTGATGCGATCGCGTGGGCGTGGCAGGTCAACTTCCAGTATCTCTCCGATGGTAGCAGCCGGGCCATTGGTCATCATGACGATCCGGTCAGACAATAACACCGCTTCGTCTACATCGTGCGTGATCATGATTACGGTGTTGTTCAGGCGGGCCTGGATCTCGATGAGTGAATCCTGCATGTGGGCGCGGGTCAACGCATCCAGTGCGCCGAAGGGTTCATCCATCAACAGGACTTTTGGTTCCATCGCCAGCGCACGGGCAATCCCGACGCGTTGCTTCATCCCGCCGGAAATTTCATTGGGGCGTTTGTGCATGGCATGTTCCATATGCACCAGTTCCAGGTTATGCACGATCCAGTCGCGCATTTCGGACTTGGATTTCTTGCCCTTGAATACCTGCTTGACTGCCAGTTCGACATTTTCATAGGCGGTCAACCAGGGAAGTAGCGAATGGTTCTGGAAGACTACGGCACGATCCGGTCCGGGTTCATCCACTTCTTTGCTGTCCAGAATAATGCCGCCGGCTGTTGCCTGATATAAACCAGCGACAATATTGAGTACGGTGGATTTGCCGCAACCAGAGTGACCAATCAAGGAAACAAATTCGCCTTTGGTGATATGTATATTCACTCCATCCAGGGCCTTGAAGGGACCTTTTGGCGTTGGGAACTCGATGGAGACGTGTGAAATCTCGAGATGTTTATCCTGGCTCATGTTTTTCTTCTCCTTGCGCTTAACGGATGACGGCGTTTTTGTCCCAGCTGACTGCGCGTTGCAGCAGAAGCATGAGACGGTCGAGTAAATAACCAATTAATCCGATTGTGATAACAGCGACCATAATACGAGCCAGGGAATTGGAACTACCGTTCTGGAACTCGTCCCAGACAAATTTACCGAGCCCCGGATTCTGTGCCAGCATCTCTGCGGCAATCAGTACCATCCAGCCGATACCCAGTGATACACGCAGGCCAGCGAACATCATCGGGATAGAAGAGGGCAGCACAATCTTGTAGACATTGGTAAACCAGTTTAGCCGCAAGACACGACTGACATTGACCAGATCCTTGTCAATGGAGGAAACACCGACAGTCGTATTGATGATTGTCGGCCACATGCAGCACAAAGTGACAGTTAGGGCCGATACGATAAACGACTTGGCGAACATGGGATCATTGCTGACATATACTGCGCTGACGATCAATGTGATGATGGGCAACCAGGCTAGTGGCGAAACGGGTTTGAAGGTCTGAATGATGGGATTGAGTGCGGTATAGATAGTTGAACTCAGGCCACAGAAAATGCCAATGGGGATAGCGATCAGTGACGCAAGCAAAAAACCGGTCATGACGGTAATAATGCTGGTCTCAATCTGATCGAAGAAGGTTGGGTTTCCCGTATATGGGTAAATTTCTACCTTGGCATTTGGATTTTTGGCCAGGACTTCGGCGTTGCGTTTCTCCTGACGTTCATAAAACTTTGCTTCACGCTTACGCGCATCCTGGTGTTCCTGATACAGGGCAGTTGCCTGATCCCAGACCTGGACTGGTCCCGGCACCTTGCCCAGCGATGTCTGGATATGTGCGGCTACGCCATCCCATAACAATAGAAACAGTAGGATGGAGATCAGTGGTACACCAAGTTTATGAAATAATACTTTAGGAGCTTCTGACCAGTTGACAGATTTCAACTTGTAAATTGAAAGTGTCATCTGACTGATTCCCGGCAGTCGCATGACTTTGGTATTCATCTTTTGTTCCCTCGTTTAGCAATCATTTTAAAAAACGCGCCCATGGTAGTCATGGGCGCGTCATTCCCTCCTAGATCTTTTCTTTGCCTTTCAGGCCAATCTTGAATTTTTTCAGATACGCGTTGGGTTTTTTACCGTCATAGGTAACACCATCGATAAAATCAGACGTAGGCGAACGAAAACCGGTTTCCTTGGCAAAGTCAGGGAAGTCACTGGCCTTCATCTTGCCTTCCTTGATCAGTTCTTTTGCAGCAATCTCGTACAGATCAGGACGATAGACTTCCTTCGCAATCTTCATGTACCAGCTGTCCGGTTTGTAGTCAGGGATTTGCCCCCAACGGCGCATCTGGGTCAGGAACCAGACTGCATCGCTGTAGTAGGGATATGTCGCGTAGTAACGGAAAAATACGTTAAAGTCCGGTACGGAACGCTTGTCACCTTTTTCGTATTCGAAAGTGCCAGTCATACTATTGGCGATAACCTTGTAATCCGCACCGACGTATTGACTGCGAGACAGGATCTTCGCGGCCTCCTTACGATTTTTGTTATTTTGATCATCTAGCCACTTGGCCGCACGGATCAGGGCTTTGAGGACGTGAATGTTAGTGTTGGGATATTTCTCGGCCCAAGCCTTGCTCACACCAAAGACCTTTTCCGGATTGTTTTTCCAGATTTCATAGTCAGTAATCACCGGTACACCGATACCCTTGAATACGGCCTGCTGGTTCCAGGGTTCACCCACACAGTAGCCATAGATCGTTCCGGCTTCCAGTGTGGCGGGCATTTGCGGTGGCGGCGTGACTGACAGCAACACGTCAGCTTTTAACGTGCCGCTGGTATCACCTTTCTTGGGGTTGTAATAACCAGGATTGAGACCGCCGGCAGCCAGCCAATAGCGCAGGTAATAGTTGTGGGTGGATACGGGGAAGACCATGCCCATCTTGAAAGGCTTGCCCTCTTTCTCGAATTGTTTCACTACCGGTTTGAGGTAATCGGCCTTAATGGGATGCTCCGGTTTACCGTCTTTCATGGGGACATGCGGTTTCATCTGTTTCCAGATGTCATTGGAGACAGTAATACCGTTACCATTCAAATCCATACTGAACGCGGTAATGATGGGTGCCTTGGTACCAATGCCAATGGTGGCGCCAAGCGGCTGACCGGCAAGCATGTGGGCACCATCGAGCTCGCCATCGATTACTCGATCGAGCAGGACTTTCCAGTTGGCCTGGGCTTCAAGAGTGACATACAGCCCTTCATCCTCGAAGAAGCCTTTTTCATAGGCAATGGCCAGCGGTGCCATGTCTGTGAGTTTGATAAAACCGAATTTTAGCTGTGCCTTCTCGGGTGGACCGACCTCAGCATGGCCAGCTGCAGAAAATACCAGACCCAGACTGAAAGCCAGCACATGTAAAAGACGACGAGGCTTGTGTTGTCGTATATTCATTCTTCCCTCTCAATATATTGATAATGTTGTTATTCACTCTGCCGTCACTAGTGATGTTCTACGTCGATCCGGCCCTTTCAAAATATCAGCAAATACTAATTGGCAATTCGTATGCCAATTCCGATAAAAATGCTAAGCAGTTGAATTTGTGGTGAAAGATTTTTTAATGGTGCATAGCGAGACGCGAATATCAGAAAAAATGCGCAGTAATAAGGCATGGAAAATGAGAGTTATTACTATTCTGGTGCAAAAAATCAGCGAACTGGCGAAATATTCCAGAATTTGTGCACTACAAATGCACTTTCCATGATTTTGCGAGGAGGAAATTTGCAGCCTAAATAATTTTGGTGCAAAGGCTGTTCAATATAAATTGACGCATTTAGCTACGGTTCTTGTCTTCACGATTTAGCAGAAAAGATTGCTATCAGTTGTTTTTAGCACTGTAGTGGTAGTAAAGCACGTTCGTTGTTACTTTTGACAGTCGTCAGATTTGTTCGATGCGTCTGGGTGAATGCGCGATGCGGTCATGCATTTTTCGAATGCATCAAGAGCAGCGAGTTTGCTGTATCTAATTCGTTTATAGTTTTCATGGCAGAGCAGGTGAGTTTTACAAAATAGAAAGATTAGCCTGGCAATAATCTGTCGTGTTCAACTTGTATTCCGTTAACAGCTTCTTAATTATTTCTCGTCCAAGTATCAGTGCTTCCTGTTCATAATAAATCAGACGTAGATGTGTGCTGGTTGAAAAACAGTAGCCGCAAACGTCGTGCCATATTAAACCGTCTTCACCCTAATCTGGCTAATGAGGGAGATGTGGAATTGGTTTCAAGTTTTGATACGACAGACCGTTATTAGATTTAATAAATCAAGTGGCCTGATGTCGAAACTTTTTCGGGTCTAAAAATTGCGGTGTTACACATCAGGTTATATACCGGTGAGAGAATGTGATTTACCTCCCAGAATTTTTGTTTGTATCTACGCATTTTCATTGACAGCACAGGCTACACGGATAATTGATTTTAAATAGTGAGGAATAATCCGCGAAAACACTGCATATACAGATCTAACATCCTGAATTATAATGGTCAACGATTATCCAGATTATCTTTATTTTCTTTATATTAATAATAGGGATATATAGCCAGGCTGGCATCCACCAGAGAAATTGTATGCAGTTACTCAATCGAATAAAGGACCAGAAGGAGCTGGAGCAGGCCGCCATACGCCTGATAGGTGGCGTGGTTGTTATGCTTTACATGTTGCTTATAAACCGGCATCTCCTTGTTGATTTCCACATAAATTCTCATTTTATAGCCAATACGGTCAATATCGAGATTTTGCTCAGCATCGCTTATTGCGTCGTTATGCTGAGCATGTTCACTGTTATATATTTCCACCTGGTTGACCCGAAAAAAGCCCGCATCTTTTCCCTTGTCTTTGAATTTTCAATCATTTCCGTTGCGATGATAGTTAGCACGGAAGTGATGCTACCCATATTTTTTATCTTTTATTTGACGATTATCGGCCACGCCTTTCGTTTTGGTATGGTGGAACTCATTACTGCCGGTACCTTGTCTGTAATTGGCTTTTCAACTGCGATTATCTTTGGAACATACTGGCATGCGCATCCTGCGATGGCATTCTGGTTGTTGGTCTCATTGGTGTTGTTTACGGCGTATATTGCCTTATTTCTGAAGCGCGAAAAGCATATGCTCGAGCAGCTCGAGGCAGAAAAATTAAAAGCTACCCAGGCGAGCCAGGAAAAATCTAATTTTCTGGCCAATGTTTCTCATGAATTGCGTACCCCGCTCAATGGTGTGACCACTGTGGGAGAACTGCTGACAGCGACTGAGCTGAACGATAAGCAGCGAGAATACGCGGATGTTATCACTACCTCATCAAAAGTCCTGCTTTCACTTATCAATAATATTCTTGACTACTCGAAAATCGAAAGCGGCATCATCGAACTGGAAAACATTGCATTTAATATTAATGAAGTCGTCAACACGGTAACGACTATCATGCAACCGATGGCAAAAAAGAAAAACATTTCACTGGAAACCCGTTTTTCTGAACTGCTACCAAAACATGTTTACGGTGACCCAACAAAGATCACCCAGATACTGATGAACATGGCGAATAATGCTATTAAATTTACCGAGCGCGGCTATACACTTATTAATGTGTATCCGGTGAAGAACACCGGCGAGACAATGACGGTCCGTTTCGAAGTAATCGATACAGGTATTGGTATTTCCGAAACGGCCAGGGAACGGATTTTTGAACGTTTTCACCAGGAAGATGCGACCATCACCAGAAAATATGGTGGAACAGGATTAGGCACCGCCATCTCCAAGAAACTCGTTGAACACATGGGTGGTAACATCGGTGTTTCTTCTGAAGTCGGCCTGGGTTCAAGATTCTGGTTTGAACTTCCGCTGCAGGTAACAACGGAAATACAAAAGGTCTCGGTAGAGCAGAATGTAGTCGTCTTTTCACAAAATCCAAAATTGATTCATCAATTGAAACAGACCATAGAAGTCTGGGATTATACGATTGATGCTTATGCCGATTGCGAGGTCATCAAATACTATACCAATCCAGGTGTAGACAAGGTTCCTGGTGCGATTATTATCGATTATCCTCTGGCAGCTGATGCCAATGAATTAATCAGCCGTATTAATGAGCGAATAAAAGGTAGTATCAATTTTATACTGGTTGGCGTCGAAAAGCTGAGTGATAAGCGTGTGTTGGAGTTGTATGACACGGTGCTACCAATTCCAATTAATACTCGTCAGTTATACCATTCCCTGTTCTTCAAGTCGCGCAACAGCGATGCCGTGGTCACGCCGATCACGATGGCTACATCATTCAAGCGCAAAATACAAAAGACCGTAACAGGGTTGAATATCCTCATCTGTGATGATGAGCCTACGAATCGATATGTCCTGCGTGAGTTACTCGAAACGATGGGGCACATTGTCACTCAATGTGAAAACGGTTTCGAAGCTCTGGATTTGCTACAACAGCAGACATTTGACATGGCCATTATCGATTTACAGATGCCTGAAATGAGTGGAATTGAAGTGGCAGAAATGTACCAGTATGCCGCACCGGAGAAGGCGATTCCCCTGATTCTGGCATCGGCCAATGTACGTTCGGACATGATTGACATGTCCAAGGAATATTTTGATGCATATGTCGAGAAGCCGATCGATTTCCAGAAGTTATCTGCGATTATTACCAAGATAACGGAGGAGCGGCTCGCAGAGCGCCAGAGAATCAGGTTTGATTTATCCCGGTCATTGCAGACAATAGTGTTTGATCCTTCTGAGTTTGCGAATTATCCAAAAGAAGCACTGGAAGGCGAATTTCTCTCGTCTCTGTTTGAAATCTTCCTGGAAAATGCCAACAAGAATATGGCGAAAATCAAGTTCACCATTGAACGACAGGATATTGCAGGTTTCAAGGAGCAAATGCATGCCCTCAAAGGTATTGCAGGTAACGTCAAGGCCAAACGACTGGAGGCGATAACACGAAGGTGTCAGGAGATTGATCGAGAGAGCTTTGAAAACAAGGAGAATACGGATTATATCCTGGATACACTTCAGAGCTGCCTGAATGAGACCAGGCAGATGTTATTCGCGTACCTGAAGGAAGAATTCCGTAAGAACAGTTAAGCTGCGTATTTATCCTGGCCCTTCGCAATCATTTCCATCTTGCGCAAGTCACGATCACCCAGTTGTAAGGCAGCCTTTACCCATTTCTCTCCAATCTTATACAGTTCATCGAAATCGACCTTGTGGTAGAAATCGGTGACCTCACGGATCGCGTTATACGCATTTTCATAGCGCTTGCGATTGGCGATGTATTCCATGGCTGCTTCTCTGCCGGTGCCATCTTCAACGACAAGATCGACAATACCAAGATCATACATCTGTTGCGCGCTGTATTTTCGTTCGTCGCAACTGATGATTCGCTTTGCTATCGCAGGTGAGACCCTGCGTATCAGGAAGCTGTAAGCACCCATGCCAGGGAACAGATTGAACAGACGTTCCGGGAAGCCAAACTGTGCTGAGCGTTCTGCGATGATAGTGGAACAACTCAGTGCCGCTTCAAAACCACCACCGAAGGCAATGCCCTGGACCACAGCAACCTTTTCCAATTTATAAAGATAGGTAGTCGACATCAAAACATCGATGCAGAGCTTCATGTAACGGGACAGCCCCATCAGATCCTGTGATCGAATCAATCGGGTAAACAGTTGCAAATCACCACCAAATGAGAACACACCTTTGCTGTTGGACATCACCATCAAGTGGCTCGGGTTCAGGTGATTGTTTTTTAGCATCTGTTGCGCGGCTTCAAGCTCTTCAAGCAGTCCCATGTTAAAACAGGGTCGGCCGACGGGATCGAATATAATCGATGCGGTTTGAAGGTTCTGATCATAGGCAAAGTCGATTTGCCTGAAATCAGTCGAGTGAAGATGTTTGAGTTCTGCTACGTTCATTTGTAAGTCTTTTGTAAGTGTTGTCTAGCCCTAAATCAATATAGCAACACAAATGCACATCAATCAATGTGCGAATGAAATTAAATATAAAATTGTGCTCTGATTGTATTATTAATTAAATATGTTATAGATAATGTGGTGATTAACTCGCACGTTATAAGGATGCGACAGTGAAATAAAACCAGGGTTGCCGTATGGGGGATTATCGATTGCTTGAAGACATCACAACAACATTGTCCTTGTCGTGAAGTTCTTTGAGAACGCGTTTGATTTTATCTAGCTGGGCGATAAATGCGTTGATGCATTTTGGATCAAATTGGGTGCCGCTGTTGTTTTTTAGAAAGTTAATGGCATCTTCAACATTCCAATTTGTTTTATATGGTCGATTAGTGGTTAGAGCATCAAATACATCAGCAACAGCGACGATACGGGCTTCAATAGGGATTTCTTCACCGCGTAGTCCGCCAGGATATCCGCTCCCGTCAAATTTTTCATGATGGTTGAGTGCAATGCTGGCGCCCATTCGTAAATATTTGGAATCGGAGCCGGACAAAATTTCGTGACCGATAATGGTGTGTCGTTGCATCAGCTCCCATTCGCTTTCGCTGAGGGGACCCTGTTTTAACAGGATGTGGTCAGGAATCCCGATTTTGCCAATGTCATGCATGGGCGAAGCCAGTTCTATAAGCTCGCAGATCTCGGTATCGAGTCCCAGGTGCTCTGCAATCAAACGGGAGTAGCGCGCCATGCGCAGGATATGATTACCTGTTTCTGAATCTCGAAACTCACCGGCACGGGCCAGCCGGAACAAGGTATCTTTGAGAGAGGCTTCGACTTGTTGTGCGAGTGCCTGATTGTGATTTTCCAGTGCGATTTGATGAGTACGAAGGCGCAGCATATTGGTGCATCGTTTGGTACATTCAATCGCATCGATCGGTTTTGCTAAAAAGTCATTTGCACCGGCATCGAGCGCTTCATACAAAATCTGTTTTTGATCAAATTCGGTAACAACAATAATGGGAACGGAGTGATGTCGTGGATACAGGCGAATAACCGAAATCACATCCGTACCGGACATGGTATTTAACCGATAGTCGATCAAAATAAGGTCAGCCTGATTTTTTAATAACCAGCTGATTGCCTCACGTTCATCTGTAAACGTGTACACATTGAGGTCGGGAAATTCCGTTATACTGCTGATGAATTTTGCCAGCAGACGAACGGTTACCTCTTGGTCATCCAGTATCAGGACATTTAGCATAGTCGGTATGTCACGTTACGCGCTTGGAGTTTGTTGCGGCATAGTATTAGGCATATTTTAAATATGGTAATCTGATGCCATTAGTTTAGTATGGTGGAGCCACTGGAAATACAATCTTAGACCAATTTCAATGTCTTTGGATACATATCCGCCGAATTCAGTGCGATGTGGGAAATCTTTGACGACAACTCATTCGCTTTCAGGATATTGCGATCCCGATAGTGGAATTTCAGATTGTTTGGGTATGCACTTAGATGAATAAAACACTGAAAAAAAATATGCAGAAGCGCATTTTCATCTCCACGGTATCCGGTTAAGCATGTGCGGTTTTAGCGGTATATTGTTTCATGACCACACGGTAGTGGATGCGTATACACCGGGTCGTTCCGGTTTTCAGTTTGCCTCTGCGCAAGTCGCACATCGTGGGGATACGGATTACCAGGAGAGATTTGAGCAAACCTTGTGGCTCAGTCACCATCGCCTGGCCTTCCAGGATGTTGCGGCTGGTAGGCAACCGATGCTCAGCCAGGATCGCCAACACGTTATCGTGTTCAATGGTGAAATTTATAATCATTTGCAGTTACGAAAAATTCTGCAGCGCGATCACCCGCTGACATTTCAGTCCCGCAGTGATACCGAGACTATCCTGGAAGGCTGGAAGCTGCAGGGGGATCGATTTTTTGACTTGCTCGAGGGTGAGTACGCCTTCGTCATCAGTGATCTACAGGGAAGACAACTTGTCGCACACCGGGACCGATACGGCGTCAAACCGCTGTTCTGTTATCTCGAAGCTGTCGACAACCGGCAATTCGCGAATTACCAGCAGGTTTATTCTTTTGCGACAACGCGACTCGAGTTCTCCAGTGAAATAAAAGGCCTGACCTCAGCGAAACAATGGCAGCGTGAGGGATTGCTGCGACAGTTTGTCGGCTTGTATGAACCCATCAGCACACCATTCGCACACGTGATCCAGGTTCCGCCCGGTGGGGTGTTACACGCAGAGAAAAACACCGACTCGTTCGCCTGCCAACTCGTGTCATATACACAAGCAATACGTAACCGTGTGCATGGCAAGGTGGCCGGTGCCGAACAATTCGAACAGGCGATGACGCAGTCGGTCAGCGATCGCCTGCTCAGTGATGTCGAGCTGGGTGTGTATCTGAGTGGCGGTATCGATTCCAAGGCCATTGCGTTTGAACTGGCGCGCACTGCACAAAGTACAACACCATTGAAGTCTTTTACCGTGGGGTTCACCCAGGCCGGTTACGATGAATCGCAAGAAGCGATCCGGTTTGCCCGGCATTTGCACCTGGACCCGCATCTTGTAAGAGTGGATGATGCTGCGCTTAACTACGCCTATCCACTGGCGGTGCAGGCGAGTGAAATTGTTCAGCCCTATACCAATGGTGCCGCCAAGTGGTGGTTGAGTCTGTTTACCCGCCAGTACGTGCAGGGGGTTCTCACCGGTGATGGGGCGGATGAAGTCTTCTGCGGCTATCCGAGTTTTCGTTATATCAATTGGTGGAAACATGTCATGCGCCTACGCGGACAGGCCCGCAGCGCTGCCGATGTCGCAGGTCTTCTGGCGAAATATCCACTCGGACAGTTTCGCCGCGACGGTTTATACGCCACCCGGTTTTCCAGTCATGCGCAGAATCCCTGGCTGGCAGGTTCCAGTGCCGAGGGCACCGGTCAGGATTTTATTGATAGCCTGGCCATGTGGGGTGTGGCGCATCCTTTGTATGGTCAGATCCGCACAATTACCCACGCCTTGCTGGGGCAGGCGGCTGGTGATGACTGGTTGCGTGCACAGGGGGCATCGATACGCAGCTGGTTTGCTGCCGGACTGGAAGGTATTGAATCGGAACTGGCCAACCCGCAGTGGTCACTGCTGTTATGGCAAAATTATTTTGTGCGCACCCACCTACCGGTGTTGATCCTCAATTGGGTGGGGGATCGCATGGAGATGGGCAACACCCTGGAAGGCCGCACACCGTTTTTATCTCACACGTTGCGTGAACTCATGAAAACGCAACCGGATACGGCCGTGGTACATGGCCTGCGCGACAAGGTGCTGTTGCGGCGCACTTACGCCCGCCTGTTTCCTGCTGAATTCGCCATGACGCCCAAGAAACAATTCAATGCACCGTTCCTGGATGCAGCGGCCCTGAACCAGCGATTTGCCGTGGACGCGATATTCGAAACAACAGGGCTGACAGATAACGCAGCGATGCGCGATCTGCAGCAACGCAGTCGAGCCAAGACCCTGAATACGTATGAGCAGACGCACCTGCAATCGGCATTACAGACGGCACAGTGTTTGGGGATCGTGCATCATGCCCTGGTGGAAGCCAACACCCTGGATCGCGATCGGGCACTGGAGCAGCGGTATTTGCAGCAAGGTGGTCCCGTCAGTTCGATTGCTTGAGCAGATGCTCGATGGTCTTTTGCAGTTTGTGTGGCTTAGTCAGACTCCACGATACATCCACGATGTTGCCCTTGCGGTCTAATAGATACTTGTAAAAATTCCATTTCGGATAGGTCCCGGTCAGTTTGCCGAGTGTCTGATATACCGGATCGGCATGGTCTTGTTTGACGTGGGTCTTGGCGAACATCGGAAATTTCACCCCGTAGGTCAGCTGGCAAAATTTCTGTACTTCTTTTTCGCTGCCCGGTTCCTGGTTGGCGAAATCATTGGAGGGGAAACCCAGCACGACCAGCCCCTGGTCCTGATATTTCGCATAGAGGGCTTCCAGATCTTCGTATTGACCGGTAAAGGCGCATTTACTGGCAGTGTTCACGATCAGGACCACCTTGCCTTTGTACTGGTCACACAGGTTGACCTGTTTATCTTCGTTCAGCAGGCGCACTTGATGATTGAGCGTAACCGGGCAGCCGTCGACAACCGGAACCGTGATGGTTTTTTGTTGGCAACCAAACAGGCCAAGCAGGGATAACATAAGCCCCATCCTATATATATGGCGATAGCGATTCATAGTGGCACCGATAAGATCAACATGTTAACCTGATGAAATTACATGAAAACTGTAAGTCCATAAATATATAAGTATCCATGTCAGTTATCGTTGCCATCATACAAAAATATGACGCCCGCGAACGGCGGTAAAATCCTGGTTCGAACCTATGGCTGCGACACACTTCCCGTTATACTGACTGGCCGCAATTATCAGGGGGTAGTTCGATACAATGCGCGTTAAGAATACTCTGGTGACACTGCTAGTGTTAGCGCTCGCCGGTTATGGGGCGCTCAAACTCTATGTCTTCTACCGCGCCAAGGATAACTTCCAGCAGATCCTCTATTGTGCCGGCATGCCCCGTGTCCCTGTCAGTGCACCACCGCGCTCCCGCGTATTTGACTATGACCATATCTCTGCGTCGGTGTTCGGTCCAATCGGTATCAAAGGGCTCAAGATTCGCATCCCGACCCTGGATGAGGAAATCAGGTTTGGTGAGGTGTTGCTGACCTACGATTACGACGGCGATCTCGCGAACTGCCCGACACCCAAACATATCAATTTCACCATCAACGATATGAGGTTGAATGTCTCCTTACTGGATGAAATTAAAAAACAACAGGAAAAGTTCAAGCGCCAACGGGGTATCGAGGACGATCCGGTTCCCGAACTGGTCAGTCGACTGGGCTTTACCGATCTATATACCCATGCCACCGATTTCCATGCGCTTGGTTACGACCAGCTGGATCTGGATATCTCATTTGACCTGGTTTTCGATCCGGAGAATAAGCAAGCGACGTTCAACGTGCATGAAAAAATCAAAGACCTGGGGGACGTTAATGTCAAGGTCACGGTGGATGGTATGGTAAAAAATATCAACAGTGCCGTCCTGGGTGTGAAAATCAAGCAGGCCGAGATCAGATACCAAGATGCGTCCTACGTAAACCGCCTGTTCAAGATGTTTGCCGAAAACAATAAACAGGATGTGACGGCCTACCGCAAAGCAGTGATTGCCGGTCTGGCCGCGGACTTCAATGCAAAACAAATCAAGCTGGGTGAAGACTCCGTCAAGAATCTCACAGATTTTCTGACGGATCCAAAACAACTCATCATGACCATGTATCCCTATGAACCGGTCGGGATCGAAAGCATCAAGATGTACAAACCCGGTGATGTCCCCATGCTGCTGAATCTGCAGATCTATACTAAGTAATCCCGGGTACTACCGAAGAGGGTAGAGTGCACCATGTCGCTCCCTTACTCTATTTTAAAAACCCTGAGTGACGGCAACTTCCACTCCGGGGAGGCGCTGGCCAAAAACACAGGTGTGACCCGTGCCGCGGTGTGGAAGGCAATCCAGACACTGCAGACCGAGTATGCGCTGGATATCCATTCGGTACACGGTCGCGGTTATCGCCTGGCACAATCCATCGAGTTGCTGGACCGCACGACAATCCTGCAACAGCTGGATAACCCGTCGCAACTCGCCGGCCTGGACACCTTTCTCACCATCGACTCGACGAATCATTATCTGATGCACGCCCATGCCGATGCGGTGCAGGCACCGTGGGTCGTGCTGGCAGAACAACAAACCGCAGGGCGAGGTCGCCGCGGCAAAAGCTGGCAGTCACCGTTTGCCGGCAATATCTATATTTCACTGCTGTGGCGCTTTAATCAGATCAACGCCAACTTCGTTGGCCTGAGTCTGGTGGTCGGTGTGGTAGTGTGTCGCCTGTTGCAGCACCTGGGCATCGAACAGCTTGGCCTGAAGTGGCCCAACGATGTGTTATGCGAGGGCAAAAAACTCTGCGGCATCCTGATTGAAATGCGCGGCGAGACCCATGGCCCGTATGATGCGGTGATCGGCATTGGTCTGAATCTCGCCATGCCCGATGAGATAGGCCGCACCATCGATCAACCCTGGATTGCCCTGCAACAGGTGGCCACCACCTTACCGGCACGTAATACACTGGCCGCGAAATTGATCGATGCCTTGCTTGAGTCACTGCCGGCATTTGAAGAATATGGTCTGCAACCTTTCCTGTCAGACTGGCGTTCCCTGGATCAGTATCGCGATCAGAATGTCGTCCTGCACCTGGGTGAGAACCGGGTAGCGGGCATCGAGCGCGGGGTCGATGAGCAGGGCGCCTTACTCGTGGAACACAACGGCAAGCTACAGCGCTATTATTCCGGCGAGATCAGTCTTCGGGGTCAATGATGCAGACACTGTTAGTGGATTTCGGCAATTCGCGGATCAAATGGGCACTGCACGATGGGGCTGGCCAGCAGGCCAGTTCAGTGCTGATCCACCGCCAGCAATCCCTGGAGGCGGTACTTACGCAGGCCTGGGCGTCACTATCACCACCACAGCGCGTTGTGATCGCGAGCGTGGCCGATGCCGATCGCAAAGCCCAACTGAGCGGCTGGATACAGCAACACTGGTCGCTTACCCCGGAATTCATCGTCAGTCCGGCCACCGGGCAGGGCCTGACGAATAGTTATCGTGATCCGGAGAAACTGGGAAGTGATCGCTGGGCGGCGATGGTGGCCGCGTATCATGCTGCCCACACGGCAGTCTGCGTGGTGGATTGCGGCTCGGCGGTGACCATTGATGTGGTGGATGCCACTGGCCGACACCAGGGCGGGATGATCCTGCCCGGCATTCACACCATGCAGGCCGCACTCACGGCACATACGGCACTGGCCCCGGTGGACTTCAGTCGGGGACCACTTACTTTACTGGGTACCAGCACCCAGGATGCCATTGCCAGCGGTATCACCCATGCCATCAGTGCCCTGGTGCAACAGACCCTGGCGGAACAGGCGCAGACCCTGGGTACCACCGTCATCTGTTTTCTCACCGGCGGCGATGCCGGCATCATTGCACCACTGCTGCCTCTGGCCTATGTACTGGAACCGGATCTGGTGTTGCAGGGGCTGGCGATCATGGCGCACGCCACTTAAGATAGCGCCCCATGAAGTGGATCATCTATGCCTTGCTGCTGGTCAATCTTGGTTTTGGCCTGTGGTACTACTACCGGTCCGAGGACCTGTCCAGCCCACCCCCATCCAGCAGCGATGACGACAACCTGCGCCTGGTCCTGATCAAGGAATTCCTCGCAGATCAGAACAAGCCGCCCACCGTCAAAACCGGCCAGGCCGATAGCGGTGGTGCCAGTTGTTATACCCTGGGGCCGTTCAGGAAAGTGGACGATGCCAGCGCCGTACGCGGTGAACTCAAGGCGGGCGGGGTCATCGCAAAACGCCGTATGAGCAAGGACACCTCACGCAAGGG